>JAHISS010000005.1 GCA_018817905.1 Nanobdellota archaeon
CAAAAATTTCTTACAACAAGAATTGAAAAAAACAAAGCATATTCTTACCTTCGGAACAATCGGCTCTTGCAACATCGAAAGCGACATAGACGCAATTATAACAAAAAAGCCAACTTCAAAAACCTCTGACTTTTACAAAGAGATACATAATTTATTCGATGCTGTAGATAATTACTTGAAAAAATACAACGGAAAAGTAATTCGTTTTCCAATTGATGAAAATCTAACCCTCCTCGCTGCCAATTACGAAAAAAACGATTTGGCTTTCCACACCATGCTCTACACAAATTATCCGCAAATTGAAAGAGACTGGGGATGGTTCTTATTCGATGATGAAAACGTTAAAGACATAATCTCTAAATCTTCTTTCTTACTTGGTTCATTCGAAGACCTATCATCAAAAGAATTTCAAAGATCAAGTTACTACGATCCTGCTTACATAATCCTTTACTGGTCTGATTTTATCAATTCAAACATCCCAGAAAAGAATTTAATAAAAATAATGAACGAAAACTTTAATTCAATTATCAAAAAGAAACTTAAATTTGATTCTGTTCCAAAAGCAAAGAACAAAAAAGAAATCCGAAAGGTTTTTTATGGCGTGTGTGATACTTTAGATGAACTAAACGTTAACAAAGCAAAATAAAATGAAAACAAAATTCCTATCAATCACAGAAGCCATGAACCAAGGCAAAGGCGAAGTAGCAATAAGAGGTTGGGTCTACCGAGAGCGAGGCTCTAACAAACTGAAGTTCATCGTTCTAAGAGACAGCACAAACATAATCCAATGCGTCCTTGAAAAAGAAAAATTCAAAAAACAATGGTCTGACATCGACAAGTTACAAATTGAAGCATCAATTGAAATCGAAGGAGAAATAAAAAAAGAAGACCGAGCACCTTCCGGATTTGAAATCCACGCCAAAAAATTCAACCTCGTCGGAGAAAGCATAGAATTCCCAATAAACAAAGATCTAAACGAAGAACTCTTAGGCGACAGAAGACATTTGTGGCTGAGGTCAAGAAAGATGACTGCGATTATGAAAATCCGCGACACAATTCTGGACGCCATGAGAGAACACTGGCACAAAAAAGGATTCTATGAGTTTAACACGCCCTCAATAATCGGACTGCAATGCGAAGGCGGAGCAACTCTTTTCGACGTCGATTACTTCGGCAAAAAGCTGCATTTAGCGCAGACCTGGCAGCTCCACGCTGAGCCGGGAATCTTTGGTCTGGAAAAAATATTCACAATTCAGCCGTCATTTAGAGCCGAGAAATCTAAAACCTCCCGCCATTTGACGGAATTCTGGCACGCCGAAATGGAAGTCGCTTGGGAAAAATTTCCTTATCTTCAGGACGACGCAGAAGAACTAATTAAACACATCGTAAAAAAAGTTTTAGAGAAAAACGAAGAAGAATTAAAGATATTAGAAAGAAACCCTTCTAAATTAAAACCAATCCTGAAAAAAAGATTTCCACGAATGACCTACACTGAAGCGCTGAAAATTCTCGAACAAAAGAAAATGAAAATTTCCTGGGGCAAAGATCTTAGAACAATCGAAGAAGATAAACTTTCAGAACTCTATGACACTCCGATAATTGTCACGCATTATCCAAAGGACGTGAAGGCATTTTACATGAAAGAAGCAGAAGAACATCCAAAAGAAGGAAAAGTCGTCCTCGGATTCGATATGATTGCTCCAGACGGCTACGGTGAAATTGTCGGCGCTTCACAAAGAGAAGAATCAATAGAAAAACTTTCCCAAAACCTAAAGAACCAAGGTGAAAAACCAGAAGATTATGAATTCTATTTCGACACAAGAAGATACGGCTCCGTCCCGCACGGCGGCTATGGCATGGGCGTCGAACGCGTAATCTCCTGGATTTGCGGCCTCGACACAATCAAAGACGCAATGCCCTACCCGAGAACGATGACGAGGTTCTATCCGTAAGGTTTATTAAACAAAATTTTTCTTATTCGAGTAACATGCCCAACAGATTAATAGTCGATCAAGTATGCGAAGGAAGTAACTGTCAAAGAGACAGAGGTTACTGCACTCTAAGAGAAATCCTCACGCACTTCGGGCATTCAGAAATCCGGACGCCTGGAGATAACACTTGCCATAACGGTGGCGTATGCAGTCTAAAAGAGAAAATACTTCAAACAGACTTCACCGATAAAACCCTCACACAATTAAAGTGTTTAGAATTTTTTAAATACGTTGAAAGCAGATATCAAAGCCGAGACATCGGATGGAATAACGCTTTCGAGCTCTGGGTAGAAAGAGGCCACGCAATAGCATTCACAGAAATCTACGACATAGATTCCCCAAAAAAACCCAGAGATATTTATAGAGAAGTTATGTCCAGACCAATACAAGCACCGGTTACCTAACTAACCTATCTCAAACTCAATTCCCTTCCCAGATAGACCAACCGCATGGTAAGGCCCATGATCAATCTCCCTACCCCGACGTCCCAAAGAAGTTAAAACTTCTAAAGATCTTTTGTCTTCAACAGGAAAAACCGCCAGAGCTTTCTTCCCAATTTCACGGAGCTCAGCTTCCAAACCTTCATAAAGTCTACCTAAAACCTCACAATAATCCCCAATCCGCGGATCGACACTTTCCCCTATTGCCCCAGAAGTTCTCTGCGCCCGATGTTCATACTCCGTCGCAGCAACATCATAAATCACAGTGATCGTCCCAACAACTTTCCCATCCAATTCAGCAACCATGTTCACACTCCTTCCGTTCTTAATCGCTGGAACAAACAGATTTCTCACTTCATCAACAGAAATCTCAGTCCTACGAGGAATAAACTTGAACATTCCTTCCTGACTCCGAACGCCATAATTCCAGTATTCTTGAAGATCAACGAAGTCTCTAGGAATTCCTTCTTCATTCAAATCATCCAAATTAGGTTTTCTGACAACTAAGGCCATAGCATAATCTAGGACGAACGTTTTTTAAATGTTACCCTCCTGATTTACCGATGAAACTCCTCGTCATCGGCGATCTTCACGGCCGCAAACCAGAAATCCATTTCAAGGACTTCGACGCAATAGTCCAAGTAGGCGACGTGTGCGACGACAAAAAATTTAGACCCCATATAAAAAAATGGTTAAAATTCCTAAAAAAATCTGAAGAAAAAATTTCGCTAAGCTCATTCTTAGAGAAGGAAATCGGAAAGAAGGATGTAAAAAAGCTGGACAGGGATTCTTTAATCGGAGGAAGAAAGATTCTAAGATACCTAGATTCATTCAACAAACCAGTTTTTGTAGTTCCAGGTAACTGGGATCAGAGTTATGGAGAAACAAGAATCAAAAACCCTGACAAGAGCAGTTACGATTACGAAAAATCGTTTTACGATTACTGGCTCGGCAAAAACATGAACCCTCGCCTCATCCGTGGCCTAAAAAACATCAAAGATTGCCAATTCAAACTTCATACATTCCAAGGAACCAACTTCATCGGTTACGGCTTAAGCAGCGGTCCAGAAGACCCAGAACTAAGAAAAAAATCTAAAAGAATAAAATACGAAAAAGGCCAATATGAAAAAATCCTAAGAACACACTCAACCTACATGGAAAGACTAAAAGGAGAACTCAAAAGGAAGATTAAAGGACCCATTGTATTCATCTCACACAACGTCCCCCATAACACCAAATTAGACAAAGTCAAAAACAAAAACTCCCCAGCCCATAATAAACATTTAGGCTCAACCGTCGCGCGCGAATTCTGCCAAAAAATCAAACCTCTCCTCTGCTTAAGCGGGCACATGCACGAATACTTCGGCAAAGACAAAATAAAAAATACAACCGTGATCAACGTCGGCTTCGGTAAAAACGCAAACGTCTTAGTCGAACTTGACCCAGAAAAGAACAAAATTAAGAAGATAATGTTCAACAAGAGTTACAGGGGTTAGATTAATTATAAGTCTTTTCATCAAGAATACGCATCAACCTTACAAACTCTTTTTCGATTTCCTTCACTTCATAAGGAATCTTATTTATCACATTAAGCCCATATTTGTCCTTCAGATAACAAAAAAGCGATTCCGCAGAGGCCCGGATATTATGCCTCGGAAATGTCTTAATCCGAGCAGACATTTCAAAATCAAGAATCACGAAATAAGGTTCTAATTTTTCTTGAGGCAAGACTCTAACTTTTTTGATTACATCAAAATTGCCATAAAGAGGAATCAAATGCTTTTTAACTTCCTTCTCAAAAGAAATTGGATTAAACCTCTTAAAACTTCTATGGTCTGGGAAAAACAGCGAATGAACTGGAATAAGACCAGGCGCCCCCTCCTCGATGCTGGCAAGATAATAGACCAACTCTTGCATAACCTTCTTAGTACACGTAGCAAGATAGTATCTCTCATGTTCTTTCTTTAATTCTTTTTCAATTTCAGCGTAAAGCTCAGTTAACTCAATCAAGACTTCGCCAATTTTCACATCAGTCGCTGGAAAAATCAAAAGATCAATGTCGTGATGTTCCTTTTTGTCATAATTTGCCACAAGACCAAGAAATCCAAGTTTTTTTGGAACATGTTTTTTAAGAACTTCTTTAATTGCGCTTTCAAATAGGTTCACTATTTTAACATCAACAATATGACGGTAGGTATGAATCGTTTCCATACCATTTACAATAACTTTTAGGTATTTAACAGTTTCTCAAATAATTTTATAAACCCAATATCTCTCTTAAGGTCATGGCAAAAAAGAAGAAAGATGAAGACAAAGGAATGTCTCTCGACGACGCTTTTGCCGACGATGAAGACGTAGAATACGCCGAAGCAAAACCAAGAAAGCTATCTCCAAAAAAGACAGAAAAAATCGCAGCGCCAGACAATGATGAAAACATCAAGCTCAAAGGTTCAAAACCAATAACCGAATTAAAGAAGGGCGACAAAATAAAAGTAAACTCATTGGATTTAGAAGTCGACGCCCACATCGTTTTAATCGACCACAACTCAACAAAAGAAATGGCAATCGAACTCTTCGACCCAAAAACAGACAAAGACTACCAACTCAGATACTTTTCAGACCGCCCAGAAAACAGCGTTGAAGTTTACGAACTAATCGAAATTCTGTACAGCAGACTTCCAGTAAAAAGGATTGAATGGTAAAATTTAAGAATACTTGCCCTATTCACAAACATGAGAAAACATCCGCAGACCAGCAGCACCGCATGGTTTAGTGCAAATCACGGACGAACAGTTCACCCGCTGACCGTTGTAGCCATTTTAAGCAGAGACCGCGGCAGACCAGATGGTCTCTATGAATTTCTGGAAAGAAGAAGGCATCTTATCCCTGCCAGCTATCATGATGGAGCAATAGACGGAGTAAAGCTATTTTTCCCAAAATTGAAAAGACCAAGTGAAATAGAAAGGATGTACAATCTTCCAACAGGTTCCTTAACAAAAATGCTCGCAAGAGTGTACGTCGAAGATGGCGTACTTCCAGGCGCATTAAGATTGCCGCAAAGTGCAATGGCAGATTTGTTAAATTCGGGATATTTAGCTAAAGCAGGCCCGATAAAAATAAGTCTTGGAAGAAAAAGCCACGCTTTCCTGAGAGCAAGGAACATCATATGACCCGAATAAAATGCCGCTAAACAAACAACAATTAAATTTATAATCACTCTTCTCTCCAGAATATAATGCAGATAAAGGGGATAAATATTGAATTCTTAGGCCACTCTGGTTTCCTAATCAGTTCTGAATCTAAAAGAATCGCAATAGACCCATACAACATTTCTGACAACATCCCAAAAGCAGATTTAATTCTTGTCACGCACAGCCACTACGACCACTGTTCCATCAAGGATATTGAAAAAATAAAAAAAGACAGAACAGTAATTGTTATCCCTGCAGACGCGCAAAGCAAAATCACAAAAATCAAAGACGTGGAAATGCAAATCATCGAACCAGGAGACGAACTAAAAATAGGCAACACGAAAATTGAAGCAATCCCAGCTTACAACACAAATAAAGACTTCCACCCAAAAAGAGAAGGATGGCTCGGCTACTTGATAAAACTCAAAGAAATCATAATTTACCACGCAGGCGACTCTGACAAAATTCCTGAAATGAAAAACCTCACCGGCTACGGCAAACACGGAAACGAATTCATTGCATTACTCCCAGTCTCAGGAAAATATGTAATGGACGCCGAAGAAGCCGCAGAAGTCGCCTCGTTCCTCTCGCCAACCATCGCAATACCAATGCATTACGGCGCCGGCGTCGCTGGCACAACTGAAGACGCAGAAAAATTCGTGAAACTTTGCAAAGAAAAAGGCCTTAAGGCAGAGGTTCTGGAGAAGATTTGATGTTAGCTATACAAAAATTTATATATCTCATTTTTCAAGGAACAAGATGGAAAACAACACCTTCCAAGAAATCTGGGAAGAACTAAAAAAATGCAAAAAAGTCGTAATGTCTTTGCACTACGGACCAGACGGAGATTCAATCGGGGCTTGCACTGCAATGAAATATGTTTTAGAAAAACAACTCAACGCAGAAGTAACCTTAGTAAGTCCAGACACTTTAGCAGAAAACATGGCTAATCTTTCCCTAACAAAAGAAATAGAATTCAACAAAGATCTCTCTGACTTAGACCTAAAAAACTTTGATGCAATTATTTTCCTGGATTCTGGAATATACACTTGGGTAGCTGGGAGGGGAAAAGAAAATTTCTCATTACCAGAAAATCAAACAATAATCAACATAGACCATCATGGCACAAACACCCTTTATGGAACGTTAAATTATGTAGATGAAAAACAACCTTCAACCTGCTCTCTTTTAATCGACTTCTTTGAAGAAAATAACATCGAGTTTGATAAAAAGCTGTCAAACAGATTACTGCTCGGTGTCTGCACAGATTCTGGATTTTTCACATTCGACACAAATCCTAACAAAGCAATCAAAGACGCTTCATTCCTAATAGAAAACGGAGCAGATTATCTCAACGAGATACTAAAACCAATCCTTTACAACCAGCCATTAAAACTAAAAAAATATTATTCGCTCTTGACAAATCGTCTGAAAATAAACCGCGAAAAACGGTTCGCCTACAGTTACATAACACAAGAAGAAATTAAAGACTTAAATTTAAATATGGCAGAGGTAAGATTGGGTGTTAACGATTTACAATTTTTATCAGAAATTGATTTTGTCTTCACTTTATCTGAAATGCAAGATTCTATCAAAGGTTCGTTTCGTTCAAAAAAACAAGTTGACGTTTCGCTTTTCGCAAAAGCTCTCGGCGGAGGCGGCCATAAATTCGCAGCAGCTTTTCAACTTCCAAAAACTTCTTTAGAACAAGCAGAAAAAAAAGTCATCGAAGCAATTGAAAAAGTCGGAATCCACAAAATCCAAGATTAACCTCCTTCCAAACCATAACTCCAAACAACAATCAAATATTTAAACGCCACTAACCCTTACCTCAGATTCACAAAATGAAAGGAGGTACTAAAAAATAGATGGTACTTGATTTTGCAAGAGAAGCAATAGAAAACGCTAGTAAACTTAGTATTAATTTCGACGAACTTCGCGCAGGAAAAGCCAATATTAAAGTCTTTGGCATTGGCGGTGCTGGTTGCAATACAGCAACGTGGCTCTTCAACAAAGGGATTTCTGGAGCAACAGTCTACGGGGTAAACACCGACGCTTTACACCTATCAATAACAAAGTCAGATGAAAAAATCCTGATAGGAAAAGAATTAACAAGAGGTTTAGGCGCAGGCGGAAGACCAAAAGTAGGAATGGAAGCTGCAAAAGAGTCGCTTTCTGAACTAAAAAAAGCAACCGGCGGAGCAGACATGGTTTTCATTTTAGTTGGCCTTGGCGGCGGAACAGGAACCGGCGCATCACCGATAATCGCGCAGTTAGCAAAAGAATCCGGAGCAGTTGTAATTGCAGTAGCAACAATGCCTTTTGACTGCGAAAAAGTCAGACAAGACAAAGCAGAATTCGGCCTTCAAGAACTAACAGAAGTCGTTGACACAGCAATCCTAATTGACAACAACCGTTTGGTAGACATTGCAGGAAACTTGCCGATGGAACAGGCCTTTGCAGTAGCAAACGAGCTAGTCAGTACAATGATTAAAGGTATAGTCGAGACTATTACTTTGCCCTCATTGATTAACTTAGACTACGCTGATGTTTCTGCAATTATGAAAAACGGCGACGTTGCTGTTATCGGAGTTGGGGAGAGCGACACAACCTCAAGAGTTGACGAAGCTGTAAGACAAGCCCTGACACAACCTTTGTTAGATGTTGACTATCGCGGCGCGACCGGCGCCCTTGTCCACATAACTTGCGGCCCTGATTTCAAACTCGAAGAGTTCGCAGGAGTCGGAGAACTTGTAACAGAAAACATAAGTTCAGACGCTCAGGTAATTATCGGAGCAAGAATTAACAAAGACTTTCAGAATAAAGTCAGAGTGATAACAATAATGACCGGCGTCAAATCGCCTTACGTCCTCGGAAAACACGCGTTAGCAGAAGAACAGCAGCCACGACAAGAAATGTCAGAACTCGGCATAGAAGTCTTCAGATAAACACTTTTTTATTTTTTTACCTTTTTCTTTATTTTTTTGTTTTGTTTTTTTGTTTTTCTTTTAGATAATTTATCCTGCAATCAGAAAAAAACAATTAGATGGTTGTTTATTCTATGGATTTGAGCGGTCGGGAATTTCTGTAGAGTGATTAGTCTCCGTCTCTTGTAGCATATATTTCATCCCAATATCGATTATAATATCTCTCAGACAATCTTCCAGTTAATTTTCCTAAAGCGACAGCTAAAAGTCCAAAACCGAGGAACCTTCCAAAACCTTTCTTTATACCTTTCCACTCCAAACCATTATACTCTTGAATTACAGGACTTTTTTTCATTTCTTTAATATCTGATTTAATTACTGCGGCGAGTTCATCCAAAGATGCTTTAGCTTCCCTGGCTTCTGCAATTGCTTTAGACTTCACAGCAGGTTGTGTTGCAGGAACATAACCATCTTTCTCAAAACCATCCAAATCAGAACTCCTGATAGTAAAATCATTCTCATCAACCCCCCAACTTCTTCTTTCTGCAAAAACGAGGGCATCAAGAGCAGAATTATATCTCCCTATTTCATCCTCGTGAATAGTTCCAATCCAAGGGTGATTTATCCTTTTACCAGTAAGACTTCTAGAATCATAAAAGCAACCCTTTAAGGCCAAAGCCCCTGCTAACATTGTAAGTGGAACCCCTATTCTGTTAACTATCTTTCTTTTTGTCAGTGGTTTCATAATCTCCTCAAAATCTCCCCCTACTTAAACTTTTCTCTTTGTTACTACTCCAAAGAAACATGATAAACGACAATCTTCAAAAAACCAAAACCCTTAAATAATCCAATCATCTCAATAAAGTATCAACTGATATCAAAAACCCACCAAAATAAATCCACCTCCCTAACCCCACATCCCAATAACCAACCAGAATAAACCACCACCCTCCAAAACAAAATGGCAACACAAAAACTAAAAATCACAAAAACAGAATTAATCGAAAAGACAGATTACAAAATAAAGAGATATCCAAATCTCAACACAGTATTGATGGTTGAAGATTTCTTAAAGCAAAACCAAGACATACCCATGAAAATCTCTGAAATAAAAAAACAACTCCCAAAACAAATAATGCACCAAACACTATTGCTTATTTTAGAATACCTCTGGAAGAGCGGAAAAATAATCTACGGACCAAGAGGCGTTCAATGGATTTACACAGAGCCGCACCACTTAAAAAAAATGTTTGAAAACACAATAGAGGTCTAAGTTTAATCACCCTTCTTCACAAAACTCATAACCTCGCCAACAAAATCTTCAAAATCACCAAGCTTATCAAGATTTTCAAATGCTAATTCATCATCAACCTCTCCATATTTATGGACAAGAATATTTCTAAATCCCTTCATGTCTTTCAAAATCTTCTCCATTTTTCCAGATATTATCTTTTTATGCTTAAGCTTATCAAAAAGTTCATCTTCATCAGATGGAATGCCGAGTTTCAAATTAGAAACAAGAACATTTCCCACATCTATCACAGTTTCTATTGAAATCTGTAAAAGCCTCTCGCACGCTCTCTTTTTTTCTATAGAATCTTTATACTCCTTAAAATCCGCAGGCTTTATTTTCTCAAGCTCATCTAAATAATTATTCAACTCGTCTATTTTAGAATATATTTTTCCCCTATCAATTTTCATTTTCCACCATACCAAGATATGTATAATAAATTTTCTTATAAAATTCAAATTCCTTTATTGTAGAAAAAGCAATCTCATAAAGCAAATCCTCATTTTTACATAAAACAATCTTATTATCCTCGAGTATCCTTTTTCTTATGTAAATCGGAAGCTGTTGAAACACATGAACGTCAAACTTCGAAGCTAAAATAGAACTGTACCTAAGCTTTTTCTTAGACATTCTCAAATTAGAATATTTTTTGTCAAGAACAAGACATACATCAATGTCCCTATACTCCTCACCCCGAGCATATGAACCAAACACAAGCACAGCTATTACTTCAACATCATTCTTAACTTCTCTAATAAATTCAGGTTTCAATATTTTCTGCATGACTTATTAAAAAGAATACAATATATATAATTTCCTAATTAACAAAGAATCATTCCCCACTCACTTCCCCGGCCGATAATCCTCTTTTTCTTCCTCAAAACCCGTCGGCCTTTTACTGTTTCCCCATTCTTCCCAATACAAAGTTCTTTCCAAAGATTTTTTTGCAGATTTTTTTTCTCTGCCTTCTTCAAAACCAACAGGCACAACTGCTTCAACCTGAATGTGCTGCGGGATGTTTAATTTTTCTTTTAACAAATCGTCGCTGTAAGCTCCAACCCAGCAAGAATCTATTCCAAAATTAGCCAGTCCCAACAAAAACGTTTGAATCGCAGCTCCAGCCTGCTGCCTTGAATAAACTCTTCCCCGCTCGCCGTACAAGTTCTCAAGATGAGCGTCGTCAGAACAAACCAAAACCAAAACTCGCGCCTGCTTAATCCAACTTTGCTCGCAAACATCAGCGACATCTTCAATAACTTTTTTTTTCTCAACAATCAAAAACCGCAAATGATTATTGTTCCCTGCAAACGGCCCTTGGTTCGCGCAATCAATCGCATCCAAAATATCTTTCCAGCTCGGCTTTTTCTTCTTAAAATTCCTTACTGACTTCCTTAGCCGCACAACCTTCTCAAATTCCATAGATTATGAAAGCAGATAGCGTATAAAAGATTATCGCAAAACAACTTTCTGTGTTTCATCAGGGCATTCTCAATTTAACACACTGTAGAGTGAAACTCCCACCGTTCGCTTCGCTCACTTCGCTAAGCTGCGGAGCTTCAAAAATCAAAAAACAATCATTATCAACAATACATATCCCAATCGACTCTGGTTTATATGATAATCTCTGGTGGGCGAGCTGAGTCAGTTTAGTAAAAGAATGACAAATAAGAACTGGCTCGGGGAGTTAGGAGGCATTTACCCAATTACAGCAAGATGTGGGGATTTCTTTCCGATTAATTCTCAATCCAACCTTATAGGATTTGTTACTTAATCATTTTTACTACGAAGAATCTTAACGAAGTCAGATTTGAAGTTAATATATTCCAAGCAGATTATTGCGAACTAATTTTCTATCGAAATATGACGACTGATCCTACAACCTAATCTCCCCGCCCCCCACCACCCGCTCCCCAAAATATAAAACAATAAACTGCCCCTCAGCAACGCCCTCTACACCTTTATCAAAAACAAAAGTCCACCTACCTGCGCTACTCTTTCTCAAAACCCCACCATGCAGCTCCCCCAAATGCCGAATCCTCGCCTTCATTCTTCCCTTCTCTTCTGAATTAACAAACTTCATATTCTTAACAAAAACTTTTTTCGTTTTCAAAATCTCATCACCTTCCGGCGCAACAACCAAAACATTTCCACGACGTTTCCCAGCAACAAACAACCTCGTGTTCCGAATTTCCCGACGATACTTATCCAAAATCTCAAAACCCTTCCTGTCACCAACTCTTTCTCCAATTGTAAAAAACCAAGTTCCAGGATGCGTTCCAATGACCTCGCCACGAGGAGAAACAACATTCCCTTTCTTCTCCTTAATCCTTTCCCGCAAAAACTTTTTCACATCAATCTTCCCCAAATAACAAATTCCCCGCGAACCTCTTTTGTCCCAATTCGGAAATTTATTCTGCCGCGCAATTTTCCTAACTTCCTCCTTCGTCAGCCCACCGACAGGAAACAAACATTTTTCCAAAACATCCTGCCCAAGTCCAACCAAAAAATACGACTGATCTTTCTTCTTGTCTTTCCCCCTCAGAAGCTCAACCTCAAAACCCCCACCACCCCTCAACACCGGACGAGATTTATGAATTATTTTAAGGCGGACGGGTGGGACTTTCTTCCTTCTAACTCTCGCATAATGCCCCGTAGCAATCCAGTCAGCGCCAATCTCGCGCGCCTTTTTCAAAAGTCCTGGAAATTTCCCGACGTTGTTGCACAAAATATCAGGATTCGGCGTCAGTCCTTTCTCGTAATCCTTAAACATTTTAGAAATAACTTTTTTTTCATAACCTTCCTCGCAATCAACAACAAATAATTTCTCAACTCCAACAAGTTTACAAATTTTTTTAACAATCTTTTCCTCTTCTTTCCATTTTATCGACGACGGCCAGCTCGTTTTCCCCGAAGGACAAGCATTCATAAAAAACCCATAAACTTCATATCCGCGTCTATTCAACAGCAAAGCAGCGACGCTGGAATCAACACCGCCCGACATTCCCAAAAGGACTTTCTCTTTTCCCATTATCAAGACAAAAACAATAAGATTTATAATCTTTCCCAGATACTAATAAACATGGCTTACATTGTCGAGAGTTTCAAAAGGCACAAGAAATGATAAATCATAAAATTGCATTAATAATAATACTCGTTGTAGTATTGTTTTCTGTAGGTTACCAACAAGTTAGTATAAGGGAGGAAGTAATCTCTTTTTTTAGTCCTAAGATAGATTCATCATCTCAATATTTATCCCAATATTTGGATACAGGAAAAGCATGCAGGAGCGACCTGGATTGTGAACAGTGTGAATTATGTTCTGGTCCGCCAATCGATGATGAAATAATTCCGCAGCCTGGAGAAATAGTCAGCCAACCAAGTACAAGCCAAAGAATGGGCAGCATTACCACAAATGCGATCAGAAGAGGTTTTTATGGCAGTCAAATAGGAAAAACATGCAAAAGAATCCAAAACTGCAATCCGCCTCAACCGCCCTTCGGCTCTTTTACAGTCGAGGACGGTGAACCTATCATTGATGAGGATGATATTATTTATTTTTCCGCTGTCCCTACCTGCCTTACCCAAGAGATATTAGTTGAAGAAATCTTTACAGAAAGCACTGAGCTTGACATTGATTATGGGGGCAGAATTTCTTCGATTTCTTTTAGCGGGTCATTAGAGCTGTTGTCTCCGAGTGCATATGCGAGGATTATACTTACAGATTATAATGACAAAGAATTCAGCATCTTTAGCAGCGACTCTTTTATCCCATGTAACGATGATGAGATAAGAGTTAATATTAACAACTTTTGCGAAGAGACATGCAATATTCTAACTACGGATATCAAAAACCTAAAAGTAGAAATTAAAGATGCCTCCCTGACAATAGATAAATTCCATATCCTTGATGAGGACGGTAACTTTCCCCTATCACCCATCATTTTCCCAGAGGATTACTATAAAGAACGACATCTTAATATTAAGATAAATATTCTTAATGAAAGGAACCAGAGAGAAGGACTTGACTGGATTGCTGGAGACTCTGAACCTTGCGGATTAGAATATTACGAAAAAAAGCAATTACTGGGTGTTGGAAAGAATGAAGAGCTTCCTAATCTTTGTGGTCTTGAGTGTTACAAGGGTGGGGTGTTTCAACGCACAACAGAATCTGGAGGGGAAGGAAGAACAAGAGCAGATTCACTGCCAGAAAATTGGGATTGGAGAGATAGACATGGCGAGGATTGGACAACTCCTGTGAGAAATCAGCTTTTTTGTGGAAGCTGTTGGGCATTTTCTGCTGTTGGAGCTACAGAAGTTTTAACTAATCTATACTTCAATCAACATTTGAATCTAGACCTTTCAGAGCAGGAGTTAGTTTCTTGTGCGGCCGACATGGATTGTGGTTGTGATGGGTGGTCGCCAGGATTAGCATTAGATTATATTACAAATCATGGGGTGAGTGATAAAGACTGTTTCCTTTATCAAGCAATTGATGCATGTGGATGCAATGCATGGCTATGTATATTTCCACCTGTTAATTGTGATAATCTATGTACTAATCCAAATGAACGAATAAGAATCAGTGGGAGAAATGAATTTACAGACGAAACAGAAGAAACATTAAAAACAATGATTATAGAAGACGGTGGGGTTGTTGGTGGAATATTAAGCTGGAATCATTCCATGAATTTAGTTGGATATGAGCGAGATACTGTAACAAGTGACACACTATGGGTATTTAAGAACAGCTGGGGAGAACTCTGGGGTGAAAGTGGCTATGTAACAATGACCATGAATATGTCAGATTTCGTAGGGACACGTTCATTATCAAACCCAATAATTAGCGAAATCCAGGATTATACTATATTATGCAATGACAAAGATGGAGATGGTTATTGCAATTGGGGCGTATCTAATAATAAACCAACTACTTGTCCTGCTAGTTGCAACGGGAATAATGAAAAAGATTGCGATGACAGCGATCCAGACAAAGGGCCATTTGATGAATATTATAATTGTGTTGCGATTGAAGACGTCGTTTTCCAATGTTCAGATGATATCGACAATGACGGAGATGGAGTAAAAGATTATCCTAATGATTTCAGCTGTGTAGGTATCCATGATGATGATGAGACAAACCCAAAAGCAGAATGCCAAGACGGATTAGATAACGATTGGGATGGTGTCAAAGATTATCCCAATGATGACAGCTGTTCGAGTTACCAAGACAATTATGAGGATTCACCGGACGTAGATCCTCAATGTGCAGACGGAGTGGATAATGACGGGGATGGTTTAACAGACTTGAATGATCCTGGCTGCGAAAACAATCAAGATGATAATGAAGCAGACGGGACTAGCCAATGCCAGGATGGAGTGGATAATGACGGTGATGGTGCAACAGATTATCCAAATGATTTTAGCTGCACCTCTTCAATTGATAATGATGAGGCAAATCCAAAAGCACAATGCCAAAATGGTATTGATGATGATAGTGATCGGGCAACAGATTATCCAGAAGATTTTAGCTGCTCAAGTTTCCAGGATACAAGTGAAACCATACCCAGATCAGAATGCCAGAATAATCAAGATGATGATAGCGATGGTAAATCAGATTATCCGCACGATTTTAGTTGTTCAAGTTACCAAGACAATAGTGAAGACTATCCCCTAGCTAAATGCCAGGACGGGATAGATAATGATAATGACGGTCAGATAGACTGGCCTGCTGATTCAGGTTGTGTGAATGGTTTTCAAGATAATTATGAATATGATTGTGGTGATGACAAAGTCAATCATGCATCTGAGGATTGCGATGGGACTGATCTTGCTGGTGAGACATGCATTACATTCGGATATAACAGCGGCACTTTATCATGCGAGGATGATTGTAAGTTTGATCTTACTGAATGCTCATATGAACCTATGCCCGTATGCGGCAATGGAAATATCGAATACGGAGAGGATTGTGAACCTCCAAATGAGTTTGGCGGGATTACTTGCACCTCGCTGGGGTTTGATGGCGGAAATATGTTATGCACTGATAATTGCAGATTAGACACTTCAGAATGCACTGTTGAGTGTACAGGTTTTGGTGGATGGGAATATTATCCAGGATTCGCTAAATGCGTATGGGTTACTTACAATGCCAATGCTGATTATAACACAGCTTTCCAGGCCTGTACTGACATCGACGGATATATGCCATATAGTAATGAACTCGGAGGATTATGCTCTGCGCAAGGATTCAGAATTAGGCCAGGTACTGATCTAACGGGTTCAGTGAGGACAAGAGATCTATATTTATCTGGACATAAGATGTGGCATGATAAAGGATTTCATTTTACAAGTGATGAATGTGGACAGGTTTATTATCAAACTTGTGGAACAACCGGGACAAACGCTAATTGCCAACCCGTTACTTCATGGTCCCAGGATAATACTCTAAGAAGTGGAATCATTTGCCTCAAGGATCTCATTACAGTTCCTCGATGCGGTAACAATGATGTTGAAACAGGCGAAGAGTGTGACGATGGTAATAGAGATAATTATGATGGTTGTTCGATGAACTGTGAGGTGGACGATGGTTGGGAGTGCACTGGTAATCCAAGCGTGTGCACAAATCTCTGTGGTGATGGTTGGAGATATTATCCAGAGTTTGGAAGATGCATATATAATAGCAATGATTTTCAATTAACAAAAAAATATCCCCAGGCATTATCTTTCTGCCAGAGTGAAGGAGGATGGCTGCCTGGAAACTGGGAACTTGTAAGTCTATGCAACGATGATGACTTCCAGTTAAGACAAGGCACATGCAATGGACATAGATGCCAGGGTTCTGTCTGGACAACTGATGCATATTCGGATGGCCATAAATTATGGCATGATAAAGGATATCATACCTACATAGAAAATTGCGGTGGCGAAATTGTATACAGTGTATGTGGCACAACCGCCATGAACAATGATTGTGTTGAGGTCAATAGCTGGAGTGGAGACTCTACTAGAAGAAGCTTCATTTGCCTTAAGAATCTGAATTGAAAAAAATCCTGACAAATCGGAAAGTTTATAAATCGTAACTTAATAGTAATAAAATCATGAAAAAAACATTAACATGGCTGCTCGCTGCGGGTTCTGCATTAGCTATTGCTGGCTGTCCACGCGCTCCTGATGACTATAGTCCCCAACAACCCGATGTAATAGTCCAAGAAGAAAATATTGCACAAAGGCTCAATGGCTCCTGGTCAGACGGTGAAGATCTTCGATACCATTTTGACGGAGAAGGCTATCTTGATTGTATTCGGGTAGGCAATGAGTACCTATTTGAGAATGGACAACATATTGAGGGAGATACTAACGGAATCGGGTCTACAGGATATATGCTCGAGGACTTTTGTCAAACAGAACATTACCAAGATGGTTTTCTAACAACACTAAAAAGGGATTGGTACTGGCAGGACCTTGACGGGTCCTTTTTTAACAATGCTTCAATGAACGCGACCATTGAGGGATTCTTTATACCAGATGGACGAATGCAATTGTCTTACACGTCAAGTACTCCTGATTTATTAAGAATCATCCCAGATATTTCTATTGTTGACAAAATAGAGTAAATCTCAAAAGCAATAATCTCCACTATTGTTGCGACGGCAACTATTGTCCAAATTTGTTTACTTTCCATTTATTCACCTGCTTTCATATTCCAAATTATCATTTTCTATGTAATTTAAGATATGTCGGTCCTTAGAAAAATTTATAATCTTTCCCAACCTCTTAAATTAATGGCAGAAACAGTTTCAACCGGCGGCAATGTCCAATTCCGTTACAAAAAAGATTCCACACCAAAATTAAAAAAAGAACAAAAAGTAGAAATCGATGAAGCTTACGAGGAATATTACGAACGGCGTAAAAAAGAGAAAAGAAAAAAAAGAATCGTGACAATCGCAATCATAATCATGGTCTTGATTATCTTGATTGCCGCGATATTCCTCCGTTCATAAACTTTAAATACAGTTCTTGTTTTGCCTCAATGTGTCCCGGTAGCTCAGCTGGTTAGAGCGCGTGGCTGTTAGTGTGAGAAGCTTTGCTTCAAATACGTTAGCAAATAGCAGATACCATGAGGTCGTTGGTTCGAGTCCAGCCCGGGACGTTTCTATTTTGACAAGTTACCCCTCCACCTCTACAAATCCAACTAATCCGATATTATCCAAAACTCAATTAATGTTGCATCCGATTGGTTTTATTATTAATCTAATGAGTTGGTTGGAAGTGAAACTATTTTTTCACAAGTTAATGCCCTTCGGGCAGCTCCATCTTCTTAGCAGATTTTTTCGATTATTGAATTTTAATTTCGAGGGCGGGAGCTGGAGGCGGTCGAAATTCAAATTCGATGGGTGTGCGGGACGAATGTCGAAAAAATCTGCGTTTATACTTTAAGTACAGAAAATTAAAAAAGAATTTGTTTTTCTTCATCTTCCAAAAAAACTTAAATCCAATGAAAAAAATCTCCGTCGACAAATATCAAATTAAAAATTTCCCTTTTTGATAAAAAAAGTTTTCACGATAAATTTATAAACAAAAAATTCTTAGTTAGACTACACTAAAAGAGGTGTTACTCAAAATGCCAAAGAAAAAAGCAAAAAAGAAAAAAGCCGTGAAGAAGAAGGCAACTAAGAAAAAGAAGAAGAAATAACCGCTTTGTCTTCTTCTTAATTAGTTTTTATTTTTAACTTGTCGAAACCTTATTCTTTTTATTTTTTATTTTTATTTAACAATCGAAAAATCAGATTTATCAAGCGTATTCATTTTCTCAAGGTATCTGTAAACATTGGACTGTTTTGAACCTTTGATTATATTAATAATCGCTGTTTCAGTATCTTCCACATCTTCAGCATCACCGATAATCCCGACTTCTCCTTCTTTTATCAAAACCTCGCAGCCAGAAATCAAAGAAATCGTTCTCCTGGTTTTCCCTTTCTTGCCTATCAAACGCGATTTAACAACTTTCAAATTTCTTTTCGTGTAATCTTTTATATGAACCACTCTAAAAACAAAATCTTCTTCCTTTAACAAAAGCGCTTTTTTAACTGAAAAACCAAAATTAACCGCGTCAAAAAAAATGCGCGCGTCATACTCGTCCAAAGAAGAACCATCGATAACAACGTTCCTTCCTAAAATTTTTATTTTGACGTTCAACTTTTTTTCCAACTGCAATTTCAACTTTTCAACTTCTCTCATCCTTTTAACGTAAATTGTTTCCATGTAAATTAAAACAAATTAAAGTTTTTTAATTTATCTATAACAAAACCAAAGCAAATGGCACTCCTTGAATTTTCCCCATGCTGTCTTCATTAATAATTCCTGCCTTCATCGCAGCCTCTACCGCGCACGCGCCAACAATGTTAAAAATCGCGTCGTCGAGCGCCAAGCTCTTCAGCATTTCAACAGATTCCACTTCGCCAACTTCCTCCCCCCCATAAAAATTTTCCCGAACATCCAACTGCATCTTCCCTTCCTCAAACTTCTTCCCGACTAAATCACTGTCGCATAAAGCAACTACTTTCCTATAGCTCTCGTGAATTTTTATTCTCATAAGATTATAAATGATATTTAACTGGCGACTTGGCTCCGCAAGCAAGACAATGTTTGTACTTCACACTCTTTTCTGAAACAATCTCTGTGTCTGGCTTACCGCAAACCGGACAGATAATAAACTCCTTTGCGTATTTTTCAATTTTCTCATTTACCCTCCCAGAACTCAATTTTGTCTTCAGTATCAAACGACTACCTCTCAACTGTCCGGAAACAGCCAGCTCTTTCTGCAAAAATTTCGCAACATGCGCCGCATCTTTCCGAAGATAACTCACAATAACTGCGAAGTTCGTTATAAAAGTATTCTTCCCGCTAACATGCCCCTCGACCTTTGGCACCTCAAATCTTTTCCCGCCCGTCCCAACTACCTTAACAGTTGTATAAGCTTTCTCTAATAACTTTTCATAATCATCCATAAAAACAAGCGCAATCAAGAGTTTATAAAATTGTGGTTTCCCACAGTATCTCCGCACAAGAAGAAAAATTTGAAAGTACAATGCGGAAATACTGTCCCGCGGCGTTGTCCGGAGTTCGTTGGTTCTACTAATTAATTGGAAACACAAATACGAATCGGGTGAGTTTTTCTTCGTAGAAGAAATGTTAGCGGGATTTGAGAACCAACGAAAAGACAATTTCGGACAAAACCGTTTCCCATCTTTCAGCTCAACAGCCATAACCAAGATATCGAAGTTCACTACGTTCACAAAATTGAAAAGTACAAGTTGCCCAACCCGCCAAACTCTAACCAACCTAAAAATTATCACAAATCCAACCAGTATTATACTCCTGATTGTTTTATTATTGAGCGGGGAGGTGGTTACAACTGAAGCTATTTCCCAACAAAAAAATTATAAACTCTCCAATCTAAGTTCTAACATGAAAATCAAAAACCTTGTCCTAGGAATAGGAATTGTAGTTGTCTTTGCTCTGACTCTCTGGCAGGGAATAGAAGCATTCCATTCTTCTCCACAATGGGACGATTTCTGCGGAGAAAGAACCACAACACCGCGCCCCCTAGACAAACCAGCAGATCAAATAACCCTGCCTGAATGCGAACAGCAAGGCGGCGTCTGGCAAGACGAATACTGCGATTTTTACTACGAATGTCAGCAAGAATTCAATCATGCTGAAGATGCCCATTCAAAAATCGTCTTCACAATTTCTTTAATCGCAGCCCTTGCATCAATCATCCTCGGCTACTTTATCCTCTCCGTCGAACCAGTCGGCTCAGCGTTAATCGCCTCTGGAATCTGGGCAATTTTCTACGGCTCTGCGATAAACTGGCGAAACTTCTCCAGCATAATCCGGTTTTCACTTTTGCTCGTTGCGTTGGTTTTGTTAATCTGGCTTGCAATGCGATTGAATAAGAAGAAGAAATAATTAAACATTCGCCAACGCCTTTTCAAAAGAAACAGAATTCTTCCACATTTCCATAAACTGCTTTCGAAGTATCGCAATTAACGGCTTTGACTTCGTCCAAATAGTTATGTAATCCTCCGGGTTTTGAATCTCGGGTTTGCCAATTGTTATCCTCGCCTCCTTGTTGTCAAACACTGTAAACCTCAAGGGATAAGACCCATACTTCTCATTGTATGCCCTTATCTTACATCCGGTTTTCTTCCATTCAAAAGCTCTTTCTTTCGTCTCATCATTCACCACCCCAATAATCCTAACGTCGACTCCTTTTTTAGTCGTCTTCTCCATTTCCCTCAACCCGTCCCCCCAAACCTTCCAATTCCTCTGAACCCCAAATATTTCCTTCTTCACCGTAGAGTTGTGCTCCGCCAACTTGTCCATTATAGTCCTCTGTCCTTTAATCAAAGAAAAAACAAACTCATTCCCGGTCTCCTTTAACTTATCAACATCTCTCGCACTCTTCCTTAACTCGCTCAATTCTTTCTCCTTTTCTTTAACTCTCTGGGAAATAAACGTTTTGATATTAGAAAGTTTGTAACTTTTCGTTCCATTAGGAATAAGTTCCGACAAACCAAAAGTTTCAAAGTCTTTTATTATCTTATAAATCTTGTTCGTGGGAACTCCAGAATCCAGATTTAATTCTTTAGCGTTTGCTTTTTTCAGCCTTGTGAACGAAGTCAAAACTTTTGCTTCGTAAAACGTCATGCCAAGATTTTGAAAAAATTCTTCCTTGTCCATCCTATCTGAGTTTTATTCGATTTTATAAAGATTTGTACCCCAAAAGTACTTGAAATATTTTTATAGACAATCACCCAAAAGAACATGACGAATAACTGTGGGCTCTGTTCTGAAGTTAAAAACGAACCAGTTAAAGGAAGACTTAACAGAATAATACAAAACACTGAAAATTTTTGTGCTTTTGTCACAAAAGGACCTCTTGGTTTAGGGCATCTGCTAATTGCTACAAGAGAACATTATTTATCAATGGCAACGATTCCTCGAGATTACTTTCCAGAATTAAGGGGCTTGCGTGAAGACCTTGGAGTAAGGCTAACGGAATCATTCCATCTTCCACAAACAATATTATTTGAGCACGGCCCTTCAAAACACGACCTAAGGGGAGGTTGCTGTGTTGACCACAGCCATATGCACATCATGCCAGTTCGCTTATCTTCAACACGAGCTGTCAGAAAAATAAAAGAATCATTAGGCAATTGCCAAACAATCGAAACTTACGAGGAACTAAGACAATTAGCTGATGAGGAAACTGCCTATGCTTTTTTCGAGTTTGATGGGATAAAATATTTTTCCAAGATAGAAAAACCAATGCCCTCACAATTTGTAAGGCAAATTATCGGAAAATACGTTGGGCGAGAATATACTTGGGATTGGCGCCAGAATCCTCGTACTGAAGATATAATCGAAACAGTAGAAAGATTGAAAACATAATCACCACCCCAAATATCTCAACCTGCCAGGTCGCGGTTCGTAAGCAGCGCCGCCTTCCAACAACTTCTTAATTTCAGCGTTAATAATATTCGGCGGCTCTTTCAATTCCAAAATAATCTTATCAATATCAATCCCTTCTTCTTTCTCTGCTTCCTTGACCATTGACAGAATCTTGTCCTTTAGTTCTGCAATCTGTTCTTTCTCAAGCGTCTTCGGCTGTTCTGCCTCCATTTCAAGCTTTCTAACCAAAAGAAAAGCCGAATCTTTTTTCTTCATTATCTCTGGAGTAACATAAATCTCATCGTTCCAAAACCTCAACAACCCAACAACCAGCACCGTGTCTCCCTGATTAAATTCCGAGAACTTATCAACCTCTTCCCCAAATGACTTCACTTTTATCTGCCCGGTTGAATCGTCAAGCGTCAAGCTCCCGAACTTCTTTTCTCCTTCTTGAACATATTTATCAACAACATTCGCAATCAAGTTAATTCTTGAAACATTTTTCCCGCCGTCTTCAATCCCTTTCAAACGCTCACCTTCAAAAACCTGCTTCCCTGCCAAAATATTTCCAATCCTCATTTTGTAAGCAACTCTCCTTTTCATCTGCTCGCTGGACAAAGGTAATTGGTCATTCATCTTAAACAAAAAGAAATGAGTTTTATAAGGTTTTATGTTGTTTCCTATCAACTTTCTCATATTTTCTAATTTTAGGAGACCACTGTTCTCTCGCCCTCAAACGAGCAACAGCATAACCAAAACCTGCCGCAGCAATTCCGCCGATTGACCACAAAGCATCGCTCTCAAGATTAGCAGTAATTCGCTCCGCAGTTCGTCCAAGAGATTCATAATCTCCAAACCTCTCTGCAATCTGTCTCGCGTCAGCCAAATCCTGCCCAAAATCCTCCAAAACATTCGTGCATCCATTTACAAAATTCCTGCCCGAAAACGCAGCAACAATAAGCCCAGAAAGACAAACAACTAATCCAACACGCTGCCTTGTCAAGTAATCTCTCCATCCCCTCCCAACCTTAACAGGCATTTCCACCGCGCGATTCATCCTTCGAACAATATCCCCATACTTGTCTTCATCCATAAAAAGAATTTTCAAAAGAGGGTTATAAAGTTTTAGCTGCTGAATGCATTAAACAACTCAATGCCTAAAAGAATATCACATTAAACTCGGAATGTATCTTATTATTGTGCGAGCGCAGCGAGGATATTATTGAAGATAGTTTTACAATACTACAATCTCTGCAAATAACCTTTCCGCGGCTTGAAAATATCTCCTGACTTTGAAAGCTGGTCAACTGCGTCGTCAAGTTCAGTTTTTGTCATTTTTCCTTCAACAGCTTTCTCTAGTTCTTCAACAGGAATCAACTTTCCAAGGCGACTTTCCAATTGAGATAATATCTCTTTAACTAATAAAATCTTGCCCCTCTTCGAAGATGTAATCCCAGTTGTAATTCTATCCACATCAAAAGATTTAGTTTCTTCGTCATAACCAACCTGCATCAGAGAAAATTTCAAAAGGTCGATAGCAACACGCGCATCTTCTGACTTCACTTCCTCGCTCAACCTCATCTTAGCATGCGCCTCGCTCAACCTGACCAGACCTTCCAACTGCCGCGCAGTAATTGGAATCGGCTTTATCTCGCTGTCCGACCGCCCGGGCTGACCTCTCAGCTTTAAGTAAAATCTCTTTATTTCTTCAATCGCCTCGTCCGTTAATTTCGGCTTTATTCTCTGGCGCGCATAAGCAATATATTTTCTTAACAATTTAGAATCCACAACATCTCTCACAACCCCTTGCTTGTGCTCTTCCAAAACATGCGTTGCAACTGCCTCGTCCTGTTTCTTGTTCGGCAAATCCCGAATTACAAAAAGAACATCAAACCTTGTCAACAAAGCCGGTGAAATATCAATTTGTTGCGGAATTGGGGTGTAAGGATCAAACCTCCCAAGCTTAGGATTCCCGGCAGCCAAAACAGTTGTCTCTGCCCGCAAGGTCGCGTGAATGTTTGCTTTTGCAACTGTGACAGAATTATGCAAAACCATCCCATTTGAAATAAAACTATGCGTCGGCTCAACAGTAACATCATAAACATATTTTATCCTCGGATTTTTTACCTTTTCAACAGATTTTATTTTCATCCACCGAGAAGAACCAAAAGCTAACTTCTTAATTCTCAATAAATCTTTCTTGATTTTAGAATCACAAATGTTTTTTCCCGCCATTTTCTGCTCAGCAATCAACACTAATTTCCGCAAATGCTTTCTCTGCTTTTCTACATGTAAATCAATACTATGTCCAAGCTCTTTATTCATTGAAATTCCTAACTTCTTATAAATCCCACTTATCAAATCAGTGCATCCGGGAATTATGTCTTTAATTGTGCGATAAGTTTTTTTCAACTCAAGATATTTCTTCAATCTTTCTTTTTTCTTTGTGGAAAGAAAACTAATTTCCATTAAGAATGATCTTAAATTCTCTTGTCCAGAAATATCCAATCTCCAAACTTTAGAATGAGAATCTATAAAAATAGATGATTGAATCCCAAATCTCAATAACAAATCCGAAACCTGTTCAACCAACGCCCGATTTTGAGAAACAAATGAAATTCTACATCCATTTCGCTGTTGGAAAATAACACTGCCATCTCCATCGTAAAGGGCTCTTAACAAATATTTTATATTTTCATTCGGCAAGCCCATTATTTTTTCCGGAATTTTTTTCACATCACCTTTCTCCAACAAACTCTCATCCAACTCCATCATTTGTTCAAAAACTTTTTTCGAAATAACCCTTGAAGCAAACTGGTGTTTTCTCCTAACGATTTTCGGTTTAACATTGAAATATTTTTCAACTGCAATGTTATAATCTTTAATTAAAATCTCGTCATTGTTCCAAAACTGAATGCCTGTTTTTTTCCCTTTGTTCAGCTCATAACAACCATCACTAATGTGGTATCCGAGAACCTTACATAGATAATCATTCTTTTTTTCGTAATCTTCTGTTTTGAACTCAGTTTTTGAAGGTATCGGAAAGTACATTCCTTCTTTCAACTTAACAGCAGGAACTGTGAAAATCTTTCCTTCATTAGTAACCCAACAAGGATGCTCCGGTGTAACAGTCAATTCTCTCCCATTAGTCAAAACAATCTTAACAAACTCTTTTGAGGCGATATGTCTGCTCACCTTAGAAGCCTTTAAGGAAAATATATTCGAAAAATCAGTTGATAAAAGTTCTAAATCTTCAACAGGTAAAATCTCACAGTCCCTTCCGTTCATTATTCGGTCTTTATTTTTTTCCATCAAATTATCCACTAATTTCCCTATCTTTTGTTTAGAACCATCAGATAAAGTGATTTCAAAATCTGGCAAATAGCATTGCTGTTCCATTGCCTCGTGCATTGTGCTCCTGTCGTGTTCTTCCATTTTTTCAATTTCATCAATGCAAACAACTCCTTTGTTAGACAAAACCATTGCTCCACCTTCCAAACTCCAGCCTCGCAAAAACTCGTCCTTGACAACAGCCGCAGTCAACCCAGCTGCCGTAGCTGACTTTCCAGAAACATACCTTCCCTTCGGAGCAATTGTAGATGCATATTTTAACAACACCGATTTTGCTACGCCAGGGTCCCCGACAAGCAAAACATGAATATCTCCCCGCGTCATCCCGCCGTCTGACTTTTTCTTCTTCACTCCACTAAACAACTGCAAAAGCACAGCTTGCTTAATCTGCGAATAACCATAAATGCTCGGCGCAATGCTCTCGCTCAATCTCTTGAAAATATTCGGGTCTGCCGCCAACTCTTGAATCTGCGTCACGTCTTCATCAGACATTTCCAACTCATCAAAAGTTTCTTCCATTGAAATTGTATTGTTCGCTTCCAAAGCAATGTCAAACCGCGTTGAAATCGAACCTGTCTGCAGAGGCATTGCAACTTCCTTCAAAATCCCGTAAATCTTCACCCGGCTCCCGGGCGTTGTCTTTTTTTCCATCTTCACATCAACCAAATCCTCTTTCAAAAAAACATTAATTCTCCTCGGCTGTTCTCCACCTTCTAAAGTATCTGGCGATTCCTCAACAACAAGTTTCTGAACGTCAACCATTTCCTTGCTCAACAATTTGAAATTCCCTTTCCACCCGCAAGAACATCTGCTCGGCTCTCTAAACTTTCTTTCAATTTGCAATACAGATAAAATCGCGCCGCAGTTCGGGCATTCAAACCTTGCATTGACAACCTGCGGTCTGACCTCGCTCGCCTGTCTGACAATCCCCTCAACCGCAACAAGCCTATCCAAATGTCTTGCTCTAATCGCCCTAACCATAACATTACAACTCTTAGGAAGTTCAACCAGTCTAACTCGCGGATTAGCCACCAAACCAGATTCCTCCAACGCCAACTCCAAAATCGCAACTGTCTCTTCCGGCAGTTCCAAAACATTTTCAGCCAAAACCGGCGAAAACGCAACTAACTGCTCAAAATCAAGCCGCACAATACCTTCCTCCCGCCGTATCGACTCCCCAATTTCCTTCCTGCAAGAATTAAAAAAGCCCTTCGCCTCCATCATCATGTCCTCTTTCTTCTTCTTCGGCCTCTGTTTCTCCCCTGTTTCATCCATGCGCTTTCAAATTACATCTTGTTTATATGGTTTGTTGTTGTGTGGCTTTATTGTGGCACACATAAGTTACCTGCCTAATTCTAACCAACCAAAAGATTATCCAAAAGTCCACCAGCATTATAACCCTGATTGATTTTGTTATTAATTGGAGGGCTGGCTATAATTAAAACTATTTTTTTAAAGATTATATGCTATAAGTTAATACTCTTCAGGCAGCTTCATTTTCTAAGAAAACTTTGCAGAATAAACCAAATGCACTAAACAGCAAAGTTCTCTTAGCAGATTTTTTCGGTTATTGACAGTATCTCCGCACAAGCTGAAATATAATCTGGACGTTTTGCAGCAAATTTCCCAAATCGTGCGCAGAAAAAAATTCAGCATCGGAAACAGTGCACGATTTGGACCAAAGGGCGGGCGAGCCGAGTCAGTTTAGTAAAAAAGAACAAATAAGAATTGACTCGGGGAGTTGGGTGGGAAGCAAAACGTCCCAAAAAATTTCCGTGCGGAGATACTGCATTGAATTTTAATTTCGAGGGCGGGAGGTGGGGGCGGTCGAAACTCAAATTCGAAAGGGAGGGCGGGACGAATATCAAAAAAATCTGCGTTTATACTTATACAGAAATAACTCCAATTACTTTAATAAGTAACGAAAGTTATTTAAATAAGTAATCTTAATAAAATCAATGTTATCAAACGAGAAAGTAATGTTGTTAGAAGTATGGAGAAAGAATCTATTTAGAGAACTAAGCATAGCAGAGATTATGAAAGAATCAGGGAAAAAAACAAAAACCTGGGTTTTCAACGCGTTAAAATTATTAGTTAGTAATAATGTTTTAAATTCGACACGAAAAGCTAATCTTGACATTTACAGATTTAACTTGGAAAATCCCCTGTCTTTGCAGTTACTGCAATATTTAGAAGCCCAAAGCAACTTGAGCTTTTCACAACTAAATATTATATCTGAAATAATTGAAAAAATACCAGTTAAAAACTGCTCGATTATTGTGTTTGGCAGTTATGCAGAAAATAAGCAGACAAAGAACTCTGATTTGGACCTTTGTATACTTATAGAAAATAAAGAAGTTGAAAAGAAAATTAAGCCGTATATTAATGAAATAAAATTAAATCATCCCATAAAAATTGATGAGCATTACGTAACTTCTGAAGATTTTGTAAAGATGCTTTTGCACGAAGAAGAAAACCTTGCAAAACAAATTTTTATAAAGCACAGACTATTTTATAACTCTGACACGTATTACCAATTATTAAAAGAGGCATATAAGCATGGATTCAGATCGTAAAGAAGTGCTATATTTGAATAGGGCAAAGAACGAATTGGATTTGGCCAACGCCGTGTTCAAAATTTCAACAGAGACGAAGATTAAACTTGATTTGGAGCTGAAAGAAGATTCAACATTTTTTAGCAATGTGATAAGCAATTCATATTATTGCATATTCTACTCCGCAAAAGCGTTTCTTTATACTAAAAGAATAATCACAATGCCGCCGGAAGAACACAAAAAAACGCTGGAGGAATTTGAGAAGTTGGCGGATTCTGGAGAAATTGATGAAGAGCTTGTCAATATATACAAAGATATTGTAATAAAGGCAGAAGAGCTTTTAGGAATTTTTGCAAAGGAAAAATCAAAGCGTGGAAAGTTTACGTATAGAATGTTACCTCAAACAAATCTTGGCCCGGCAAAAGAAAGCTTAGAAAATGCGGAAAAGTTTTACAAAAATATCAATCTTATTGTAAGCAGAAATAAAACTAAATAAAAAACTGAAAAGGATTGCTTTATTTTGGAATATTCCTAATAAAATTAGGTGCGGAGATATTGTGTGCGGGCTTTATTGTAGCATACGAAAATATCTGCGTTTATACTTTATACACTACGAATTATCCAACCCACCACAACTCTGACCAACCAAAACGTTATTGCAAAATCCAACCAGCATTATAATCCTGATTGATTTTATTATTGATCTTTAGGGGAGGTGGATATTATTTAAACTATTTTTTTAAAGATTATATGCTAAAAATTAGGTGCGGCTCAATGGAGGTTTTAACATTGAAATTTTACTAACTGCTGCGCTTTGTTTTACTGTCTTATAAAATTAACGAGATAATAAATATTTGTTGTTTTGGCTAAAGAAGAATTAATTACCAATTCTCGCGCAGATTGCAATTGCATAAACGTTGCCACCAGGACCACTCCAACTGCAGTACCATGAATCCTCGCTATTAGGATAACTATTAACAAGTTGACCTATATCCCCAGTACCAGAACACCCGCCGCCAATAATTTTCTTCCCAGGAGTACAAAACATAATAGCAGCGCTGCCAGAAGTAGCCGTGCTAACTCTTCGCTCATAACCCATATTAACAGTTCCAGCAACATTGACGTTAGTGCCTACAATCACATTCTGAGCGTTTACATCCCAAACATTATTAATTGTATTCCCACCCATGTTAAAATTGCCGAGCATTGAATCTCCTCCCCTATTTAAAAACCTTGTATCACAATCACTACAAGTTCCTGTTCCACCACCGATATCCGCCCAGTCAGAAATACAAGGACCATCCCAGCTTAAACAAAGCTCTCCAACCACATTCAAGTCAACCAACTGAGATCTCTCATTGCCATCAAAATAGTATATGTGTCCAGAATGGTCTCTATCTACAATCTTGCTTGCTACTATTTGATATACATCATCAATATTCTGCCCCCCCATATTTATGTGACTACCAGCAGTGTCCATTTCTAATTCTCCATCAATCCTAACATTGCCCACAACATCTAACTTCCTTTCAGGATTTGATTCTCCAATCCCAACATTACCTCCAGCACCATTCGCATAAGCCAAAATAACATTGCCTGTACTAAAATAATTCAACCCTGTCGTCTTATCACTGCCTGCATCCAAGAAAAGATTCTGACCGTTAGGAGATTTTATTGAAGATTGACCGCCTACTCTACCCAAAAGTAACGTAGGACCTCCACCAGGCGTCACGCAAAAGTCCGTCGTGCATTCAACCTCACTCCAAGTATGCCCCACAGGCGTCGGCTTAGTCGCAATAACAAGCCCAACTATCCCTGCAACCAAAACAATCCCAACTAAAAAATACAAATACTTTTTCCGAACGTTAAACTTGATTTCCATTTCCTCTTTTGTTATACCGAAAAACAACAAAAAGAAACTATTTAAAACTTTTTACATTAGAATAGACATGAAAAAACCCCTCCTCATTGCCATCATCCTCTTCCTGATCCCATTTAGTTTATTTTTACTCCGAGCTACAAGCCAAAAACAACTCGACGACCTCAGCCCAGAAATCCCTTGCTCTGAAAACCTAATTGAAAAATCAGATGTTCTCTGGGTAATCCCAAAGTTCAACAACATCTCAATCCAAGACAAAGAATGGTGCGACTACATTTTAAGTTTAAACAAAACCCTCGGCCTTCACGGAGTTTACCACACTTACGAAGAATTCCAAACACCTCGCTCTCAAGATTATCTCAACGAAGGAATAACTGCATTTGAAAACTGCTTTCATTTCAAACCAGAAATATTCAAACCGCCCCAACTAAAAATCTCCAAAGAAAACAAACAGCTCATAAAAAACTCCGGCCTAAAATTAAAAACCCAAGCAAACCAACTGACTCACAAAGTTTACCATTGCTCTGACACTGGAAAATTCTCAAATAGATTTATTGATTGGTTCTAGTTACTCAATTGGTAACCAATCACTTTAACATTCCTAATTCTCGAAAAATGTTTTTCATTATTGGTTATAATTTACTAAAGTAATTGAGATATTAACAAACCAAAAATTAATATTAAAACCAAATATATTTTACAAAGCTTAACAACTAAAATTTAGCCTTTTCCGTCTATTGATATTTGTTAATTCCATGCGAATCGAACGTACTATATTTGGCTATTTAGGATGCTAAATGAGAATATTGAATTTAGTTATTCTGGATTTGTACTAATCTCCTTTGCTGCTAACTCTTTTGTTGAACGTTTTCTTAAATTTTTGATTATACTTTTATCTCTTCTATATCTTTCTCTTTCACATTCTTCCAAGCTCCAGCATGTTTCATTATTTTCTTTCTTCTCATTTAAATCCTACTCAATCGCAAACCTAAGTATCGCCCCAACACCTTTGGTCAAATTCCAAAACTGCTCGCCGTCTGTATGGTCAAATCCAATAACAAAAACCGCAGACCCAATGTTTTCCGCTTTCTTCTCAAACTCTTTTTCCTTATCTCGGTCCCATTTTTTAGACAACAGCAAAACTTCAACAGCTCCGCGCTCCAGCGCAGTCAAAACCTCTTTCTCTCCATAAGCCGCCATCTTTCTATCCTTCCCCAGCGTCTCAAAAAACCTCTCAACAAGTTTCTTTTCTTTCACTAACTCTTGTTCTTGAATCTCGTTCTGCGACGCCTCAACCAACAGCTCCAAGCCATGCTCATCAACATAACCCAAATCCTTAATCGAAATAATCTTCTCCTTCAACTTTGTAACCAACTGCCCCTCGTCAAGAAAATCCTCTTTCGTCGGAATCGGCCCGCCAACCAAAATCCCTTTCAGCTTCGGCATTTCAAAAAATATCTTCTTCATCTCTTCCGCAACTCTCCTAAAAAATTCTTTTGCCAAACCTTCAGTGATGCGATGAAATCTCTGCGAAGAATTGTGGACTAACAAGCCATTAGCAAGAAAGTTTTTATTTTCAACTTCTATATCAATCAAATTGCCTTTGTTTACAGCCTTATCAATAGATAATATTCTAATTAGCTTACCTCCCCTTGTAATTAAAAAATCTCCGACTTTCAAATCCGAAGCAGCCCTTTCAGTAATTTTATTCTCGGTATGAACATAAAAAATATGGTCCAAAGAACAATCAATTTGAGAAGATGGATATTCCCCATTAGTTATTATCAATAAACATTCCCTTTTATTTACTAACCATTTTTTTATACATTTGTTAAAAGTTTTTTTCAAACTATTGAATTCTATTCCCTCTATTAAATCTCCTTCCTTTATATCAGATAATTTTATCTCCCCGTTATCTTTCATAATCAATGTGTCGGGAGATAAACACTGCCCACCAGCCCGAACCTTCCCCGGAACACCAGACGTCAACTTTTGCAACCTTTTTATCTGGCTTCCTTCCAACAAACCAATCATAGCTTGCTGCCTATCAATCACAAGCAGACCATAAAGCTCCTGCACCGACGCCATTTCCTTCAACGGCTCAATAACAAATTCCTGGTCGCATCGATAAATCTTTACATTCAACGACTTCGGCGGCTCATAAACCCACAACTGAATATCCTGCCCGCCTTCTCGTTCAGAAACATTTCCGCAATAAATCGCCAACCCGTTAGGGGGCGCCTGCTTCATCCCTTTCAATTCCCGAATAATCATCTCAAGCGCAGCAATAACATTTTTCCTCGTCGCTGCCGACTTTATATTCGACGCCGTGCTCTTCTCTCCCTCCAACTGCCGCGTCACCAAATTAACATTCGCCCCCGCAGGAATCAAAACAGTAACCAACTCAGTATGCCTGCCCTTGATACTTCCCAGCAGCTCAATCAAATCCTCAAGCTTCTGTTTTTCCCTAGCCTCAAGTTCTGCCATGTTAAAGATTAAGAAAATAGGTTAATAAAAGTTGGGTCTCTGTTCTATTGATACAGAAACAAGATTCATGGTTGCTTCTGAATTTACGAAGCATAGGGGTACGAAAGAGTTTAAGCAAGTTTTAAGACAAGCAAAGAAGAAAACAGAAAATCAAATCTCTGTCATTACAAGTGATGGGTTGATGGCATACCCACAAGCTATTCAAAAAAGTTTTACGATAAAGAAGAAAAGCAATACAGGAAGATTCGGAGTTATTCACAACCAAGTCAACGCTTCAAAAGGCGAGGGCTTTAACATCAAGATTGAAAGGTTGCACAACAGCGTTAGGCACAGAATAAAAACATTTAGGGGCTTTCACGGTTCAACCGATAGTGCAAACACAATAATGAAAGGTTGGGAGATTCATTATAATTTCATCAGAAAGCATTTGGCTTTGGGGAAAACTCTGAGTGAGTTGGCTACGGATGTTAAGTTGAATGGGGATAATAGGTGGTTGGAGTTGATTAAGTTGAGTTGTATTTAACAAGACTTTACTTTTGCTTTTCTTATTAATTCTACAAGACTAGAAATGTCTTTCATTTCGGTAAGTACATTTTGCTGGGACATCTCTTTCAAATTCTGGTAAATGTGTGTTCTCAAAATGGTATACTCCAACTCCATTCCCTTCAATTAAAGGATTTGCATTAAGAGAAGCAGATTTAACTCTATGATACGCTTCCGCTAGTTGTACTATTTCTTGCGGAGTATAGTATTCTTTACTTTCCATAAAAAAGGAGATAATTGAGCATTTTTAAACTTTTCCTTTACCCAAATTTAAGACCAATTAAGTTAACAATGTAGGTCTCTGTTAAGTAAACTCCAAAATGCAACATCATACATCGAAATAATATGGTCAAATAATAGTTATTGATACATTGCTATGCTGCCGAAATTGTATAACAATAAATAGGCCAAAGCGGGCAAGGTTGTGCTGTCAATGACATTGATATAATTATTTGGTGGGATGGGTGGTGAGCAACAAATCGTGCTATTTTATCTTGACCTCGCCACATAGATCCGACTAATTCTGTCACTCAAACAGTTTTGACAGTTGGCTCCTTTATTAAGAATTTGGAGGTTTATCCTCCAAAATTGTTCTGACTTCCTGAGAAAAATTCGAAAAGACTTTCTCTCTCA
>JAHISS010000042.1 GCA_018817905.1 Nanobdellota archaeon
ACAACGACTTAAGGCCACATAGAAGTCTCAAGTTTGAAATACTTGAGACTCCGTCCCAAGCATTTGAGAGAAAAAGGAGAAAAGAGTAAAAATGATAAAGCAAAATAATTTATCGTCAGGAAATAATTATCGGATACTACAGTATCGGATGTTATGCAAAACTTTATTAACGGTCTTTTTTTGCGTGAGCCATGGAAGACGAATCAAGCAGGCTTTATCGGGAAGGAAGAATTGTAGAAGTTAATGGGGAGAAGGGTGTTGTTGAGTTAGAGCAACCTTGCGAGTTTAGATATGGCGAAAGGAAAGGTTCTTTGTTGAAGTTTGGAATAAAGATGGACAGACTTGTAGAATTTTATATGGGTGCTGGGAGGAAAGTTAGAATTCCTGAAGATGTGATGAAAAAATATGTTTTGACAATGGCTCGGAAATATAAGGGTCGGGAAGATGATGCAGGTATTTTAGAAGAAGAATCAAGGGAAGAGCTTCTCCATGAAATTCAGGAAGCAGCAGAGAAAGCAGAAAGGCAGAGGAAGATTGACGATACAACTGTCAAGGATTAATTTCCACAATCCTTAAATTAATATAAAATCAATCAGGATGTAATGTTGTTCGGATTTATGGATAATTATGATAATTGTCGGGGGTTGGGTGGTAATTTAGGATTGGAACAAATAATATCGAAATCAATCGGGACTGTAATGTTGTTTGGATTTATGGATAATTATTTGTATGGATTTTTTGTTTGGTATTGGTCAGAGCGTTTGTTCTTCAATCTTCTCCTTAGGCGGAAGGGCCTCTTTTTGCTCGGAAGGCGCTTTGTCCCCTGTTAATGCAGCTTGATCTTGAGTGGATTTGAGGTCTTTTTCGTCGATAGAATTAATTGCTGCTTTGAATGCTTTGAAATGTTCTGCGGGAATTCTTGTTCCAGCTTTTGTAAAACCAGTGTAGCGTTCGGATTTCACGAACTCGCGGATTGTCAGGCCGGTTTTTCCGCCGAAGTCATCGATTCGAATTACAATGTCAGTATCAGGATTTTTTGGAATTCGGTCAATGTCTTTTTCCATTTTTGGTTATAATGAGAATTCTATATAAATGTTAGTGTTCATTGATGAGTTATATTAGAAAAGGATTGTTTGGAAGTATAAGGTTGGAAATAGACATGGGGTTTGTTAAAGTTTTTTAAACCATGGAATTATTATTGGTTATGGTTCACGTTTATATGCGGCATGAGTTGTGGGATGGGTTTTTGCAAAAGCATTATGAGAAATGGCGCAAAGAAGGAGGAGTTGAATTGGGGAGAGCGTCCCAAGACAAAGGTTTTGTTGACCTTAGTTTTCCAAGGGACTTGACTGAGACTATTGGCGGTTGCGCTGGGTGTACTTATTCGCTGGGAGTTGTGCACGGACCTGGTCCAGTATCTGTTAGATTTAAGAAATTAGGAGAACATCGACATGGTTTGTTTTTGGTTGATGGATGTGAGCGTGCTACGAGAGAATATTGTTCTGGTTCTAGGGCACGTTATGATGCTGTTTCTCTTGCAACTGGAAATAGTTTATTTGAAAGAGTTGTAAAAACAATTGATAGAGTTGCTGGACAAGACGAGGGATGGGCTTTGATGGATAGTGGGAATGTTCTTGGAAGTGCAAGACCAGGACCTATGTCGATAAAGATTGTTAACTCATAACCGACTTCGTCAAGTTATTCGTCTGATGAAAAATGATTAAGTGATATGGAATTTATTCCTTTTTGAGTTTTGGGTTTTGTTGGAAATCTCTTTTCCTGCTGTTCGCAACCCAACCCGCGCGCCCAGCCCAGATACTCTCGATTTGCTTCGCCTTGCTCAGCAAATCGAGTAATTGATAGCGAACAATTTTCGGCTTTTTCAACAGAGCCCGAGTTTAATACTCCGCAGTTTGCCGCGATTGGGTAGTTCATTCTTAGGAGATAGTTTAATAAGTATTTTATTTTTATTTAGTTTATGAAAACTTTAAGAATTGGAAAACTAAAACTGAAGAATCCTTTGGTTCTTGCGCCGATGGTTGATGTGACTGATTTGCCTTATCGGCTGTTGTGCCGACGAGCTGGGGCTGGTTTGGCTTTCACGGAGATGGTTTATATTGATGCGGCCTTGCATGAGAATGCTAAGACAAAAAATATGATGAAAACTTGCCGAGAGGATTCCCCGCTTGGGTTGCAGATTACCGGAGATCGAATCGAGGAGTTTGAAAGATTTGTTTCAAGGGAAGAGTTATGGAAAGATTATGATTTGATTGATTTGAATTGTGGTTGTCCTTCTCTTCGGGTTGCTCGGAAATCTGGTGCGGGGAGCTTTTTGATGAACGAGCCTGAGAAAATTGGGCACGTGATTAGGATTCTGAAGAAGACAGGAAAACCGGTGACTGTTAAGGTTAGGTTGGGTTTTGATAAGAATAATGTTTTGGAAGTTGCGCGGATTGTTGAATTGGCTGGGGCGGATGCTTTGACAGTTCACGCGCGATTGGCTACGGGGGGCGGTCGGGTTCGTGCGGATTGGGATTGGTTTTCGAAGATTAAGGAAGTTGTGAAAATTCCGGTTATTGGGAACGGAGATATTGTGGACGGAGCTTCGACGAAGGAGGTTTTGAAAATTTGTGATGGTGCGATGATTGCGCGGGCGGCGATTGGAGATCCTTTGATTTTTAGTCGTGTGCGAGATTATTTGGAAACTGGGAAAGAGGGGGAAGTGGATTTTAAGAAGAACTTGGAGTTGTTTAAGGAATATATCAGTTTGCAGAGAGAGTATTTTGGCGACGGAGTTGACCTTTCTAAAGTGAAATATGTGGGCGGAAGGTTTTTGAAAAAGATGAAGGGGGCTGTCAGGATGCGAGAAGAGTTTCATAAACTCAAGAGGTTGAAAGATGTTGAGGAGTTTGTGGAAAGTTTTAAATAAGCAAATTTTTAAATTATTTTATGAATCGTAGACAGAATGAAACAGTTGAAGAGATAGGAAGAAAGTATTGGGAAGAAGTGGCTCCCTTGTTGGATAGATATCTCGCAGTAGCTGATCGCCGCGATAGTCGTGAACATGCAGTAACTGCAGAAGTTTGGGCTCGCACTGAGCAGATGATTGTAGATTATGCAGTAACCGCGCTTTATTCTTTTAACTTTAATTTGTTCTGGTTGGGACAAACGTTTGTTAGAGGGGTTTATCATGCTTCCAATATTCTTGGTAATGCGGCTGAATTGGAGAGGTGTTTGCGTTTTGAGAGGAACAGGGAAATCTTTAGGCGAAGGAAAATTGCTTTTGAGAGGTCGTTGAAGCTAGCGCGTGTTCCTCGCGGAGAACCTGACTGATTTTTTGGCGGTTTAACAAACAAAAAAATAGCCGTAATAAGTGTGAGGCGCGCAGCGCCGAACGCGCTCGATATATGATGTGAAGAGTGCGGGTAATTGTGCTTATGCGAAATGATAATTTTAAATATCTTGCAGGATTTCAACTAAAATGGAATTAAATTGTGGAAAACAAAAAATTTATAAACCACGTCCATATAGTAATATTACCAACAGGTTTGTTGGGTTTATGCTCCCCGGTAATTTGTACAAATTGCCGGATGTTTTTTTCTCTAATAACTTTTCAAGGAGGATGTTTTGATGGAAGACACCATCATGTTTGTAGACAATGGGTTCTTTAAACTAGTTAAGAAAGAAATTGAAGCAAGAACTAAAAGCAAGAAAAAACTTCTACAGACTTTTAGAAACATATGTGAAAAAGAAAAATTATATTTAAAACATCTATTTTTTTATACAGCTCCGCCTTATCAAAGCGAAAGCCCAACAGAGAAAGAAAAGAACTTAATTAAGAGTTATAGGTATTTATTAAAATTTCTCAAATACAAAAAATGGATAACAGTCAGAGAAGGACGTTGTCAAAGATTGAAGATTGATGGAGAGTTTACATACAAGCAGAAGGGAGTGGATATTTTAATTTCTATTGACATGATGGAAACACCCAACAGATACCCGGGCATTAAAAAAATAATACTTATTGCTTGTGATTCGGATTTTGTTCCAGTCATAGGAATAATGAAAAGCAAAGGTATTAATGTGATATTGTATACTTACTTTGATAGAAAAAGAAATTCTTCTTTTTCAAAGTATAATGAGCTTTTGAAGGCCGCTTCAAAATGGGTTAAGTTGGAAGAAGTTGATTTCGAGGATAAAAAATGATAGAATTAAAACTCTTCAACACATTGTCGCGGAAGAAAGAAGTTTTCAAACCGATTCAGAAAGGGAAAGTTGGAATGTATTCGTGCGGGCCGACGGTTTATTGGTATCAGCATATTGGGAATCTTCGTTCGTATATTTTTTCTGATTTGTTGAAGAAGATTTTGCAATTTAATGGTTACAAGGTGAAGCATGTTGTTAATGTGACAGATGTTGGGCATTTGACTTCAGATGAAGACTTGGGTGAGGATAAAGTTGAGGCAGCTGCGAAAAAAGAGGGGAAGACAGCGAAGCAGATTGCGAAGTTTTATTTTGATGTTTTTCTTAAGGATTTGAAGAAGGTTAATGTTTTGATGCCAGATGTTTGGCCGCGAGCGAGCGAGCACATTAAGGAGCAAATTGAGTTGATTAAAAAATTGGAGAAGAAAGGTTTTATTTACAAGACGAGCGATGGGATTTATTTTAATAGTAAGAAGTTTAGGCGTTATGGAGAATTGGCGAGGCTGCAAGTTGAAGGGTTGAAGAAAGGAAAGCGTGTTTCTTTTGGAGAGAAGAAGAACAAGACGGATTTTGCGCTGTGGAAATTTTCTTTTGGCGGGAAGCGGCAGCAGGAGTGGAAGTCGCCGTGGGGCGTTGGGTTTCCTGGTTGGCATATTGAATGTTCTGCAATGGGGATGAAATATCTTGGCGAGCATTTTGATATTCACACCGGAGGAGAAGAGCATATTCCTGTTCATCACACGAACGAGATTGCGCAGAGCGAATGTGCGACAGGAAAAAAGTTTGTTAATTACTGGCTGCATGGACGTTGGCTGCTTTTTTCTGGAGAGAAGATGTCAAAGAGCAAGGGAGGGATTTTTACTTTGTTTGAGCTGGAAAGAAGAGGATATTCTCCGTTGGAATTTCGGTATTTGTGTCTTTTGACGCACTACCGGAAACAACTTAACTTTACACTTGAGAATTTAGATGCTGCGCAAAATGCTTACAAGAAGATGAAAAGAAAAGTTTCGGAACTTCGGAAGGAAGAGCATAAAGGGAATGATTTTAGCGAGAAATATGGAGAGAAATTTGAAGAAGCGATTAACGATGATTTGAATTTGCCAAAAGCGATACAAGTTGTTTGGACGATGCTGGATGATTTTGACTTTTCTCCGAAAAAGAAATTGAAATTGTTGGAAAAGTTTGATGAGGTTTTAGGGTTAGATGTTGAGAAAATGATTGAGAAAAAATTTAAGATTCCTGAAGAAATTAAGGAGCTTGTTGAAGAGCGGGAGAAGTTGAGGAAGGCGAAGCTGTGGGTTGAGGCAGATTTATTGAGGGAGCGAATTAAGGAAAAAGGTTTTTTGGTTGAGGACAAGGAGGATGGGGCGAGGGTTGAGAAGATTTAGTTGGAAAGAAATCCACAGAATTTTTTGTATACAATCTTTAAACGCAAAATTTTTTTACATTTATCCCACAGCCCCTAAGATTATCTCACCAACTAGGAACGACGGGGCGATATGTGTTGTTGATAATGATGCAGCCAGCTCCTAAATTAATAATAAAACCAATCGGGGGCATGATGTTGTTTGATTTTGGAATTGGGTAATTTGCAGTATATAAATTACAAAATCCTTTAGAAAATAGTTTCACTTCCAACCAACTCATTAGATTAATAACTTGACCTCGCCACATAGATCCGACTAATTCTGTCACTCAAACAGTTTTGACAGTTGGCTCCTTTATTAAGAATTTGGAGGTTTATCCTCCAAAATTGTTCTGACTTCCTGAGAAAAATTCGAAAAGACTTTC
>JAHISS010000043.1 GCA_018817905.1 Nanobdellota archaeon
ACAACGACTTAAGGCCACATAGAAGTCTCAAGTTTGAAATACTTGAGACTCCGTCCCAAGCATTTGAGAGAAAAAGGAGAAAAGAGTAAAAATGATAAAGCAAAATAATTTATCGTCAGGAAATAATTATCGGATACTACACATTTCTGTAAGGATTACGCAGTGAAACTTTCCAATAGAAAAGCATAAAAAAGAACATAACACTACATTTATATGAAATTCAAGAACATTTTGCTCGACGAACTAATAAAAAAAGGCCACGAGCCGAAAGACGGAAAAAGAATCTGGAACATAGCAAACAGAGACTTCTTATACATGACGCCAAAACTCTCAAAATCTTTTCTAAAACTTAACGCCCACCCGCGATACAATGAAGTAATCGTAAAAACAGAAACAAACCTGATAAAAGAATATTCTAAAAAATTCACAGGAGAATTGTCTGGAAATTTCAATTTAATCGACATGGGATGCGGCAACGGAGAAAAAGCAAAAGAATTTATCAAAACATTAAGTGGCGACGTAAAATTAAAATACTGCCCTGTATGTTCTGCGAAAGAACTCCCCCAACTTGCTTCAAAAACTATAAAAAAAGCAGGTTTAAAAAATGTCTTAAAATGCGACCCGCATGTAGAAAGCCTGTATTCGCTCGACGAAATTTCAGCAACAGTTCGGTCTGAAGAATTCCAAAAAAACATAGTCATCTTGTTCGGTTCAATCCTTGCAAGTTTTGACATCCACGAATATCTCTTCAACTTAAGCAACGCAATGTTCAAAGGCGACAGGTTAATCATCGGCAACGGAATCCGAGTCGGCGAACGGCTTGTTAACTTAGATACTTACAAACATCCGGTTTTCCAAGAATGGCTCGGGCAATTGATGAAAGAACTCGGATTCAAAAAAGATGAAGCAGAGTACGGCGTGCGATTTACAAACGGTCGCGTAGAAGGTTTTTACAAAATAAAAACAAACAAAAAGATTCCTTACAAAAACAGAGAAATAGAATTCGCAGAAAACGACGAAATTATCGTCTCTGCGCTCTACAAATACTACGAAGAAGAACTTAAAGAATTCTGCAAAAGATACTTCTCTGAAGTAGACCTTGTCAAAGACAAAGAATCTGAATGCGCTTTAGTTTTCTGTAAGAAATAACTCAATCAACAATCACTAATCCCAAATCCAAAATTATCTAAAAATTTACCCCGCCACCTCCACAACTCCAACTAACCCGATATTATCCAAAACCCAATTAATATTATCCGATTGGTTTTATTATTAATCTAATGAGTTGGTTGGAAGTGAAACTATTTTCTAAAGGATTTTATAATTTATATACTAAAATTTACCGCTCAATCCCCTTTCCCACCGGCCGGGATTTATCATTAATTTAAAATTGGCTGTTAATGACTGCTGAATTAAAAAAACAAATCCTCCGCTAAAAATAAATTAAATTATCTTGCTTCTTGGATAAGCTGGACACCTGTTATAATTGCCCAAATCCATGCTACAAAAGAAATTGTGCTAAACCAATTTGCGACAAGAAGAGCAAGTACTGCGCCCAAGATAAAGAGTACAACTTGCCAAACGCCGGCTCTTATTTTCCCACCCACCATGCTTCCGATACCAAACGTAAAGAGATTTAGTATCAGGGCTGTTACTGCTAAAGTAAGACTAACTTTCTTTTTTTTAGTTCCCATTACAATTTTCGGTTTGGCGCAACGTATTGGTTTACTTTTTTTCTTAACTCTTTTTTTAGCCATCTAAACATTCACCTCCTTTTCCTTATGATTAAAGTAATAATTTTATTATAAAGGTTGCGGTTTTCGGTTTTCTGCAAAAAAATTGTCTTATCTCAAACATCTGCCATACCGAATTTCCAGTTTAATCTCGTAATCCATTGATTCGTAAATTTTCCCACTTAATTATTTTCTTTTAGACGAATAACCTGACGAAGTCGGTTATGAGTTAATAAATCTGAGCAACTTGTTGCGAACTAATTTCTGTTTTCAAAATAAATAATCCCGCCGAGATTCGAAGCCTAACCTTTTTAGAAAAAAGTTTTGGCGCATCAAAAACTATTTTAGTCCAGCTTCGCTGGCAGTTTTCCGTAGGAACAAACGGCAGAATTATGCCACTTCATCCTTCGGTGGCATTAATGATCCCGCCGAGATTTGAACTCGGGGCCTCTGGCTTTCTTCGACTTCTCGATAAAGCAATCGTTCTAACGAACGAACGTCATATAAGACCAGCGCTCTAACCAGGCTGAGCTACGGGATCTCTAAGAAAAGAGAATTAAGAGTATATTTAAAGATTTACTTCTTGATTGAGTTGTGGAATATATTTTTACAGATCATTCAAAATATAGAATAAGAAAAAGAGATTTATCTTTAGAAGAAATAATTGACGCAATAAAACATGCAGACAAAATATTAAAAAAATACGGAAAATATTATGCTCAAAAAAATATCGGCAGAGGAACAATAGAAATTGTTTACGAAAAAACAGAAAGTTATATAAGGGTCATAACGGTCTACTGGATATAATGGAAATCACATACGATAAAGAAGCAGATGCAATTTATATTGAGTTCCGCAGTGGAAACTTCACAGCAAATAAAAAAATAGATGATTTTACAATTATTGATTTAGACGCAAACGGCAATATTCTAGGGATTGAAATATTAGAAGCCAGCAAGAGAATACCAATTGAATCTCTTTCCCAAATAAATGTAAAAATTGGTGATTGAGTACTTTCCGGACCAAAAAAGCTTATAATTAAGCAAAACTACGACGATAAGTATGATAAGAGGTGTTGCACGCAAGTTTTTTGAAGGAAAGAAGTGTCTATTTTGTGATAAATATGGATTGTATAGACTCGC
>JAHISS010000044.1 GCA_018817905.1 Nanobdellota archaeon
ATCTTCGCTTTCTCTTCCGCAGGAGTATCTTCAAAATGGCTTTTCAAATAAGAAATAGAAGCATCTTCTCCGTTCCCAATAACCAAATCATCATAATTAACATCCTTGCTGAAAATAGGCAGAACCTTCTTTATACTTGCAGAACCTTTCTGATCCGGATGATAAAAATGGAAATTCTTGAAGGGGTGCAACAAATCAACAATCCTGTTTAGGATTCCATTGCCCCAATCCTTAAACTCAGGGAACGCATCAATACATTCTCTAATAATTCTTTTTTCAAAACCTTCATTATACACAACAACATCTCCTTCACTTCCTAAACTCTCTTTCAATTTCCTTAAGAACTTTAAGCGAGGATCTTCACCGCCATCAGCCAAAAAAGAAATATGCTTTGGCTTGTCGCCCTTTTTCTTTACAACATGCAAAGAAAACTGAAACGGAATCTGCTGATACGGCTTAGCTCCTTCAAATCTCGGAATCACTTCATTAAACGTTTCAAAATCTAAATAATAAAGCGGATATTTCAATCCCTCCAAGAACTCTTTTATCTTCTCTTTGTCCGAATGGCACTTCCCGTCAATAACGCATTTCCTTTGTATCTTTTGCTTCTCGTTCATCTTGAAATTCTCTGGAACATCTTCTATCTTAATCATGCCTTCTTGATATATTTTAATTCCTTTTTTCGGACCCCACCCAATCATCTCAAAAACATTATCTTCGGGCAAAGAATCATAAAACTCATCAATCGCAATATTGCTATACTCGGCATTAAGAATATCTTCAGGCGTTACCTTCGGACATTCTTTTAATTTGACTACTTCGAAGAACCTTTTGATATTGTTTTCGACACCGCCGTACAGTTCGTCAACTTCTTCGCAGACATCCTCAGCAACAAAGAAGTTCTCTGGCTTTATTTCTCCTTTTTTAATAAACTCATTATTAACATGGCAGAGTATGCACTTTCTTATTTTCAAACCAGATTTCTCACAGACATATTTCTGAAAAGCAACATCGTGAACATTTATCGGTTTGACTTTGGTCCCGCTCTTTACTTCTAAGATATCCCATCTGTCTTTTCCCGCAGGCACGAGCAAATCTATTCTTGCGTAGGTATCGCCATCAGGGGTTGAGAATTTAAAGCCGGGTTCAAAGAGAGGTTTTCTTTTTTTTAGGAGGATTTGCGTTTGGGCAAGGTTTTCATTAAAGTCTTTCGTTGGGATGGCGATTCCTTCGGAATAAAGTTTTGTTGCAAACTCCCCGACCTTGGTTCCCTCTTCCATTCTGTGAAGTGTGGGAGCATTTGGTTCTGGAATCTTTTCTGGAGCGTTTATTTCAAGCCAGAGGAATGCGGGGCATTGGACTCCGTTGATGTAGCGGGATTTTGTTATCACTGGGCTCATGATGAAACGGAGGTTTAAGGGTATTTAGGGTTTCTGGGAGAAGCGGGAACATTCTTTGAGGAGGTTTAACCTTGAATGCGAGAGTTTGAATGTCATGTTATTCTAACCAGTACTTCAAATTTCTTTGTTGTAAAGATTCTTTAATCTTTAATTCAACAGTATCTTCTTTTATTCCATCTTCAGAAGTAGCTTTAAGCTTTAAGGTAATTTTAACATCTGCACCTTCATTTGTTAAAGGTTCTATTACTTCTCTGTGAAAATTATTCCAATTGTCCCAATTCATGTCCTCAACATTTAAAGTAACCCGTTTAACTTTTTTAATTCCTCCAGATGTAACAATCTTCTCCCGTGATGCATTTGTCTCTTCATTGCCGAATTTAGACGTTTTATTTTCTTCGATTGATTTCGGTTCTATCTTTATAAATTTCTTAGCATAATCTGGCCTTAAGATCCAACTTGTTTCACTTAATGAAATACTTATTGTTGAAATGGATTTGTTCATATCGACTAAACTAAACTTGTCTTCTTTACCACCAGCATATGCAAATATCCCTTTTAATACTCCATCAGCGATAGATTGTTTCAAAACCTCTTCGTTTGCAATTGCTGGAAGATGAGTATATTGGGCAAAGTATTCATGAAGAACTTTTAAATTTAAAAGCTTTTTATTTTCAGGCCAAATGGACCATCTTGGACTTAAAAAAAGGTTAGGATCAATTTTTTCTAATAACTGTTCTTGATCTTTCAACATATTCCATACTTGATTACTTAACTTATTGGAACTTGTAAGATAAACTTGCCCCATATCAAATTCTTTCAGATCTTTTTTCTCCCCTGAAAGAATTATATGTCTATATGTTCCAGCTATTGCTTGCGGAATATCCTGTTCAGCTCTTTTAATTTTTATTTGTAATTCTTGTTTATTTTCTTCAGAAAGATTCTTGTTTAGATCCTTATCAGACTCTATTAATTTAAGAGACATATATCTTTTGACTAATTTTAGAAGATGATCTTTATAACTATCATCTGCGGCTAATAAAACTAAAGAATTTCTATACACTCTGTGTTTAGATCCACTGGTGTTTAATATGTCGGTTATGAACTTTTTAGTTGCATCCCAAGATTCTTTCCCCTTGGATTTTTCTAAATCTAAAACAATCAAACTCAAAATCGGAACATCTGCAATATCTCTATTTTCTTGAGGGTAAATATATTTTTTGGAAAATTTATCTCCAATCATCTCTCTTAATTTTTGGTGAATGATATCAGTAATTTCTTCCCTACTAATGGATTCTTCTTTATCAACCATTATTTTATTTAGGTTTGGTTGTGCAGTAAATCTATAAATTCCTTTGGACTTATCAACTTGAAGATAAAATAATCTTTTTTCTAAACGATTTAATGCTTCGGCTATAATTGCGGGGGTCATCTCAGGATTTAATACAGCTAACCTAAGTATTGCTTCACTTGTTCCAACATCAACACCCTTCCCACTAAAAGAAAAAAGAAATATTGTTGAAGCCAAACCTTCTGCCAAATGGAGTTTTAAGTATTCGCTTCCAAGTTCTCTGTCAATTAAAGGTGCTTTGGATGTTGGTCCAGATATATCCTCAGCTATAACGCTGTCATACCTATTCTCAATAAACTTCAATAATTCATTTCTTATTTCTTGATTACTTAAGTTAACATCGGAAGGCAAGATAAATTCCCCAGAACTTTTTTGCTTGCACAAATCTTCAACAACTAACGCAAGGAGTCTTAAAACGCCTCTTGTTCTTTGGAAATTTGGAATCGAACCCCACTTTTTATAAAATAAATCTATTAGCTCTGGATGAAAAGGATACGCTCTCTCCATTAGTCTTTTATAACTTCCCTCTTTAACGCTTTTTGGTAAATCCTCAGAATTTTTAAGATATAGATTATGATACTCTTCACAAATATTACTTATTTCATCTTCATTAGGAATTTCGTCAAATAACCTTCTTCTTATGATTTCATAAATCTCTTCACCTTGAACCGGAGTTCTAACATTTTCTACTCTGCCGAATATTTTCTTCACTTTGCTATAAAGCTTTTCTCCTCCCTCGTCGTAATGTTCCATTTCACTTGATGGAAGAGTAACTATCAATTGAGTATTCTTACTATTTGCTACGGCAATCGATAGATCTTGAAAGAATATTAATGTTTGCCCAGCCAAATCTCCTCCTCCAATTTTTATTGCTTGAGCTTTAGTTAAATACTGTAAAACCTCATCCATTAAGATCAAAGCTGGTTTTTTATCTGACAATATCTCTCCCAAGAGGTCTGTTCCTGGAGAGACCATTTTCTTGTCCGATTCTTCAATTTTCTTAAAGAGTTCTTTTCCTCCTAATTGATAGGCTATTTCCCCCCATATAGTTCTAATGTTCAAATTTTCAACTGTCCTTCTACCATTGGATACATCTATGGAGGTTCCTACGATAGTAGATATTCTCGAAGGGGGAATCGAGCTTATTCTATTTTCATTTAGTATTTCTTTAACCGAACTAAATTTTTCGGCAATAGGTTTATTATGAAGAAGATGATAAAGAACTAATAAAGTATGAGTTTTTCCTCCACCAAAAGGAGTAGTTAATTGAATGACTGGCTCGCCTTTTTTGCTTGCAAGTCTATTTAATACATCTGCCATAATGTTTTTTATCTCTTTTGTGAAGAAAGTTTTCTTAAAAAACAAATTTGCATCCCTATAATCTAACGCCCCCCTACCCTGTCTAACTTCGCCTAAATCTGCTGCAAAAACCGAAGCATCAAACTTACCTTTTCTAATATCTTCATGGGGTTGCACCATTTGTAACCAAGGTTTTATTTTATTCATTTTTCTTCATATCTTCTGTCAATGAATTTATAATCAATCGCTCATTTTTAATGCTTTGGGTTATTTCTTCTAATCTATGTTCTAACCTTAAAATCTCTTTTTCTTTCTCTTCTTGTAAATCAAATTTTCCTAAGTTTTTCCACAATATTGTTTCTTTTCTTAGAGTCGGAAGAGAGTTTTTAATTATTGTTTCTTCTTTTTCTAACTTTCCAATTATTTCTCTTACACTTTTATATCGTTGTTTTCGAGGAACAATCTTCTTTAAAAATTCAAATATATCTTCCATTTCTTTGAAATTCTCTGCTAACTCCTCTTTTTTTACATATTCAACAACACATAATCCAACAAAGGGTTTATCTAAAGGATCTTTTCTATTATTTATTTCATTCGCTTTCATTCTTACAATTTCTAAATCTTGCGTAGTTAATTCATTCATTTTCTTATCAAAAAGAGGGGTATGATCTGTTGAACCTGCCCAATTTATTTTCCTTTTTTCAGTTAATTTTAAAATCATTCTTGATGGTTTTTTCTTAGTTAATTTGAAAAGTTCATTAATCTCATTATCATTCATAGAAATGACCTGCTCTACAGATTCTACAGAATTTAACGCAATTTCTACCCAGAAATAATCTGGCTTATCTTCAAATCCAAATGAATAATGAATATTTGAAACGTCCTTCTCATTAGTTGCAGTAATTAAAAACCAACCTTCCTGAGAGATTAAACTACGAGGTCTTGGACCATATTCCTTTTCAAATAATTGTTTAAATTTATTCCTATTACGTTGATTTGAATTTTTATTCTTAGTATCATATTGTTCATGCCATTTTTTATTCGCTGCTTTTTTCAAGATATCTTCAGTAGTTAATTCTGGAAAATTTGCAGAGTTCATTTTAGGTTGAATCCATATTTGATAGCAGTCTAATAAAATCTGCTCTCTTTTTCCCTTGCTCAAGCCTAAGCTTGTTAGTGGATCTGAATATGCGGTTCTCATTATTTTAAGTATTCCCCAAGTTTACCTTGCTTAGGTCCTTTTCCAATTTCTTTAGATATTGATTGCTTGCTCGCAAGAAGCCCTTGAATAAGTTGTTTTTCTTTATTACCATCAGGTAGAACTTCAGATATTGCTTGTGCAACATTCCATATTGAATCATTCCCAGCGTAACCTGAGTTTTCAATAAACTCTTTTAATTCTTCTTTTTCTTGTTCTTCCCATAATAAACAAGCTTTATGAATAACATCTATCATTGGTGCTGGAAGTCCGCCTCTTGGTTCACCTAAATGGGGATTCTTCTTTCTCTGGCCAGGTTCTAAGAGATTAACCTTGTCTCCTTTTTTCTCAAGCATATCTTTTTTATTAAGAAGATCATCTGGTTCAGTTCCTAACGCTTGTGCAAGTTTTCTCGCTTCATCATAAGGGATGTCATGGTCATCATAGGCCCATCTCCATAAAATATAAAATCGTGTTTCATCGTCGATTTTACCAAGTGTTCTTCCATGTAATATCTTCTGAAGTGAATAATCTGTAACTATCTCTCTAATTAAATCAAGAAGTTCCGCAACTCCCACTTCTTCTCCAGATAGCTTTCTAACTTTTTTATATTTTCCAAATACTTCAACGGCAGGACCAATTGCAGAAATGAAAAAGTCAGCACCCCTTATTCCCTGTGTCCAAAATTGATCTAATTTTTTGCTAATTCTTTCTTTAAGCTCTATTTTTACTTCATTAAAATATCCCTCTTCTTCTGATTTTCTTTTTCTACATACGATAAAGATGGATGAAGCGAGGGCTGCAGAATTCTGGGCCCTCATTCTTGAAACATTCTCGGTTTGAAGTGGCCATGAAGCTGTAACAACAAAGTTAGCATTAAGAAGACTATTAACTATTGTTTCCCAAGCGTCTGTTGTTTTATGTGCAAAAACAACGACAAATATTCCCTCTTCTTTTAAGGTTCTATTTGCTTCTTTAAATGCTTTAGTCATTTCATCTTCATACCATTTTTTAGCCTTTACTTTATCGTTATCATGTCTTGCCGAAGATTGTATTATTTCATTAGTCTTCGGAGTTAAATTTGTGCTAAATATACTGGGATTTAAATCACCAAGTGTTCTTTTTAGTAGAGTATAAAACAAATCTGAAATATCTGAATATGGGACTGCATCATAATATGGCGGATCAGTTATGACTGCATCAAAAAATTCATTTTCGTAAGGTAATCTTGTAGCAGTCCCTTGCTTAACATTACATGGTTCTATACTCTCAAAGGGAATAGATGATACCGCATTAATAGTCGTTCTTAGACATGTTTGATAAGACCCACTGGAACCAGAAAAAGGAACGGATTCTGCATAGTCCCATCCCATCCCAATCACTTGTTTATTATACAAATTTCTTGGACATTGTGCTTTAGGTTCCCATCTTGTCAAAACATTATTCAAATCAGCAAATTTATCCAATGATAATGCAAGATAGGTAATAACTGCTTGAATGAATTCTTTATCTCCTATCTTTTTCTCAAGCTCTTTTTGGTATTCTTTTATATTTTTTATTAAAGTAATTATTCCTAGAAGTTGTCTTCCGTTGAATAGCTCTGCCCATGTTCTCTTTTGACCTTTATCATTAGACCAATAAGGAGAGATTCCTAAAGAACCCTTTGGAGGTAAAAGCTCATCTGGAATATAAGAAATTCCGTTAATTTTTATATTTTTATATTTTTCTAATTCTTTTTTAGCATAATTATACGCATTAATATCTTTTTCATTTGCTTCTCGGTAGTATTTTGTAATTCCCTTTTTAGTTAGAACTACTGCAATCATCATTTTGGACATTTTACCTTTTTTAGCTTCTGAGAATATATATTCTCTTGTTAGTGTATTTCCGCAACATAAGCATACTGCACTTCCAGTTTTAACTGTGCCTTCATCAGGATTGAAATCTATCTTTTTACCTTCTAACATTGAAAAATGAACTTTATTTTCATCACAAATAGGTTTAACCGCAATTTTTTTATTATCCTTTTTACTTAACCAATATTGTTTTATTAGGGGAGCATCGGCATTACATGAAGGATTTGAGCATTTGACTGTTCTTGCCCATAAATAATTAAGTACTGTTGCTGCTTTATCTTTATCTGGATAAAAATCTTTTAGTTCTTTTTCAGTTTTTTCAATAATAATCTTTCCAGCTTTCTCTATCTCTCCTATAAGCTTATTTTTTGGAGAGTCTTGCTTTAATCCACCATATTCTTTAAATTTTACTTTAGAAAACTTCTGGGGATAATATAAAGTTGCTAACTCTACAGTATGTGCTACAGGGTTTAAATCTAATGCATAAGTTTCACATCCAAGGCGAGCAGATTCTAAAGGTATAGCTCCGCCACCAGAAAAAGGATCTAAAACTTTTGGAGTTTTTCCATCAAAAGAATCTAATATAATCTTTCTGCATTTATTTAAAACTCTTTTATCATTCGCAGATTCTATTTTGGTAAGTTCTTTTGTAGTCTCTATCAATTCCTCTTTTGAGTTTTTAGATATTCTTGCCAAAGATGAAAAAACAGCAGCTCTTGATGCCGCAAGTGGTCTTCTTGCCCACCACAAATGTATGGCTGAAATATGTCCCTGTCTAATACCTTTTTCCTTTGCACTTTGTTCAGAAATCTCTTTAATAGGTATAATCTCTTCAATCAATCTCCTATCTTCATCAATTGGATGTAGTCTTTCTTGAGATTTATCTTTTTTCATACTTAAACCTCTTGAGATTTCTTTTTAATTTGAGCATTATCAATTGAGAATCTTACTATCTTCTCAATTTCTTCTGGAATTAAATTTTCTGCTGGATTTTGGATGATTCTCAGAACTGGTTTTGATGCACAATTAGATACAACATATAACCAATATTTTTCTCCGAGTCGTTTTGCTTTAATCCATTCATTTAAAGTTAAGAAAACAACACCTTCTTTTGCTCTTCCTTTAACTTCTATATATCTTAACTCATTTTCTCCTCTAGACTTTATATCAAATCCGCAACCATCATTATCTTTAGAAACGTCAACAGGATTTCTTTTTTTCTTTTTCTCAAAATCCATTGCTATCTCCATAGCTATTTTTTCTATTTCATCATCTCTCTTCATTCCAGAAAGTTCTTTATTATTTTCAATTGGATATGGAATCAACCCTATAACTGCTACAACCTCTGGCAGTCCCATAGAAAGATTTTTTTCTTTTTCTATATCTGATAAAATATTTTCCTTACGATGTTTATAATTCTCAATATCTCTCCTTATGTTTAATAAAAGTAGTTTCATATCTTTTCCTTTTTGTTCTTTTTCAACATACTCTTGCTCCTTTGCCATTTTTCTATTAATCAAAAAATTGAGAGATCTTTTGAGATATTTCTGTTTTATGTCTAAATCCCTAAATATTTGATCTTTAATTTCTTTGAAATATGGTTCAACTAATTGACTAATTGTCCAATCAGCAACGTAATCTTCATTTTGTTCTATACTCTTTAAATCCTCTTTATACTTTAGAGGTTTATCGCAAGGATTTAAATCCCAAAGTATAAACGGGCCCTTTTGTGAAAGTTCTTTATTTATTTTTTGATTTATTGCAAATAATTTTTCTCCGATTACTTTTCCCTTACCATCA
>JAHISS010000006.1 GCA_018817905.1 Nanobdellota archaeon
AAGTTTTCCTGATTGAAACTTCAATCTTTTTTTTTAAATCTCTGTTTGCTCGAAGGCGTATGCGCATTTTCGTAAGCCAAAAGCCTGCGTTCGAGTTGATTAACTTTAGTTTGAAGATATTCAATCAATTTATCTTTCCTTTCAATTATTTTTTCATATTCCTCTTTTTCCATTTAGGAATATGATTTTTAGAGATAAACTAATTTTCGGTTTTGGATTCTGTTAGCAGATACAAACAACACAAATATTTATATAATTCCTGCCTTGTCAATTTTCATGAGAAAAATACTTTTTATATTCCTGGCTGTGGTAGTGGTTTTGGTTTTTAGCCAGGGAGTTTTAGCTGAGGGGAATTTGAGCGTTGAAAAAATACCTGTCATGGATGTCGTAATTGCTGAACTTGACAAGCCGGCAGTTTACGAACTTGTCATAAACAACAGCGGGGAGCAAGACAGCTTTGAGATTTATACTCTTGTCGGAGTGCGGATAGAACCGAAAGGAAGTTTTGTGGTTTCGCCTGGGGAGACGAGGATTGAAATTCAGGCTTTTATGGGCGAAGAGATAAGAAAAGAAAAAAATGGTTTTTTGTATTTTGAATATCAGATGAAAGGAAAGAATTTCGGAATTTTTAAGGACAAGCTTCTTGTTAGAATAGTTAGATTGGCAGATGTTCTTGAAATTGGCGCAGAGCCGCTGCATCCTGAAGATTCAAAGGCAGAGATTATTGTTAAGAATTTGGAAAATATTGAACTTGAAAATGTTACGGTGGAATTTGATTCTGCTTTCTTCTCGGCGACAGAAAGTGTTTCGCTGGAGCCGTATGGCGAGGCAAGGGTTGAGGTAGAGCTGAATAAAGAAGAACTCGAAAAAATAATTGCAGGGCCTTACATTATTTCTGCAAATGTTAGGTTAGAAGATGCTGAAGAGAGTTTTGAAGGAGTTATAGAATTTTTGGAAAAAGAAGGAACTTCTGTCAGGGAATTTTCCGAGGGTTTTGTTGTTAGGAAAACAGTTTCTGAAAAAACAAACGAGGGGAACACAGTGGCGAAAGCAAGAATAGAAGTCAAGAAAGATATTGTGTCGAGGCTTTTCACGACGACTTCTCTGGAGCCGGCAAGTGTTGAAAGAGAAGGCCTTTTCGTAGTTTATTCGTGGGAGAAGGAATTGAAGCCCGGAGAAACATTGGTTGTTGAGTCGAAGACGAATTACACTTTTCCTTTTGTCTTGGTGATTTTGGTGGTTTTGATTGGTGGTTTTGTTTGGGTTTATTCAATGAAGGCTGTTTCTTTGAGCAAGAAGGTTTCACTTGTTCGGACGAAGGGCGGCGAGTTTGCTTTGAAAGTTAAACTTCGTGTCAAGGCGCGCAGGAATGTTGACAAAGTTCAGATTGTTGATTCTGTTCCGAGGATGACGAAATTGTTTGATAGTTTTGGAAAAAAGCCGGACAAAATAGACAAGCTCACGCGGAGGTTGTTCTGGGATGTCGGGAGTTTGACAAAAGGCGAAGTCCAGATTTATTCTTACATAATTTATTCTAAGATGAACATCGTTGGGAGATTTGAACTTTCTCCTGCTTTGGTTTCGTTTGAGAAGGATGGCCGAAGGAAAGGGGTTTTGTCTAATAGGGCGTTTTTTGCGGCGGAGAAGGATTAGGGTTTTGCGAGAGATGGGGTTGATGTGAGGGGATTAAAGACTTCTATGATTGGTTAGTCTTGAGGATTAATGCTCCCACGAGATATTTAACCTAAGGTTAATGTTAGCACGAGAAATTTGAATGGTTTATCGACGATAAGGTTTTTTCATCAAAAAAGTTAGCAGTTTATAATGATTTTTATTTTTTTAGAGCTGGTTAAACGCCCCCGCATTTTTCCTAAATTTGAGTAGAAAGACTTAAATATATCAATTACTAATAATTATTAATATTAATTAATATGGTAAAAAACAAACTAGTTGGCATCTATCTTGAAAATGAAATGCTCAAAAGATTAATTGAAATAGCAAAAGAGCAAGGTATTGATAAATCTGCTGTGATTAAACAAGCAATACAAGAATTTATTGATAATATTGATGATAAGATGGACAAATATTTTATTGAAGATTATATTAATCTAAAAATAACTGAGAATGAATTAAAAGAAAGATTTGAATGGAAAGAAATTCCAAAAGATATTCAAGAGGCAAGAAAAGAGATTTTAAGTAAAATTAAGCAAGAGGCGAAAGTAAAATGAATTGGTTGTGGTTTTTTACGATTGGATTAATATGTATAGGGTTAGTAATTTATAATTTAGTTAAATCTAAAAATAGAAGAAAAAGAAGATGAAAAAAATTTTATTATTTTTATTTATGTTTATATTTTTATTGAGTTATGTTTCGGCATTAGAATGTGAATATAAGGTTAACGAAACTTATCAAGAATTTGGGAATTATCTTTTTGATTCAAATGGAGATTATTTTGGAGAACCTTTAATTTTAAAAGATTTTGTTAGTGAATATATGAATCTTGAAGGGTGTAGTCCTGTTCCTTCTTTCAAAATATATAATCAATATGATTTTCCCGTAAATTTGCATATTGTTTATACTTTGTTCCACCCAAGAATTAACACCTATTATCCTGAATCCGAGAGAAAGATGGAGTCAGAAATTGAGATAGCTCCCTATTCTGAGGAAAGAATAGATTCTACTTGTTTAGATATCGGAACAAATCAAATTCTTGAAGAAAGTATTTCTTATACAATTACTGGAGAAAAAGAATTAATCTTAAAAAAAGGAAATAGACAAATGCAAAGAGAAATTTGTAAAATCTGCCCTAGTGGTAAACAATGTTTGAATGATAATTCTTTATGTAATTCTGATAATGAATGCGGTTCTTTAATCTGCAATATTGCAGGTTTTTGCGGGAATACAAAAGTTATGACCTGCCCAAATGGTTTAATGAATTGTAACAACCAAAGTTGTTTATATCCATCAATAAAAGAATCAGGAGAAGGTTATTCTTGTGTCTGGGAATGTAAAAGTGGTTCGGGGAAATCTGGGATTTGTGAAAGGGATTTTAGAGAAAATTTAATATTTCTTGTTTTTATACTGATAGGGTTAGGAATTGGACTTTATTTTATATTTAAATCATTTTATAAAAAAAGCTGGGAGAAAGAAGAAAGTAGAATCATAAAAGAAGCTGAAGAAAAAGCCGAAGAAATAATTAGCTCAGCTAAGAATAAATTAAAAAGACTTAGTGATGAAATTGAGAAATCTGAAAAATTAAAGACGGAAATCAACTCCCTAAAAAGAGGAAGTATAGAAGCAAGAAAAATAAAAAAAGAATTGGAAGAAACTAACGAATCAATTCAAAAAGAGAGAATAAGACAAAAAGAAGAAATTGACAATACTTTGGAAGCATATGGAAAGAGATATGGTCATAGGTTTGTATTAGATAATAAAGGGTATATAAGATTTGCTAAAGGATTTATTAGTGCAGGTATTGGGGGATATTTACATAGGTGGATATATAAGAATGCTCATGGGAAAATAAACGATGGATATGAAATTCATCATAAGGATTTTAATAAATTTAATAATGAAATAAACAATCTTGAAGAACTAACTCCTAAAGAACATCAAGACAAACATCTTAATAGGCATAGATACACATGAAAATTGAAAAAATATTTGAGATTATCGGATTAATTTTCTTGGCGATAGCCATCCCCTCAATTGATGCTTTAGTATCTATAGAATTTGGAAAGATTGTTGGAGGATTTTATGGTTTTTTATTCTTTTTAATAGCAATTATCGCGACTATTGGACCTTGGATTAAAATATATAAAAAGATAAAAAAATTAAGATAGTTAAACGCCCCCCGAATCTTGTACCTAAAAATTTTATATTCGCTGTGTAAACACCCTTGCGGGAGCGTTTAACCAAATTTAGCATAATTCGGGCTTATTTTCACACATAAAGTCATGCTAATGTTAACCTTAGGTAACACACCCCCCCGAAGCAGATAACTTTTTGGTTCAACTTCCTGTTGATTCTTTGAGTTTTGTAGACTTATGGTTTACCTTTATCTTCTTTTTTTGTGGTTCGAGCGTCAAGCTCATTGAATGCATTTTCGAAATCATCTTTTGTTATTTCTATTTTTTGTTTTGTTTTTTTGGCGTATGACTTTTTGATTGCGCTGAGGCCTGCGTTTCTGCACATTGCCTCGATGTCTGCTCCGGTCCATCCTTCTGTTTTTTTGGTGTATTCTGAAAGTTTTATTTCTTTGGAAAGGGGCATCTTCTTTGTCTTCACCTTGAATATTTCCTCCCGTGTTTTCCCGTCGGGAATTGGAAGTTCGATAACTGAGTCGATTCTTCCTGCCCGAAGAAGCGATTGGTCTATCAGGTCTTTTCGATTTGTGGCGGCCATAACAATCACTTTTTCAAGCTCTTCCACTCCGTCGAGTTCGGTGAGAAGCTGGTTGACGACTCTTTCTGTTGAATCGTTTAGAGACATTCCTCTTTGCTTTGAGATAGAATCGAATTCATCGAAGAAGATTATTGCCGGGGCGACCTGCCGAGCCTTCTTGAATATCTCTCTTACTCTTTTTTCAGATTCGCCGACCCATTTGCTGATTAGTTCGGGGCCTTTTACCGAGATGAAGTTTGCGTTTGATTCTGTCGCAACAGCTTTTGCCAGAAGAGTTTTTCCGGTTCCCGATGGTCCGGAGAGAAGAATTCCTTTGGAAGGTTTTATCCCAGCTTCTTTGAAAAGGTCTGGTCTCAATAATGGCAGTTCAACAAGCTCCTGCAATTTTTCTTTTGCTTTGTCCAATCCGCCGATGTCGCTCCACCGAACGTTGGGCTTGTTTATCAGGACTTCACGCATTGCGGAAGGTTCTATCTGGTTTGCCGCGTCGATAAAATGCTGTCTTGATACTTTGATTTTGTCGAGGATTTCTGTCGGCACTTTTTCCTGAATGTTTTTTAGTTGTGTGAAATACGGCTTGATTGATTTCAGCGCCGCCTCCTTGCAGAGCATTTCAAGGTCTGCTCCAGTGTAGCCGATTGTTTTTCTTCCAATTTCGTCGAAGTCTACATCTTTTTCGAGCGGCATTCCTCTTGTGTGTATTCTTAGGATTTCTTTTCTTCCGACTTCGTCAGGCGGGTTGATTCTGAGTTCTCTATCGAATCTTCCGGGGCGGCGCAAAGCAGTGTCTATGTCTTCCGGGCGATTTGTTGCAGCCATTACAACAACCTGCCCGCGATTTTTTAAGCCATCCATCAAAGTTAAAAGCTGTGCGACGATTCTTTTTTCTGTCTGATCTGTTCCTTCGCCGCGCTTCGGCGCGATTGAATCAATTTCGTCTATGAAAATAATCGACGGGGCGTTTTTTTCTGCCTGTTCGAAAATTTCTCTTATGTGCTTCTCGGATTCGCCGTAATATTTTGACATTATTTCCGGTCCGGCTATGGAAAAGAATGAAGAATCTGTTTCGCTCGCGACCGCTTTTGCCAGGAGAGTTTTTCCGGTTCCGGGCGGGCCGGTTAACAAAACTCCTTTTGGTGCGCCGACTCCGAGTTTTTGAAATACTTCTGGATGGTTCATCGGAAGCTCGACCATTTCTCTTACGAGTTCAATTTCGCTTTTGAGCCCACCGATGTCTTCATAACTTATGCCTGTTGCTTTCAGGTCTCCCTTGTATGCCTCGTCTGAGACTGTTATTTTTGTCGATGGAGTAACTATCACGTTTCCTTTTGGGTCTGTTTTTGAAATCACATATCCTAGACGGTTTCCAAAAACGTCGATTACTGTTTTTTGATTTAGTGTCAGGGGTTTATGGAGAAGTTTTGTGTGGAAATATTCTGTCGGGTCGTCGGAGAATCGCACTTCCTGGATGGGGGCGAGAGTTATTTTCTTTGCTTCTTCTACTTTTGCTGGATAGATAGACACTTTGTCTCCGATTGATGCGCCGATATTTGACCGCGCCGTCCCGTCCAGCCTGATTATCTTTTTTCCGCTGTCGTTTTCAGAACGCATCGCTTTTACGACTGTTGCGGATTTTGCTTTTATTTCAATCAAGTTTCCTGAAACGATTCTTAAAGAGTTCATAACTTCGGAAGGAATTCTCGCGATTCCCTTGTCTATGTCTTCTTGGATTGATTCTGCTATTTCAAGTTCTAATTGATTGTCCCCATGTGTCATTTTTTGTTAAATACTATTTCTAGCACTCCGTTTTTCATTGTGTGAGAAAAATTCTTCAGGTTTACAAATCCTGGAAGTATCTTTTTTATGCGCACGCCCCGGGTTAATTTTTTGGATAGGTAAGATTGTATACCTTCGAGTTTTATTTTTTTTGCAGTTATGTTCAGTTCTTTATTGCTTACTACAATTGCTACTTCTTTTTCCGAGTAACCTGGGAGTTCAAAAACCAAATAAAGTTTTTCTTTATCCTGCACGAAGTCTATTACTCTGTCTTCGTCTTCTCCCTGAATGAAATCCTCCCTCTGTTGTTTTCTTCTGGCTGATGAATTTCCGAAAAATTCCTTCACAATGCTTTCAAATGGGTCGTCGTCGAAGAAACTCATTTTGCTACCCCGTGTACAACGGCCCGACTTCTAGTCCTGCCTTGGCCTTTTTTAGATAATATTCTTCAATCTTTTTGTAGCGCTGCGCTGTGTCGTGCGAGACACTTGGTTTGGTTTTTTTCAATGCGTCTTCAAAGTTTTTCTTTGTTACTATTTCAGCTTTAGGATTTTCCCTTAATGCGTTCAGTGCAGCTTCTCTTACAAGTGATTCAATGTCTGCTCCGACAAATCCTTCGCTTTGTTTTACTAATTCAGAGAGACTGACATCTTTTGCAAGCGGCGTGTTTTTTGTGTGGACTTCAAATATTTTTTTCCGGCTCTCGTCGTCTGGAACATCTGCAAGGATAATTCTGTCGAATCTTCCCGGGCGGAGCAGAGCAGGGTCCAGCATGTCGGGGCGGTTTGTTGCTCCAATGATTGTGACGTCTTTTAGACTTTCTAAACCGTCAATTTCAGCGAGCAATTGGTTGAGAACTCTTTCGGTAACTCTTGTGCCTGATTCAACTCCACGTGTTCCAGCCAGCGAGTCGATTTCGTCGAAGAAAATTACGCACGGCGCAACTTGTCTTGCTCTTTCAAATACTTTTCTTACGCCTTCTTCTGACTTTCCGACCCACATGCTTAGCAGCGAGGGTCCTTTGACTTGTATGAAGTTTGCCTCTGATTCTTTTGCAACTGCTTTTGCAAGCATTGTCTTTCCAGTTCCCGGAGGGCCGTAAAGTAAAATTCCCCTCGGTGCGCGAATGCCCAATCTCTCAAATGCTTCTGGATTATTTATTGGCCATTCAACGGCTTCTTTTAATTCTTGTTTTGTGCTTTCCATTCCTCCGATGTCAGACCAGGAAATGTTTGGAGCTTCTACGAAAACTTCGCGCATCGCACTTGGGCGGACAATTTTCAACGATTCTTCAAAATCTTCCTGGCTAATTATTGCTTTGTCCAAAACTTCTTTTGGAATTGGTTCGTCTTCTTCAAGTTTCAGGGCTGGGAGCATTTTTCTTAACAGATGCATTGCAGCTTCTTTTGTTAATGCAGAGAGATCAGCGCCGACAAAGCCGTGTGTTTTTGCTGAAAGTTCTTCGAGGTTTACGTTTTTTGCAAGAGGCATGTTTCTTGTGTGAATTTTTAAAATGTCTAATCTTCCTTTTTTGTTTGGTACAGAGATTTCGACTTCGCGGTCAAATCTTCCCGGGCGTCTTAGTGCCGGGTCGATTGCGTTCGGGCGGTTTGTTGCTCCGATGACAATAACTTTTCCGCGCGATTTTAGTCCATCCATCATGCTTAACAGCTGACTGACAACTCTTCTTTCAACTTCTCCCTGGACATCTTCTCTTTTCGGAGCGATTGCGTCGATTTCGTCGAAAAATATAATTGACGGCGCGTTTTTTTCTGCGTCTTCGAAAATGTCGCGAATCTTTTTTTCAGATTCTCCGTAAAACTTGCTCATTATTTCTGGGCCGTTGAGCAGAATGAAATTGGCTTCGGTTTCGTTGGCAACAGCTTTTGCAAGGAGGGTTTTTCCTGTTCCAGGAGGACCGTGCAGTAAAACTCCTTTCGGTGCGTCGATGCCGAGCTTTTCGAAAATCTCTGGATGTTTCAGTGGGAGCTCGACCATTTCCCTAACTTTTTTTATTTCTTCCTGCATGCCTCCGACGTCTTCGTATGCAATGTTCGGCATTTCGCTTTCGGAAATGTCAACTGCTTTTGGATTTAGAACAACTTCTGTTTCTTCGCTGATAAAACACGGTTGGTTTGGAGAAGTGGAGACAACGACAAATCTTATTTGCTGGAATCCTCCGGGCATGCCTTGGTGGAATAGGTCTTGTAAGTCGCCGAAAATGTCGGGGAATCCTTCGGACATTATGTCCCTCCGACGCTGAACTCCTCCGAGCGAGATTATGTCGTTCTTGATTACTGGCCGGCCGAGCAAACCGTTTTTTAGCATTTCTGGATTTCCCTGAACCATAATTCCTTTTTGTGCCGGCGCTATGACTACGCGGGAAGCTGGTTTTGCATTTGCTTTTCTGACAATGACTTGTTCGCCGACGCCGACTTTTGCGTTTTTTCTGATTAAGCCGTCGATTCGGATGATATTTTCTCCAACATCTGCAGGGTAGGCGCGGTCAACAATCGCAAGTGTTTCTCTTCCACCTTTGATTAAGATGACATCTCCACGGATAAGTCCCATGTCTCTCATTAACTGTGGGTCAATTCTGACTATGCCTTTGTAAACATCGTCTTGAAGCGACTCCACAACTTCCAATCTTATTTCGTTATTGTTTTTTACCATTTTTTCTTCCTCTCAGGATTTATGAAATTCAAACTTAGCTTTCCGTAATCTTCAAAGCAAAGTTTTACCATGTCGTCCATGTGTCTGTTCATGTTGCGGTTCATGTGGTTTATAAAATCTACTACTTCTTTAGGAATGCTCACCGCGTGGCTGTTTCCGACAACTCGAAGTTTAACGCTGTAGGTTTTTCTTTTTAGGTCGTTATAGTGCTGGAAGTTTTGCAAATCAGACGGATGAACTATTTTCTCATCGCATTTAGGACACTTCACAGCTCTTAATCTAAAACCGCTTCTTTCTGCAATTATTGGTTTCATTTCAACATTGCAGTTCTTGCACGAAATTTTTGCGTCAAATATATCTCTCATGGTAGTTCTTTTTTGTGTATACCAAGAGTGTATACAAACTTTATAAATGTTTTGTTTTTTTACACCCTGCAGATAAGTTTAATAAAATAGCTTGAATAATTTCCATCCCTCGCCCGAATGATTATCTCGTAAACCAGACGACTACTGTGCCGAGGGGTTTCTATTACTAATGTTTAGATATTTAATCATAAAATCAGGAATTAGGATTTATAGCTGCCATCCTGCCACCAAAATGTTTTTTTAATAATTATTTGTATATAAAGTATAAACGCAGATTTTTGATAAA
>JAHISS010000045.1 GCA_018817905.1 Nanobdellota archaeon
TGAGCTGTAAACTTAGCGTCATCTGTTCTTATTAGATTTCGACAGATTTTTAAACTTCGGGTTCCTAATAATTTTATGAAAGTTATGAAAGTGGTTGATAAAAAAGTGGGAAATACGACTTATTTCAAATATAGGATCAATCTACCGAAAGAGGCAGTTGAGAAACTAAATCTCCTCGATAAAAATCTAAAAGTGAAAGTTGAGAAAGGCAAGATTATAATAGAGAAGGAGTAGCAATTCGGGTACCGATAAGTTTATATAGTTCGGGTGCCTAATTATAGCATGAAAGATGCTATAAAATGTAAACATTGTTCAAGTTCGAACTTTTGCAAGAAAGGATTTAGAAAGACAGATTATCGAGGGAAAATTCAAAAATATTATTGTAAAAACTGTAAGAGATTCTTTACAAATGATGAGGGGTTTTATAGAATGAGATTTAATCCTAAAACGATAACCATGTCTGTTGATATGTATTTATCAAATCTATCATCAAGAAAGATGAGAAACCAATTAACAAGGCACTTCTCGATAAAAGCCAGTCACATGACTATACTAGACTGGGTTAGAAGATATAGCTTGAAAGTTCATAAGTTTGTTGAGAACTTAGGTTACAATCTTGGAAATCATTTTTATGCAGATGAAACGGAGATTAATAGATTAGGACACAGAGATAATTTCTGGGCTTGTGTTGATTGGGACACAAGAATGATAACAGGAATACATTACTCTGTTGCTACAAATATAAAAGAAGCAACAGTTTTCATACAGAAATCAGTTAGCAAAGGAAAACCAAAATACATTCAAACAGATTCGGCTCAGTTTTACCCGAAAGCGTTCAAGAAATTATTTTATTCAAATAAAATTGGTGGCTTGGTAGTAGAGCATAAAATACAAAATGTTAGAAAAACTAAGATACATAACTATAAGATAGAAACCGTTTTCATGAAAATAAAAGATAGAGTCCATGATTTTAGGGGACTAAAGGCCTTATGGTCTGCTCCAATAATCATGACTGGTTTAACAATACAGCATAATTTCATAGAACCTCATTGTAATAAACAAGAGTTTCCTTGTAACCTTGCTGGAGTTGATTTAGGTTTAAAAGAAAACAGATGGTTGGATTTAATAAGGATGAGTTCACGATGATAAACAGTTATTCATTAAACTTTTCGCCACACATCCCTGTATAATTTAGTGGGAGTTCCTTTGCCCTCCCAATCTCTGAATTGTTTCATCCACGCCTGGGATACGAATAGATCATCTAGAAATCCTATTGTCTGTTTAGGGCTCTTTACAAATTTACCTGCCAAAACTGCCCATGCCTTTGGATTAACCATAGATGTCCTTTTTCCATCATTAAGCCACGTCTCAGAAGTTATATGATAGTCTTCGGTTCCATCTTCTCTACTTTCAAGCTCAAAGTAACCTCTTGCACACTCCCCAAGTTGATTCGTAGTAGGATACCACCCTCCAAAATCTCTAGCTATTTGAGCGCAATGATAATCCAAGGTCCCTCTTTTAAAATTGCTTGGCCCCTTCACAATCTCCTTTGGATCAAAAGAGAATCCATCATTAAAGTGGACTATCGTGGTTGCAAATTTTCCTTTTGGCTTGAGAATCATGTGAACTAATTTAAACATTTCTTGATATATTTGATCTTGCTTACCTTCTACAGCATCTTGAACTTGTACAAAGTGTTCAGCAGATCCATTAGCAATAACTCCATCAAAAGAATTAGCCCAAGAATCCGGCATATTTCTGTAATTCATTAACCTAACATCCAAACCATTCTTAACACACCTTCTAGCTTGTTTTTCTGATACGGTGATACCAACTGCAATGGTCCCCCGGTTCTCTGCGGTTTTTAAAACTCTTCCATATCCACATCCAATATCCAGAATTCTAGCTCCGCTACCACAACCTATCTGATCAAGTAACCAATTAGCTTGGTTTTCTTGAGCTTTCTGGTATGATTGCTCAGGATCTCCGTTGTAAACCCCATCCGTAAAATCTGAAATCCCGCAAGAGGCAAATGCATCTAAGAAATCATAGCAACTCATAACTGCCTGAGAGGTATTTTCTATATCTTCCATCTTAAAGATTGAATTTTATAAATACTTATAAACATTTATCTGATGGAATGATATAAAATTTTAACTAAGATATATCATCTAAAGATCATCTTACCAGTCTAGATGACGTTTACTTTACAGCTCA
>JAHISS010000046.1 GCA_018817905.1 Nanobdellota archaeon
TAACAAACGGTGCCTCTGAAGGATATAATAACAAAATCAACATCATAAAAAGGAGGGCGTACGGATTCAAAGATACTGAATATTTCAGGTTGAAAATCCTTCAAAGCTGCTCATAATCTGTCACAGGAGTGCAGAAGAGTCTAAATTTTTAACTTATTCTATGGGCTGCTTATTCCCCGCTTGCCCGGAAAACATAGGCGGCGCCGGTACCCATGTAATAATGGTCTTCTCCGACTGTGCCCACTAAAATCTTGTTGTCATGGATGGCAACAGCACTGCCGAATTCATCAAGAGGGTAAATATCTTCTGATGCAAGTTTTTGTTCTTCAACCCAAGTCAAGCCGTCAAATCTGTATACATAGGTCGCACCAGCTTTCCAGCCCAGCTCGCCATTCAAATGAGCACCGATAACTGTCGTGTTGCCCGAAATGGAGACTATGCTTCCAAAATCATCACCAGCTGCGCCATCTGAAGCCAGCAGCTTGCTTTCTTCAACCCAGTTCACACCATCAAACCGGAACACATACGCCGAGCCGGAATCTAAGCCAAGATCATTATCACGGTTGGCACCGATCACAGCCACACCATCGGAGACGGCCACCGACCAACCGAATTGCTCCGACTGCGCTCCGTCGCTCGCGGTCAGCTTCTGTTCTTCGATCCAGTCAGCACCGTTGAAGGAAAACAAGTACGTCGAACCGGAATTCAACTCATTGTCATCATCGGCGACGGCTCCAATAAAAGCGACATTGCCGGAGACAAAGACTGCACTACCGAAAGAGTCAAACAGGGTCCCGTCGGAGGCGAGCAGCTTCTTCTCTTGTATCCAAGACGAGCCGTTGAACCTGAAGACGTATGCCGCACCACAGCGGGGATTACTCGTATCGCTGGCCAATGAAGCCCCGATCAGAATCACATCGTCAGAAATCGATACTGATTTCCCGAATTGGTCATTCCATTCTCCATCAAAAGCGTTCAGCTTCTGTTCCTCAACCCAATTAGTACTATTAAATCTGTAAACATAAGCAGAGCCGGAATTCGAACCCAAATCGTCATCGTAATAAGCGCCGACAACCGCAACATTTCCTGAGATAGAAACAGAATAACCAAACTTATCACCGGCAGCCCCATCAGACGCTAACAGTTTCTGCCCCTCGCTCCAGTCTACTCCATCAAACCTATAAATATAAGCAGAGCCTGATTCATCGCCAAGATCATCATCGCCAGTTGCTCCAAGTATTGCCACGTCACCATCCATGGCCGCTGAACTTCCAAGCGTATCTCCGCCATAAGCATCGGAAGCCACCAGCTTTTGCTCTTGAATCCAAGGCGGCGGAGCGCATGCTCCATCAAAACACCCAAAATCACAGTCAATACTTAAAGCAACGGCTTGATTATCCTCGCACACCCATTCTTTCACTTCATCCAAAGAAATACATTCATCCCAATAAGTTATATAACCTGCATCAGAAGGGAAATCAGCCCCAACATTGCCTTTTGTGTAAATATCCTCGCCATCGCTGTCAACACATTCAAGCAAAGTTGGAGTCGGAGTAACCTCCTTAGTAAACCATCTTGGAAACAAAATTTTAGAACCTCCAATCCCCGGAGACGCCTGAACATAATTTAGAGAATAATAAAAATAACCAACAACAGCCAAGACAACAACGACAATAATTAAGAAAACTGTTTGCACCTTTTTCATCTATGAATTTAGAGAAGGTTTTATTTAAATCTTTCTAAGATGTTTAGTTTGCGAATCAAACAACACTAGCCTTAATAATTTTAATATCTTCAACAGGAAGACTTTTTTCTCCTAAATGATTGAAAGTTACTTCAACTTTTGCAATCGCATCAACAACATCCATGCCTTCTACAACTTCTCCGAAAACAGGATGCTTTCCATCAAGAAGAATATTATCTTGAAGATTTATGAAAAACTGACTGCTTCCTGTGTTCGGCCCAGAGTTTGCCATTGAAATCGTCCCGCGCATATTTCCTTTTTCTCCAAATTCGTCTTGAATCGTCTCTGAACCACCAGTTCCCCATCTGTCTTTCTTTGATTCGTCTTTTGTCAACGGATCTCCACCCTGAATCATAAAACCATCAATAACTCTGTGAAACAAAATCCCATCGTAAAAACCCTCGCTCACAAGTTTCTCAAAATTCCCTGCTGTGATTGGCATGTCAGCGTAAAGTTGTATAACAATATCACCCTCTGTTGTCTCCAATTTAACTTTGATTGCCTTTGGCCCCATCTGCGAAACAAAAACATAAATCGCAATCAGCAAAACAACTACAACAAAAATCGTGATGAAAGTCACACTTGCGCCAATTTTTCCGCTAACCATCACAGCTAAAAAATCCCCAACGTTATAAAGTTTGCGATTGTGTCTTTATTGCCAACCAAGTAGTCCGAGTAGGTTTATTATTTTCCTAACGATAGACTCTATCAAATTCAGCCATTTTGTAATTCCAAGTAGCTCCTTGGATTGCTGCAAGAACTTCTGGGGATGGCACTGGTTTTGCTTCAACCACTGACCAAACTTTTCTCATAAAATCATTAACTCCTCTTGCAATATCTCCCGCGTCCTGCTTATAACGTTGAGACACCGCTAATAAGGCTTCAGCTTCGCGCCTTATTGGTACTGCAATTCTTAAAACTTCATCCATATTCTGTAAATCTCCAACTGTCTCTTCTATTCCAATATCTCTTGTAGTTGAAACATATTTAATGGCTCGGGCTAAGCTTACGTAAAATTGTTCGTGAATCGGGAGAAATCTAGCGTTGAGTTCTAAAAAAGGATCAATCCTGCCCATCATTGTTTCAATTGATTTGGAATAATCATCTTCGCCAATTAAATTATCCAATTGAGCTGCAGATACCGTCTCCTTAATACTTGCTAACGTCGGAACCGTATGTTTCATTTGTTCTATTTCTACAAGAGGGTCATGTTCCCGCATCTCTTCAAGAAGTTCTATTACCTCTGGATATCTTTCTCCAAGCGGAATGTAAACTGCTTTAGCCAATCTTTCAACTTCAGCACCAGAGCAAACTTTAAGCATTCTTCGATTCTCTGGAAGTCTTAGCTCTGCTTCTCTTTCCATTTCAAGCTCTACTGCTCGTTTTGCTTCTTCATATTGAGGATACGTTCTAATTAACCTAACAACAAGATAAATCAAGGGTTTATAAAGTTTACTAACTGTTATCACTTAGTAATTAATAAAAACGACGTAGTACTTGAAGTAACTGTAAATCTTAATTCACCGATTCTATGATTAAATACACAAACATCAAGAATAGAAAACCCTAGCTACGATAGTCGCCTGGTTTATGAGATAATCATGGGGTGGTTTAAACATATTTTTATTCAAGATAACAAACCCTCTCCATCCCAGGCACTACATTTTTAACCTCTCACTCCCATATTTCCAAATGGCTATGTTATTCAGAAAAGATAAAGGTGCACCCCATCTCACAAGAATCGCGAGACTTTCAGTGGTTGGCTTAATCGTCGCGCTGTCTGCCGCATTAATCAACACCATCTGGGCAGTTTACCTCGACAGTTTCCTCCACAGCGAAGTTTACGTCGGCTTGCTTTCAGCATGTTTCACAATTTTGGCTTTCATCTCTTATTTTGTTTTCATTCCAGTTGTTGAAAAACGCGACAAAGCAAAAATTTTCTTTTACTCTCTACTGTCCTTAATAGTTTTCTTTTTGCTTTTTTCAATCACCACAAACTTTTACTTATTCTTAATCTTAGCATTTGCCCTAATCCCTTTCTCAACTTTAAAACTAACAAGCTACGGCCTTTTAATCAGAGACGCATCACCGCAAAAAAAACTTTCTCGCAACGAAGGTCTAGTTTATACATCCCAAAACATCGCATTCGTCGTAGGCCCTCTAATAGCTGGTTACGTGGCGGCGCAGTTTGGCGTAGGAAAAATCTTCATTATTGCAGCAGTGTGTTTATTGTCCGGAGCTTTAGTTTTCAAATTCTCTAAGATACCAGGAAAACAAGGAAAGAAAAAAATCGACTACAAAGTTGTAAAAAACTTTATTGATTTTTTCAAAAATAAAGACAGGGTTATCGCCTACATTCTCGGGGGAGGAATCAGCATCTGGTGGATTTTGATTTACCTTTTCATCCCTTTAAGGATAATCCGCTCCGGTCTAAGTGAATTGTGGATTGGTTACTTTTTGTTTGCAGTCGCAGTTCCGCTGATTTTCTTAGAATACATTTTTTCGAACTGGGCGTGCAAACACGGCTTCAGAAAGATATTCAAACTCGCACACCTCTGCCTTGCAGTCGTCGCTTTGATTTGTTTTTTCCTAACAGACATTTATGCGATTCTCTTCATGCTTGTTTTAGCAAGCGTCCCTATGGCTATGCTCGAACCAACAACAGAAGCCTACTTTTTCGACATCCTCAAGGGAAAAGAAAGATACCGATTCTATGGGCCCTACAACACGGCAATCGATGCAGGCAGTCTCACAGGCAAGCTCGTAGCTTCAGCAGTTCTCATCCTGCTCCCCTTCAAATTCGTCTTCCTAGCATTTTCCATGCTCATGTTTCTTCTGTACTTGCTTTCTTTCAAAACCAAGAAAGTGGTTGAATCGAAAAGAAAATAAACTAAACAACTAAACCAAAAGACAATCATTAACAATAACGCATATTATCTTATCGTCCTTGATGGTGTGATAATCTTGGGGCGGGCGAGCCGAGATATTTTAGTAAAAGAATAAAAAATAAGAACTGACTCTGGAGTTAGGCGGCGGCATACTTTCGATTAAACCACATATTCAAACACAAACCTTAAATAAACTCTCTTCACAAATAAAACATGGGAAAGCTAAACTCGCTTTTAATCATTTTAGGAACCATTTTGATTTCCATAGCTTCGTTTGCTTTTTCTACGCAAGCAACTCCAATGTTTCCCACACCATCCAACGACCCAACAAATGATTTTCAAATAATCCTCGGCATCGCCGGCCTTTCGGCAATTATTTTTGGAATTGTGAAAGAATAAAAACCATTTTTCTAATAAATATTCAAACCCTTGTTTTATCATGATTGTTGAGTGCGAAGTTTGCAATAAAAAAATGCAAAAAGCATCAGTTGTTTATGGGGTTGAAGGAATGTTTATCTTTGCTCTGCAGGATGTTTTAGAGAATGGGCTTGGAAAGAAATGGGGAAGAGAAGGAGTTGGAGGAAAGTGATTGGTGAGAAACTCTTATTTTGAAACATATAATATCGTCTTGAAATCAACAATCTTTTTATATCCTTATTAATTCTAATTATCATGGCAAAAATACTTCAACTCAAAATCACATTGAAGGACATTGAACCCAAAATCTGGAGAAGATTTTTAGTAAGCGATTTCTGGACTTTTGATAAATTACATAGAATCATACAAAAAGTAATGGGCTGGGAAAATTATCATTTATTTGAATTTAAATTTGGAGATACAAGAATTATTCATCCCGATGAGGGTTATTTAGAAGAGAATGAATTAGATTCTAAAAAAATTCAGATTGGACAGTATGTGAATAAAGAAAAACAAAAATTTGAGTATGTTTACGATTTTGGAGATTCATGGGAGCATGAAATAGTTGTTGAAAAAATAACAGAAGATAAAATTGAAGATGCTGATAAATATCCTAAATGTATTGAAGGAGAAAGAGCATGTCCTCCTGAAGATTGTGGTGGAACTGGAGGGTATGAGAGATTTTTAGAAGTATTAAAAACCGGCAAAGATCCTTTGGGAGAAAATCCTGAAGAATTAAAAGAATGGCTGGGAGATTGGAATCCTGAGACGTTTGATCTAAAAGAAGTAAGTAAAAAAATTAGAAAATAAAATGAATGAAAAATAATATCGTTAACTTTACAATTTAAAAAGTGAACGTCATAAATTAATGAAAAAGATAATTTTTATTACTGGGATGTATTGATGAGGATGGCCTAAACCTTATAGGTCCTGAATGTCTTAATCTTGATTTTGGCGGTGGAGGGCTTTATTCAGGTATTTATTATGAGCAAGTAAACTTTTGTGATTCTGAAGGAATAGGATATGAGTTTAATAATAATTTAGAGGTAATCAGAAAAATAGTTAAGGAATTAAAAAAAAGTCTAAGTCATCTCCAGAGCATGGCGAAGAAAAAACACTTGATTGAGATACTTAATAGACCTTTTGACCTTAAAAAAATAAATAAAAAACTTGCGTAATGTTTTTATAATCTCTTTAAATAGAATTAGTATGGATATAAAGGATTTTAAAAGAATATCAGAAAAAAAGGCTTTAGCAAAAAAGGAGGCTTTCAAATCTTTAGCTGAAGAAGATTTAGTAGAGATATATGAAAATGAAATAGGAAAGGTTCTGATTGGAGAGAGCGGAATATTTTATGAAAACAAATTATTCCCAAACAGGGATTATACTTATTCTAATAACTACCATAAGAAATTTCTCACCGATGATGAAGTAAAAAATATGATTAAGAGATTACAAGAATTAAGAACAAAGGTTAATCAAAACAATAGCGCATTTTTTTATTATGGTTTTATGTATAAAGATGGAGAAAGTCACGAATTGAGTTATAATTTTCATAAAAATGAAAAAGAGGAAGTAGGGGAATTGAAAGAAGAAATGCCAGAAGTGATAAAGATTAAAATTTATTCAGATATTGACACCGTGTTTGAGAAAAAGACAAAAAATGGCATAATTGTTATTTTAAAATTGCCTGAAAAAAACATTTTAGTAGAAGTTTCACATGAAGAAGGAAATATCACAACCCAACTTTAAGATGCCCAAAGAAGAGAAACTAATAGATGTGAAATGCAGTGTTTGTAACAAAGGTGTGCAAATGCCAGCATCATTTGTGGAGAAGGGGGAGGAAAGAAGTATCGATGCTATGCATATGCCACATATCTGCTCAAATTGCACTGACAAAGCAGGTGATGCATTAGGTGATGAAAGGATGAAGGGATTTATGGGAAATGTTAATAAGGAAATGGAAAAATTAGGAAAGAATAATGAAATAGCTGAAGAGTTGGCTGAAGAGTTAACAAATGAGAATATTGATTCTTTACTAAGTGAGTTAGAAGATGCAGATGCTTCTGAAGAAGATAAAATAAAAGAGGCATTTTACCGTGGTGCTTGGATGACTTTGTTTTTAATAGGAAATAATCATGAGCCTGGCTTTTTAGAGAAAGAAGCAGAGTATATCAAAGATTTCCATGAAAAGATGAAAGAAAGGGAAGAGCGGGAAGAGGAGATGGAAGATGATGAGGATGAAGATGAGTGAAACATGTAAAACCTGCAGGAAGAAGTTTGATTCAGGAATTTGGCTTTCTCCGGAATTTAAAGATGAGAAAGTTCTTTTGTTTTGCTCTGATAAATGTAAGAAAGAATATCTTAGAATGAAGCTCAGAAGAATAAAAACACAATATCCAAAACACTATGCAAAATTGTTGAAGTCTCCAGAGAAAAGCATTTATGGAGAAGTTTTGAAGAATGGCTAAAGAAATAAATAAAACATTCACTAGTGCTGGAAAAGAATTTGATTTAGCATGGCAGGAATTTTTTAAGGACAAACCAAGACCAAAAAATGACGAGGAAGAAAGGAAAGAACAAGAAGAATTTCACAATTGGTATAATCATTTAAGAAAACAAAGCGATACTGGAAAAACTCCTGCAGAAATGTATGCAGAAACTTATGGAAGGAAGCCATCGAAAAATCCAATCGAGATAAGCCGAATGATGAATTTTGAGTGGGATGAGGATTACGATGAAGAACTAATTGGGCTGATTGAAGAACTTAAAGAATACGATAATGAGCAAGGATATAAATTAGAATGTGGTGAAGTTAGAGAAAAACTTGAGCCAGTAATTAAAGGATTAATAGTGAAAAAAGAGAAAGCATTGGATTGGTTGCATGAACTTTTAGAGTATGAAGAAACTTGGAGCTCCTTGTTTGCTCTTGAAATTTTAAAAGAGATAAAAAGCCCTAAGTCTATTCCATTCCTTATTAAATTTATAATAGATACTGAAAAAGGAGAGTATGGAGATTGTTGTGAGGGAGCGATGAAGGCATTAAGGAATATTCGAGAGCCCGCAATAGATCCATTAATTAAAGAGATTAAATCCCAATTTGAGAAAAAAGAATTTTACACATATCTTGTCGGGTCTTTAACAGAAATAAAAGGTGAAAAAGTTTATGATTTTATAATTCAAGTTGTAGAAGATTATATTAAAAATGAGGAAAAATATGATGAATGGTTTCATATTGACCAGTTTATACATGATCTTGACAAGCAAGAAAAAAAAGAAGTTTTACCATTACTAAAAAAACTTCTTAATTTGAGTAGGTTATCAAACCATGAAAAAAGAGAGGTAAAGAGCACTATTGAGATAATTAAAGATCCTGAGAGATATAAAAAAGAAATTAAAGAAGAAAGTAAAAAATTAAATCCTATTTTAAATGAACTGATGAAAGAAATGGATGATAATGTGGAAAAAGAGATTGATAAAAAAGATATTGGGAAAAGAATGTCAACTCCTGATGATAATTTAGAAATCCAGTTTAAGTGTTCTGATTGCAATAAAAAACAAAATATTAAGCCGGGTTTAATACACCAAATGGGGGAGAAACAAACTATGTTTAAGTTTGAAAATGAGATAATGTGTAAATTTTGTTTTAGTAATAATCTTAAACTTACAGCAGATGGAAAAAGAGATATCCTTTTTCAAGCGATTGGAACTTTGGTAGGAATTGGACAAGGAGTCATGCCGGTTGACGACAAAGTTTATGTTGAAGATAAAGAAATTCTGTTTAAAGAATCTTACAATTATATCCTAGAGCGGATAAAACAAAATCCGAAGAAGGGGGAACTTCATTTAAGAGCAGGGAATGTTGCAAAAAACTTTAATAAATATAATGAAGCAATAAAGCACTATGAAAAATCTATTGAACTAAATCCTAAATTGATCGCATCTTATATGAATTTAGTTGCAGTGTATGAATATAGATATTTTTATTATAAAATTAAAGATGCAAAAGTAAGTGCAAGTTTTTATCTTAATGAAATGGCTGATCTTTTTAGAACACAGGACTTTGATAATGTTACAATAAGAAATAAAGAAACCATTATCTCTTTTATGGGAGAAAAGAGCGAAAGTTTAGGTGTTCATATTCCAGAATTGGTCGGTATCCCTCGAGTTCCGCATAAACGCAATAAAATCGGTAGAAATGAACCATGTCCTTGCGGCTCTGGAAAGAAGTATAAGAAATGTTGTCTTAACTAAAGATAAAAAATGAAAATAGAAAATAAATATCCAGAAAGAATAATAGAACGTGGAGAAGGACATCTAAATTCAGTAAGACATTGCATAAAAATAAATAATTCTATCTTTGGCAAAGTTCAAGGTTCAACCAGTTACAAAACTGAAGTGGATTTAGATTCATTAGAAGGAGATTGCTCTTGTCCTTACAGCACAAACTGCAAGCATGCTGTTGCTCTTTATTTAACATACCAAGAGGGAAAGTTCTGGGATGCTGAAGATTTTATAAAAAGTTTAAACAAAATGAGCAGTAATCAACTTAAGGAAATGATATTATCTAAACTAAAAGATAATCCTGATTGGATAATTAAACACAGTATAAGAAAAGGCACAAATACAAAAGATTTTGTAAAATCCTTTAAGAAAAACTTTTCTTCTGATAAAATAAATGAAGCGGAAGCTCTTTTACCAAAATTTTCTTTTGAGCAGTTATTAGAATTGCAAGATTATATCGATAAAAATTATGATGAATTAGCAGACAAGTTGGGAGAAGAGTTAGAAAATGGGGGCCATGGATACGACTACCGGGATGATGAAAGCTATGATGAAGAATTGTCAGATTTAAACAAAGAACTTATAGAGTTGATTGTTAAAAAATCGCTAGAAAAAAATAAAATAAATGAAGTCATAAAAAGAGAATCTCTTAGAGGAGAAATAATAAAAAATGCTGAATCTTTTAGCCATTCTAAGGAAAAAATCAAAAAGGTTTTTTCTAAAGAAGAATGTTTAGAATTCTTGCTAAACTTAAAAAAGCCAAATGTACCAGAAATAAAAAACTATGTTGATAAAACAAACAAAAGAAGGTTATATGATTTCATAAATAAAAAACCAGAATTAATCAAAAGTCTTGCAAAAGCTATGAAGGATCAAACACTAATATTTTCTGTCGGTGTTTATGAAAAGGATTTTGATACAATTATTAAAAATTTCAGTCAATTTGAAACTGCCCTCAAAGAGGATTATCAAATAATTACTAGGTTAGGTGATGTAGTTGAGTTACTCATAAAAAATAAATCAAAAGATGAAGGAATAGCAAAAAAGCTTTTAACACGACACATAGGCGCACGATATGACAAAAAACAGATATCTTATCTTGCTTCACAAATAAATGATTTTAATTTCATAAGAAAATCTTTTAACAAAGACCATATTGAAAAAGATGTTGCTTTATTGGGAAGGCTTGCTCAAATAGATAAACAGAAGGCTCTCGAATTTATTAACGAGAACAGAAGTCTTATTCAGAGACACTGGTCTGATGTAGTGATTTTATTTAATTTCTTGAAAAAAACATATGATAAGCGAATAATTAAAAAATACATTGAAAAGAATCAAGATTCATTCAAGACTTCTTCACACTTGAAAAAACATCTTAAAGATATAGGAATATTTATATCTCAAAGAGGAGGTATTCTTTTCGTGGAGATTAGGTAAATGGAAATAAGTGAATTGATTATTGAATTAACTGTAAATTCAAAACCTATAAACTTTAAATTGAATTATGATGTTTGTGATAATCCTAAATGTGATTGTAATAATGTTGAATATTTTTTGAGCAATGATGATGTGGAAATTAGTTTTTTACTTGATTTTGAAATGAAAATTGATGGAAAAGAAGACCACAATGAAAAAGAAATTAAAATAATAAATTCATTTATTCAGTTTCTTAAATCTCCGGAGAATAAGTTCTATGATTTAGATTTCTTTAAACAATATTATGAAGGTGTAAAATCTGAGAAAAAGGTTAGAAAAGATACAATTCGCGCTTATAATTCTGGGTGGTTAATGCCTTACCCCGATGTTTTTGGGCAAAGAACTAGTATGGGATTTGAGAGTCCCAAAAAGAAGTATTTTTTATGTGATGCGTATTGTATTTCACCACAATGCACTTGTACAGATGTAGGACTGTATTTTTTTGATAAGTTTTATAAAATAGGTTCGAGATATCCAAATTTCTTGTTCGTATATGATTATGAGAAAGGAACCTTTAAAGAACCAGTAAATATAAATGAAGAAAATGTCCAGAAACTTATTGAGTCTTTTGATGAAGACTTGGTAAATGAATTCAGGAAAAGACATAAAGAATTAAAAAAAGAGGTTGGTCTGTATATATTGAAAAGACTATCCAAAAAGAAAAAGACAGCTAGAAAAAAATCAGTTAGCCATGATATTAAAATCGGTAGAAATGAGCCATGTCCTTGTGGCTCTGGAAAGAAGTATAAGAAATGTTGTTTGGAGTTATAAAATGGATTGGGAAGATGTAAAAACAATTGAAGAATGCGTAGAAGAAGCAACAATGGATGCTTACGAAGACTGGGAACAGGCAAGTGGGTGGTTAACATGTATTGAAGAAATTCTTGGAGGTATTGGAGAAGTAAAACTCATGGGAAAAATCGTAAGATTGAAAGGATTTGATTTAGACGGCACATTTGTTGTTGCAGTTTGTAAGAAAAGAAAAATGAAAATTCGCACGACCTTGGATTCTATTGAAATAATGGGGCCTACGTGGGCACAGAAATTACGGTTTAAGGCTTGGATTAAATGACGGGCGGGGCAAATTTGAGGGTAGGATTATTGTTTAGTTCATCCACTATTTTTTATAGCCTCTCCTGAACAAGTCCTTGCTTCATGTTATCCCTTTTCTTTCTCACTTCTCTTCTATAATATTTCAGCCAGATACCATACATGTCATTTTCATCATTCGGTTTTCTTGACGTGATAAAACCAAATAATTTTTTCAAATAATCAATGTTCATTTTAAACTCCTTTTTATTTTGTAGCTTCAAAACTCGAATTATTTCATTATCTGACGCTCCTTCATCCCGCATTTTTCTGGTTATTTTAATGATAACATTTTGATTGTATTTTGCTTCGCCATATAAGTCTACAACGCCAACTATCTCGCAGCCCTGACCAGAATGTTTTATTAAATTACACATCTGACATACCACTTGCAAATTATCATTTTTATTATTTTCAGAATCTCCATTAATATGGTCGACTATCTGATATTTTTCTGATTTATAGCCACAACAAACACATGTATAATTATCTCTTTCAAGAATTTTCTTTCTTAGTGTTTGCCATTCTTCTCCTTTTAGCTTTCTTGTTTGCCCAGGATTTCTCCATTTTTCTGGCGGCGCAAATGACAAAATCAAAGGTTTCATCTTCAATATTTATTCTTGTCAAAATCTCCTGGAATTTCGTAAGTTTCATTGGTTAATCTTGCAGAAGCAATCCTACTTGTTCTGAATTTTCTGATTCCTTTCTTTAGATGGCAATAACCAATAATGTATCTTCTGGACCTATAATAAACGTCAATCTTTCTCTTACTAAATTCAGCACTTTGCATGTTGAAATATTTTATTTCCACAGTTTTTAACTGAGAAAAAGCTCTTTCTATTGCAGAATAAACTCTTTCATCAATGTCATTATTAAATGTATGATACTTTTCTCTGAGGAATTCTTTGTCAATTTCTTCTTTTTCTTCTTTTGGAAGAAAATTGTTAACTTTGCTGTAAATGGATTTTATTATCTTTTTCTTTATCGGAGTTTTATATTCGTCATAGTAATCATCATAATATTCCTTATCGCTTTCTGGGGCATTTTTTTCATATCCTTTTAGTATTTTGTAAAGTGCCTCTAATTCTTCCTCGCTAAAGTTTACAGCTTTCCCGTTTTTATCCATGTATTTCTTATTAATTTGATGTTTATATCTTTTGCTTAAATGACCAATCATCACATCACACAAAAATAATTAAACAACAACATTCTTCTAATAAAATGGAAGTTCCAGAATTCACAGAAGCATCTAATTTAGTAAGTTCAGACACGCAGTTAATTGACTCTCTGTCGGAACTGCAAATCCAGAAAAGACAAATTGAAGAAAAAATAAAATCAATTAGAGAAGAACTTGTGACTCTTGCCAAGCAAAAAAGAACAGACACTTTGATTGGTTCTAAAATGCGAGCATCAATTAAAGAATACATGAAAATCGTCTATCCAGAAGAAACAAAAGATGAACTCCTCAAAACATTAAAGGAAAAAGGTCTTTATGAAGAATTCATGCATCTTAATCATTTTAAATTAAGTCCAAGAATAATGAAAAATGAGATGGACCCAGAGATAGCTAAACTGGTAAGAAGAGAATTAGCTTATCGGGTTTCTTTGTCACCTCTTTAAGCAAAGTTAAAATTGAAACGCCCAGAGAAGGATTCGAACCTTCGCATCCGTGAGGAAACTGGATTAGCAATCCAGCGCGTTAACCACTCCGCCATCTGGGCTTTTTTGTTTCAGGTGGCGGTTGAAACCTTTCGGTTGATTCCGCCATCTGGGCACGAAATAATTGAGAATTCAAGAGTTTTAAAGATTGTTATTTTTTCAATTCCTTTTCAGCCCGATTTATCATTTCCTTCTTCAGCCCAATAAAAACTCCGCCAGCTTTCGCGCCGACAAAAGAGTTCTCGCCAGGTTTAATAATCTTATTCAACGCTTCCAATTCAATGTCAATATGCGTAACTGTCGCGCCTGACTTTCCCTTTTCGTGGATATAAACATCTGCCTTCCCGATTTTTTTCTTTCCATCTCCAGGTCCGCTCATGCTTTTAGAAAAACAGCAAACTTTAAAAGTTCTCTGTTGTCTGTATTGCCAGCGGGATGGAGCAGTCTGGAGTGCTCGCGAGGCCCATAACCTCGAGGTCGGTGGTTCAAATCCACCTCCCGCTATTGGGTTCGTAGAACCCAAAAAGTCGCGGTAAGCGACTTGCGAACTTCCGGCAAGCCTGTCGGACTAGAATAGTTTCTTTGTGCGTACATCTTTCTTTTCTAAAGAAAGAAGTACTTCGGATCCACCTCCCGCTATTCAGATCTGAAAGATATGAAAACTACGGAGTCGTTTGTTCCTGCGGAAACCAAGATTCGCGAAGCTATTGTAGTTTTGAAAGTCAACGGAAAACTTTTTCTAAAAGTTTTTGCTATGCCACCCCTGCTATAATCCTAAAGTAGTAACAAATAGAAAGTTTTAAATAGCTAAAATTTCTAAGGAATTTATGAAAGAAACAATGGGAATTTGGACAAATAGATATAATGCACTTAGAGCTCATCTTGTCTCTGAAAGTGAGGGTACTGTAGAAACCGAATTGGGGAAAGGGAAAATGGCAGTCCATCACTATAACGGTTCTACTGTTATAACTTACTTTGAAGAACGTGGTGCCCCCTTTAATCTTAAAATAACTGCAATGTCAACTTGACCTCGCCAGTTAACTTTAAATGAAGAAACTTTCAGTTGTTAGAAACAACTGAAAGGAGGCCTAAATCGAAATGAAAGGAAACGTAAGTTTTTCTTTTGGGCCTATTGCTTTGATAAATAAGATAGATAAAAA
>JAHISS010000047.1 GCA_018817905.1 Nanobdellota archaeon
TCATGCCAAAGAAAATCGAAAGGAAAAAAGTTTTCGGATTCATCCCAAATCCTTGGGGCGAGAAAATCGTGAGATTCCAAGTTACCGAAGGAAATGAAGTCCAGGAAAAAACAATAGAAGCATTTGGCAAGAAAAAAATCGGCAACTACGAAATCAGCGTTGGTTCCTTAGAAAACGAAGAAGCAATTGAAGTTACAGTAAGACAAACAGCAAACTAATTCAAAACTTTTTTTATTTTTTTCTTTTTATTCTCCACAATCAGATTTCATCCTTAATTCCATCCCCCAACCCCCCACAACCCAAGCTAATCCGATATTATCCAAAACTCAATTAATACTACGTCCGATTGGTTTTATTATTAATCTAACGAGTTGTTAAAGTGAAACTATTTTCTAAAGGATTTCATAATTTATATACTGCAAGTTACCCCAACGCCACTAACTCAGGTAGTTATCCATATATCCAAACAACTTATCCAAATTGATTTTATTATTCCTCTTTGGGGGCGAGCATGTTACGTGTGGAGTATTGTGCCGTGATTAAATGCCATGCGTGACTGCGAGAAGTGGCTGAAATTTAAGCTATTTTTTTAAAGATTATGCCCGGTTAATTATTCCAAATATCTTTTCCGCTTAATCATTTATCAAAAACTTGAGCAAGTTGTTGCGAACTATTTTTCCGATTTTTTCTTTTTCTTCCTTTTACCACTCTCGAAAAGCCACTAAGATTTATATAATCCATTCACTTATTATTTAAATGAAAGGAATATTCATAATACTTGACGGAGTTTCAGACCTGCCTTGCAAAATTCTTGGACAAAAAACACCGCTTGAAACTGCAAAAACTCCAAACCTTGACTTTCTGTCCAGTAAAGGAAAACTTGACTATTGTTATACAGTTAAAGAAAACGTTGCGCCCCAATCTCAAAGCGCCGTAGTCTCTCTTTTTGGCAAAGATCCCAACCTAGCACCTCGCGGTTCGCTGGAAGCACAAGGCGCCGGCCTAACCCTTGCAAACGGCGACCTCGCGTTCCGCACAAACTTCGCAACAATCGACGACTTAAACAACTTAAACATAATCGACAGACGAGCAGGAAGAACCTTAACAACAAAAGAAGCCAGAATCCTCGCAAAAGCAATAAATGAAAAAGTAAAACTCTCCTGCAAATTCGAATTCATCCCAACTGTCCATCACCGAGGAGTTTTAGTTTTCAGAGGCGGCTTTTCAGACAATATCACAAACCTTGACCCTGAATATGGCCGGGGCATTGTAAACCCAAACTCAGACAACAAAGTCCACTTCTCGCACGCTGTTGACGACGAAGAAGACTCAGAATTCTCCGCAGAACTGCTGAACAATTTCACAAGACAAAGTTTCAAAATTCTCGACAATCACCCCATCAACAAAAAAAGAGCAGGAAAAGGCCTGCACGCTGCAAACATAATCCTCTCCAGAGACGCTGGAAACAAACCAGTAAAGTTCAAAAAACTAAAAGGAAAATGGGCTGCCTTCTGCTACATGCCGCTAGAAATCGGAATTGCAAAATCATTAAACATGGACATATTCAAATTCAAACCTCCGAAACTCAAAAGTATGGATGTTTACGCCAATCTTTTCTCCGGGCTAAAGGGCTTCATGAAATTCTCAACAAAAAAACTAAAGAAAAACAAAAACAAATACGATTACTTTTACATCCACTTCAAAAAAACAGACACTCCTGGCCACGACAACAAACCCCTTGAAAAAGTCAAAATGATAGAACTCTTAGATCAAAAATTCTTCAGCTTCCTGAAAGAATTCATCGGGGAAAACAAACTCATCATCACCGCAGATCACACAACTTCCTGCGAACAAAAAGCCCACACCGCAGACCCTGTTCCTGTCTTGACTTACCCTATCAGTGGAAAAAAGAAAAACCCGAACCAAAGATTCACCGAACAAGACTCAAAAACCGGAAGAAAAATCCTCGGGAGAAAATTGTTGGAACAGAATTTGTTTTAATTTTCTAAAGTCTGGCGAATATTTTTGTATAACTTAATTCAACTTTCAACTAAAACCAAAGACAGCCATTATCAACAACACAGATTATTCTATCAGTTCCTGGTTTATGAGATAATCTTTAAGGCGGGGCGGCGGTGGAAACAACAGAAAGATATATTTTTACCCAGGAACAAGCTGTGGGAATTTCTTTTCTAATTGAAACACATATTTCAAAAGACAATTAATTTTATTAACCCTCACAAGCAGTTTTCCAAATGGGAAAAAATGCAAGGCAGTTATTCGAAACTGAAGGTGTGGAGATTACAGAAGGTGAACCAGTATCAACAATAAGGTTAACAGGATACAACGAATTAGTCGGATTCATAGATCTGCGGGAAAGAGTTGTTTACTTACCATGCGGAGATGATATGAATGGAAGATTGTCGCGCGCAAACATCCCGTCCGAACAATTTGCTGACATAATGCAAAGATATCTTGATCTCGGCAGACTAATTGAAAAAAATGAATTCCGTAGAAGACATATAGTTGACTCGTAAACTTAGCTTCTTTGTAACGAACATTAACTAAACAAACCCAAATACAACTATTTTTATAAACAATCAACTTTCAACTAAGATATGATTGGCTATAACGAATTATACGAAATCCTAAGAAAAGAAAAATACTCTGAACCGCTCCAGCCTCTGCCAAAAAAGTTCATCCAAGAATTCAAAGAATACCTCGATGAAAACCGCGAAACAGGTTCTTCAAAAAAAGACCTATTCGCAGACTCAATTGCAAAATCAAAAAAACAACTCGAAAACGCAGTTTCCATCTTCCGCGAACTAATGTTAAAAAGAAAGAGGAAACTCCTAAACCTTGTCTTTGTTGCAACAGAAACAGGAATCATGAAACGCGACTATGAAAACATGCTTCCAGTGGAAAAAGAGGTTTTTGATAGTATGGTAAAAATCTTCGAAAAAGGAGACAAAGAAGTTTCAAAAATCCTCAACAACACCGACGAAAAAAAACAAGAAGAAAACAAAATGATAATATTCAAAGAAGACATAGATCAATTCATAGACCACAACGGAAACGCAATCGGGCCTTTCAAGTCCAGCTCACTCGCCAACCTCAACGCAGAAGTCGCAAAAATCCTTGTATCCGGGGGGAAAGCGAGTTTTGTTGACGGGGATTAACCCCAAACTAAAAAGCAAATCACCTAACTAACTTTTCAGTTTTCAAATACCAAGTAAAAAACATAAGCAAGACACTAAAGATAATTCCTCCAACAGTTATCAAGAGATTAAGTGAATCTAAGCTTTGGCGTGTTATTTCTCTAGATATGACTATCCCGTAAATAATCAAAACAATCAGCTGATTTAACAGCTCCAAAACTCTGGGGTCCATCTAAAAAACTCCAAAGTTCCTCAATATTAAAAAAATTCCTGCGGCAATTACTAAAATTCCAACGATTAAAAATATTCGATATAATAACCTCAACAATCTTTGGCCCATATTATATTAACAGAAGAGGCACTTATAAATTATTCTTTAAATTTTAAGTAGTAAAATTACAGCATTTAGAGGGATTCGAAGTACGACTTTCTTAGAAAGAAAGTTGTACGCATCAAAGAACTAAAATAGCTTCGCTCCGCAAAGTTGTTTGCCACTGGCACAAACTCTCGAGAAGTTAGTAGGGTCTACGACCCTATTAAGCCTCTAGAGGGATTCGAACCCCCGACCCTTGGTTTACAAAACCAATGCTCTAACCGCTGAGCTATAGAGGCACTCCAAAGAAAAAAATCCAGCAGTTAAAAACCTTTTCACTCAAACAGTATTCTCCGCACAAGAAGAAAAATCACAGATTTATTTTTTGCACGCAATAATCAATTTCGCGCAGCAAAAAACTCAACA
>JAHISS010000048.1 GCA_018817905.1 Nanobdellota archaeon
ATCGAACTTCTTTTTGAAAAGGTTATAACAAAGTTTGGAACAAGTGCCAAATTGGATGTTCCAAAAAAATATATCGGAAGAAAAGCTTACGTTATGATTCAAAAGGATTAATTGGTTAACTTGAATTTATACGCAAAGCCGACGTTTGGATGGAGGTTTTTAAATTTTTGGAGCTCTCATAATATCTCTTATGCGCACCTTTTGCTTTTAATACCGGCTGCGTTCGGCGCTTCGCGCCTCACATATTATTGTGGCTATTGTTTTTTGGTTTACAAAGCTTCCAAAAATTTTTGATATTCAAAATTACAAAAAAGAAGATTATAGCAAGAACAAACCAAAAGATTAGTATCGAAATCAAATATGTTTTTTGCTGATATTATTATGGTGTGCAGATTTATAAGTTTTAGAATTCCGCGACCTCGATGCCTTGATGGGAAATTTTAAATACTTTGAAAAAATGGAAATTACATGAAAAAAATAATGCTTGCTGTGGTTGGGCTGGTTTTGTTAGGCTTGATGACGCAAAATGTTTCAGCTCTTTATTCTTATGAATCTCCGCCTCGCTACGGGGGGTTTTACACTTCTTACGAGCACAAGCCAAGTGATTATTACGACAAATATCCGACGGTCTACAGAAAGTTAAAGTATAGCGGGACTTCAGAAGACCCTGTTGTGAAATGGATTTCTAACGGAGAAGGTTGGGAGGAAAAAGTTAATCGGGCGCGGGCTGCGGTGTGGATGGCAGAGTCGTATGACTGGCGTTACAACGTTGCTTATGGTCGTTCGTCTGGAGAAGTTTTCCACGGCGATGAAAAGCCAGCAGAAAGTTCTTCAAACTGGAGATACAAAGAAGCTTACACTCCGTGGGCGCATGGGCCTGGAACAGCAAGTTACAAAAGTTATTATTATGAACCGCGGTATGATTCTGAAACACAGACGTTTAATTGGAAGTATTGAGAGATTTCTGAAAAACGAAAGCTATAAAAAGGCATTTCATTGCAACATTTTATGAAAGAAGATAGAACTGAATCATTGGGAGATTTTGTCCTAGAAGGAGATATTGGAGAAGGCGGATTTTTTAAAGTTAAAAGGGGAAGCCATCGCGATTTAGGAAGGAAGGTTGCGATTAAACTTCCAAAGGACCGGGACCAATTTGACAGGATAAAGTTGGATGCAAGTATTTTAGCAAAAGTTGGTCATCACCGGCATATAGTTGAACTTTATCAAGCTGATTTAGAATCTGTTCCGCCTTATGAAGTTGTAGAGTTGTGCGATTCATCTATTAAAGAAGAATTAGAAGGCAAAGAACCTATTGACTGGAGACAAGCTACTAGATGGACTGCAGAATTATTAGATGCTTTGGCGTTTGTACATTCAGAAGAGATGGTTCATGGAGATGTTAAACCTTCAAATATATTGCTAAGAGATGGTCATGTTAAATTAAATGATTTTAATGTTTCTGCTGTTGCAGACCCAAGCGCTTATATGAAATCAATGGTTCAATCTGCTTCTTTAGCAAGATTTGGCGACCAACCAAGAGGATTGGAGGGAACTATAATGTATTGGACGCCTGAACAAAGAGGAGGTAATCTTCCAACTCAAAAAAGCGATGTTCATCAAGCTGGTCAAGTCCTTTATGAAATGCTTGCTGGAAAAATGTTTTTAGATAGAGATGGGCCTATTTCAGGAAATGGATTGCCGCAATGGCTGGATGATGTTATTGGCAGAGCAACCCATTCTAATCCAGAAGAAAGATGTAGTGCTAATGAAATGAGGAGAGATTTACTTAAAGGGTTGGATGGAAAACTTGATGGGCCATCGAAAACTCATAGACTCAAGAAAGGTGCTGGTAGTGCATTGAGAAAATTGGGAAAAGGATCTCTTATCGGCCTAAAATACGCAGCATTAACTGCTACAGCGCCATTGTGGGGACCTGTTTGGGCAGTGAAAACGGTTAGTGAAAGAGACTGTAGCGATGGTCTTCTTACAACGATGGCTTTTATTGCAGCTGCTGGCTGGTATGTCGGGGGACCTATTGCTTTACTTAATGCTTATGAAAATAGAAGGGAAGACCAAACTAGAGCGATTGTTAGCGAATATGCGCAATCTGCACCTAAAAATCTTAGTCTTGCATATATGGCCAATGGTAATGCACTAAGGGTTCTGCCTGTAAGAAATATTGTTGATGAAAATCCTGTCTTTGAAGAGATAATCTTGCCTGCTACGCCGAATAAAATTTTAGGTGTTGTTGATAGAAACTTTTTCTATTTAGGAAGTGAAAATATAAAAGATGGAGATTCTCCTGAACAATCTTCCCCTCAAATTTATAATGTGGACGTTGGTTCTGCAACTATAACTCCAATGATTGATTATGGTAATGAAAATTCCAGATGGGTCGGTGGAAAGACTGTTCAAGAAAGCCATTTAATTAAAGATGCAGAAACAGCACACCCAGTTGTGAAGATAGACGGTTATTGGTATGCAATTAATGGCGGCTCATTAGATAGACAATCTAAGTTTACTTATTCGTTTGTAACTCCTAGAGAAATATTGCCAGAAAGCAATTTTCGGGTTGAAAAATCGGATAAGGGCTGGATTCAAATAGTTAGGGGTGAAAACTTTTGGGGCGACCTTGAACTGTTCGTGGGGAGCGAACCGCAATTATTTTACCAGTCTGATAAGTGAAGCCCCTGAAAAGTTACACCACATAGAAATATTTATATACTTACTATTTCTTCAAGAGACATGAGCAAAAAGATATTTGCCTTTGCATTTGCAGGTTTGTTCTTGCTGGTTGCTTTTTCGAGCTTTAGTTCTGCTGCTTATTACGGTGGTTATTTCAATCCGAATCAGGGTTATGGCTATGGGAATGATTATTACGACAGTTATTCTTCTTGGAGTTCGCGGACAAGCGGTTATGGTGGATTTGTAACGACAAAGACGACTAATTACGACCGCGTGAACGAAAAATATTGGGACGGTCATGATTTTGTAGAACGAACAACTTATGTCCAAGAAAAAAGAGAAACTCCTCAGTATGGGGGTTACGGTTCCAACTATGGTTATGGGGGTTATCAGGGAAATTATTATTCTCAAAAACCTTGGTATAAAAAATACTGGGAGCAGCCTGCTTACGACAGGAATTATTATGGTGGTTATTTGGGGTATGGATATTGAAAATGGATAGATTTGATTATAGATTATAGTACGGTGGATGTGGGTCACATAGAACAGTTTGAGGAAAGATTGATTAGAGATACTCATTCTATTGCAGAAGCAATTGGAAAAATAGAAGAGAGTACGCCCGTTCGAGTTCATGCATTGGGAAGAGAAGAGAAAGGCAAGTTAGTAAGACTCTACGGAAGAAGTGGTGCTGTATTAAAATGCGAAACACCAATGGGCGACCATGCCAATTCTATTGAAGTTTCGCATAAACTTATTGATTTGAGTCATTTGGTGGTGGTGGATGCTGTGGTTGGAAGAGCATTTCATGCTGAAATTAAAAATCCCTAAGATCTGTTTTATCCAAATCGTCGTCGCGTGGAACCTTAACGATGTCTGCGACCTTGTCGCCTGCAACGCTTGCTCTAAATATTAATCATAAACATCTTTTCTCTGGCCAACTTTTAGTACAAGAACAATGAGTTCAATCTCTTTAACTGTGTAGATTACTCTGTAATCATCAATCCTTAGACTTTTGAGTCCAGAAAGTCGCCCAAGAAGTGGCTTGCCTAATCTTGGATTGTGTTGTAATTGTTCAATTTTTTCTAAAATTCTTTTTTGTTTAGATGTATCTAATCTTTTAATAAATTGTTTTGCTGGTTCTTCAAATATTATTTCATACATTTACAAGCCTATCTCTTTTTTAAATTCGGCGAGTGTTGTTCCCTTACCTTTTTCATATTCTTCTAAAGCTTGAGCAATATCCCTCATGGTTTGGGCATCAGAAAGAATTTCAACTGTTTCAGTTAAACTTTCTCTATCTTCCTTAGAGTATTTAGCAAATTTGATTGCAAGCCGTCTAAGTAATTCGTTGTACGACTCTCTGTGATGAAATTTTAATTTATCAAGCATCCTTTTCGTTGATTCTTCGAGTTGTATTGTAGTAACCATATCTAACTATGGGATGCTATAGTTTATAAAGTTTTCCTTCTAATTTTTTAAGTTGTAACAAACAAATTAAGAAAAATCCCTTAAATCTGTTTTATCCAAATCGTCGTCGCGTGGAACCTTAACGATGTCTGCGACCTTGTCGCCGTCTTTTATCTTGACTACCCGCACGCCCTGTGTTGCTCGGCCCATTACGCGAAGGTCTTTCATGCCCATTCTGATGGCAGTCCCTTTTGTTGTCGTGACTATGACTGAATCCTTGTTGTCTACTGATAAGGACCTTACAATATTTCCTGTTTTGTCTGAAATTTTTAGATTGATTACGCCTTTGCTTCCTCTGGCGGTTTTTCTGTATTCTCCAAGGTCGGAGCGCTTTCCGTAACCTTTTTCTGTTACTGTCAAGATTGTTGTTTCTCCTTTTTTGGGCATTACTTCCAAAGAAACTACTTCATCATTTGCCGAAAGGTCTGCTCCCTTGACTCCGTAGCTTGAGCGGCCCATTGACCTTACTTCACTAGAACTGAATCTTACTGCGTTTCCTTTTTTCTTGATTAACAAAACCTCTTGTCCGTCTTCGATGTACTTGACGTCGATTATTGAGTCGGAGCCGTCTGCGGGGAGGTTCATAACTCTAACTCCTGTGGCTCTTGGTTTGGACAAATCCTTAAGGGGCAACTTCTTGACAATTCCTTTCCTTGTTCCGAAGAACAGATAACCTTGTTCGAAATTCTTTATGTTTCTAACGTCCACTATTTCTTCGTCTCTTAGGCTGAACAAGTTTGCCAGAGCGCGACCTTTGCTTTGTCTGCTTGCATCTGGGACGTCGTTTGCTTTTAGCCAGAAGACTCTTCCACGGGTTGTGAAGAATAGTAAAGTGTCATGAGTTGAGCAAGTCAGCAAGTGAACTACGAAATCTTCATCTTTTAGATTTGTGCCGACTGAGCCGGTGCCGCCGCGCTTTTGTTCTTTGTAGAGTTTGACGTCGACTCTCTTTATGTATTCTGATTTTGTGATTGTCACAACAACGTCTTTCTTTTCGATTAAATCTTTTTCTGCAAGTTCGTCTATTTTCTTTATGATTCTTGTTCTTCTTTCATCGCCATAATCTTTTTTCAAATCTGAGACTTCTTTTTTGATTACGTTAAGAATTTCGCTTTCGCTGCCAAGGAGTTTCTTTAAACGTTCAATTGTCTCTTTTAGTTTCTTCTCTTCGTCCTTGAGCTTCTGTGATTCCATGGACGTCAATTGCTGTAGTTTTGTTTCTAGAACCGCCCTTGCCTGACGTGTTGTTAGACTGAATTTGGACATTAAGCCGGAATGGGCCTCTGTGGCATTTTTGCTTTTCTTTATGAAGTCTACAATCTTATCGATTTGATCTAGTGCGATTAGCAGGCCGAGAACGATTTCCAATCTATCTTCTGCTTTTTTCAATTCGAATTTAGAACGGTTTGTAACTATCCTGATTCTGTATTTAACGTATTCCGAAATTATGTCTATTAGTTTTAGCGTTTTTGGTTGTTTTCCGACGAGGGCGATTATGTTTGCGTCGAAGTTTGTCTGCATTCTCGTTAGTTTGTATAATTTGTTTACTGTGTATTTTGGTGTTGAATTTTTCTTTAGTTCGATTACGATTCTGACTTTTCCTTTTGAAGATTCGTCTCTTAAGTCAGAGATGTCTGGGAGTTTTTTTTCTGTTGCGAGTTTTGCAATATCCTTCACCAAGTCTGCTTTGTTAACCATGTAAGGAATTTCTGTCACGACGATGGAAGTTTTTCCGCCCTTTTCTTCTAAAGTGTGTTTTGCGCGCATAACGACTTTTCCCTTCCCTGTTTTGTACATTTCTTTTATTCCAGGTCCTGAAGCTGTTCCGCCTGTTGGAAAATCTGGACCGGTTACAATTTCTGTTAAATCTTCTATTGTTATTTTTGGATTTTTTATGTACGCAATGATTGCATCGCAAAGTTCAGACAAATTGTGCGGAGGGATATTTGTGGCCATGCCAACTGCGATGCCTGTTGCGCCGTTCAAGAGAAGGTTTGGGAGTTTTGCGGGGAGTGTTTCAGGTTCTTTTACCGAATTGTCGAAGTTAGGATTCATTACGACGGTGTTTTTGTCTAAATCTCCAAGAAGTTCTGAGGAAATTTTGCTTAGTTTTGCTTCTGTATATCTCATTGCCGCTGGCGAGTCTCCGTCCATGCTGCCGAAGTTTCCTTGCCCTTTTACTAGAGGATATCTTAATGAGAATTCTTGGGCCATTCGGACCATTGCGTTGTAGACAGATTGGTCTCCGTGAGGATGGTATTTACCTAGAACTTCACCAACGACTGCGGCGGATTTTCTTGTTGGCTTTGAGGGATCTAAGCCGATGGAATGCATAGCGTAGAGGATTCGTCGGTGCACGGGTTTTAATCCGTCTTCGACGCTTGGAAGCGCTCGGTCAACTATAACTGACATTGCGTAATCGATGTAGGATTTTTCCATCTCTTCAACTATTTCTGCGCCTTGAATGCCTGGCTCGTCGCTAATTTGGTCTTTTTTTCGGCGCTTTCGCTCTTCTTCATCTGCTTCCATTGTTAGTTTTTCTTCGTCGATTTCTTTTGGTGTCATTTTAGTTTCTCCAGAATTTGTTTAGTTAACTTCTTAGCAAGAACATAATATTTTTTAACTTCCTGTTCAGTAATCTCTTTTCGTTCCTTGTATAATTTTTCAATTTTTTGCAACAGTTTGTTTTCAATTAAGCAATCGAGATTATTAAGGCAGGTTGTAAAATCAAAATCCAACGTATTACCCTCGAGGAAATTCAATATTTGGAGTTTTCTTCTTAAATGCGAGTAATACGCCTTAGTGAGGTTCCAACCGGAATTTCTTTTGAAGTATCCTTCTAATTCGATGTAATCTTTTGTTTTGATATAATCTTTTAAATTTTCCGAAGAGAGAGGATGTTGTTCAAGATAGGTTCTAAATTTTTCAAAATCTTCTGTTGAATAAATCACCTTAGAACCGCAAATTATGGTAATCCACGACGACCACGCTCCTTCACGGTAAATATGTTCTTTGTAATCTTCGAGTGGTCGAAAATGAACGATGCTTGGTTTTAGGTCTGTTAATTCTACATGTTTTAAGATGTCTTCTTCTTTTTGAAATTTCATTCCGTTGTCTTCCTTGAGCAAGATTAATAAATCAATATCCGACTTTCCTAACACGAATTCTCCTGTGTTGTAAGAACCAAAAATAAGGATTCCTGCGAGATTATCTCTCAATCTGTTTAAGCAGATGTTTGTTATTCTCTTTTCGGTTGCTTCTTTGACTTCCTGATTTTCTGTTTCTTTAAGTGTCATTTTAACTTGTCCTCTTCATGGTGAATTAAAAGTTCTCTTTGATTATCATTAAATTCAAAATGGACGTGTGCTCTGCTGTCCTGCAGTTCTTTCAATTTTTTTATTAATACTTCTATTTCTGAATCATTTAGTTCGATTTCGATAACTTCTCCGTTTACGTTGAATGTTTTGTCTTCCATTTTAGATGTCCAAGTTTGCCTCATGCGCGCGTTCAGATATAAACTGTCTTCTTGCTTCAACGTTGTCCCCCATTAACCTTGAAAATACTTCGTCTGCTTTTACTGTGTCTTCAATTGTGACTCTTTTTAGAAGCCTTGTTTTTGGATCCATTGTTGTTTCCCAGAGCTGTTCGGGATTCATCTCGCCGAGACCTTTGAATCTTTGAACGTTGACATTTTCTCCCATCTTGGAAACTAGTTTTTTTAATTCATCGTCGGAGTAAATGTAATGCGTGCTCTTTTTTCTGACTTTGTAAAGTGGGGGGACAGCGAGGTAAATGTTGCCGTTTTCTATTAATCTTGGCAGGAAGCGGAAGAAGAAAGTTAAGAGAAGTGTTGAAATGTGCGCACCGTCCACGTCTGCATCAGTCATGATGATTACCTTGGCGTATCTTAATTTTTCGATGTTGAATTGCTCGCCGACGCCTGTGCCGATTGCAGTTATGAGATTTGCCACCTCTTCTGAAGAGAGCGCTTTGATGGGATTTGCTTTTTCGACGTTTAGGATTTTTCCTTTTAGGGGAAGGATTGCTTGGAACTCTTTGTTTCTGCCTTGTTTTGCGCTGTTGTGAACAAAGATCCCTGAAGAGAGAGCGAAGTTGTGAGTGTTTGGAATTTCGAGGTCATACACGTCGATTTTCTCATTCAGAAATTCGATTCTTTTTATCTTGTGATTATAATGCTCTACTGCTTCAAGCATTTTTCCCGCATCATCATTAAAAAATCTTGAACAAAATGTTTTCATGCTCAATATAGATTTGTCGTTGTTCTTTATTCTAACCTCATCAAACCCTGCTAAGTCTCCGTAACTTTCAATTACTTTTTTCATTAGACTTATCGTCTTGTTGTAATAAGTTTTGTCATAAGACTCCTTCCTTTTCTTTCTAAATTCCTGAGTCCACTGCTCTTTTGTCTTCTGTCTTCTCCAAATTAAAAGCACCTCATCTCTCCACTGCTCCCGCGCAAGCCCTGACAAATATTCTTTGGCATCGGGATTTTTTTCAAAAAAGCTCCTGACTTTTTCTGCAGCCATCTTTCTATTTTTCGGATTAGCCCAATAAAGTCTCTGCGACTTGTTAAGGAGCGCATTATTTTTCATTCTGTACTCTTCGTTGTCGTTATAAAATTCAATGAATTTTTTTGTCATAAAGTTTTTATAATCCGGATTTTGCCATTGTTTTTTCGCTCTTGCCGAGAGCATTTCTTTGACTTCCGGCTGTGAAGCCCATTGCCTGACTTTTTCTCGGTATTCTGCACACTTGTGCGCCTCCACTGACTTTTCTTTGACATCTGGCCTGTGAAGTGTTTTTTCTAAGTGATTTGCATGAGTCATCAAATGCTCTCCTTTTGACATACGAATTAGGTTCGTTGGATTGTTGTTCAATTTGTCAAAATCAATATGATGCCTGTGTTCACCCTGCTCTTCAGGATAAGTTTTATTCTTGAGATTATACTCATCTGCTAACAAGTGGGTAAAAACCCATGTTTTCTGCGGATCCCAGACCATTTCGTAACCGTCGATGGTGATTCTGCCGCCGATTCTTGAGATTCTTCTATGAAGCGGCATCAGCGAGTCCTGGTTAGTTAAATTCTCTGCTTCTTTGTAAGTTCCATCTCTTAACATGAACTTATGGTCCTGCGTACAGACAATCTCTTCATCGTTATCTAGAGTGATTTTTATAACGTTGGCGTTCTCCTTCGTTATTCTTGCGTTGGTTATTTTTTCAATTCCTACTGAACCGTTTTCTTTCAAGGTATAACAATAATTCTCTTTTCCCTGCATGCCCTCCTCGACCAGCTCAATGAATGAAATGTTCCTGCCGTCTGCAAGTGCTATTTTTGTGTCTCCTGAGAAACAACCGCCAGCTGAATCTCCCTCCACGATGTAGAGTTCTGTTTCGTTTGATTTTTTTCTTGAACAGTCTGCGAGTTTTCCTGGAAGGCCCCCGACGGAGAATGCGCTCTTTCTTCTCACGAGGTCCTTTGCTTTTTTTGCAGCGTTTCTTGCGTTTTGAGAATCTAATGCCTTGCTAACTATCCTTCTTGCGATTGGAGGATTTTCTTCGAAGAATTCTTGGAGAGCCGCCATTGATACGCGGTCCACGATACCTTTTATTTCGCTGTTGCCAAGTTTTGTTTTTGTCTGGCCTTCGAATTGCGGCTCTGGAACTTTCACAGAAATTATCGCTGTCAAACCTTCTCGAACATCATCTCCGGTGAGATTTCCATTTTTAGACATTTTGTTTTTGTTTGAATAATCGTTGATTGCTCTTGTTAAAGCTGTTTTGAATCCTATAACATGAGTTCCGCCTTCAACGGTGTTAATTGTGTTTACAAAACCAAGGACATTTTCTTGATAGCCGCTGTTGTATTGCACTGCGACTTCGACCACGACGCCGTTGTCTTGTTTTGTGTAGTAAACCGGCTTGTGTAATGCTTCCTTTGTTTTATTTACCCATTTTACAAACTCTTCTAAACCGCCGTCGTAATGGAATGTTTCTTTCTTTCCTGTTTTTTCTTCTTTAAGAGTTATCTTTACGCCTTTATTTAAAAACGCAATTTCTCTAAATCTTGTTTGCAGAACATTGAAATCGAATTCGGTCAGTGAGAAAATTGTATCGTCCGGGGTGAAAGTTATTTCAGTGCCTGTGTCATTTTTTTCTACCTTGCCTACGACTTTCAATGCGTAGATTGGTTTGCCGATTTTGTATTCCTGCTTGTGAACCTTTCCGTCGCGTTTTACTTTTACAATCATGTGTTTTGAAAGAGCGTTGACAACCGAGATTCCGACTCCGTGTAAGCCACCTGAGACTGCGTAGCTTCCTTTGTCGAATTTTCCGCCTGCGTGCAGTTTTGTGATTGCAATTTCTAGTGCTGGTTTTTTATAGATTGGGTGGGGGCCTACAGGAATTCCACGACCGTTGTCAATTACTGTGACTGAGCCGTCTACGTTGATTGTAACGTCTATTTTGTCACAGTGGCCTGCCATTGCCTCGTCTACGGAATTGTCTACAACTTCATAAACAAGGTGATGCAATCCTTGTTTGGATGTGCTTCCGATATACATTGCCGGCCTGTGCCGCACTCCGTCTAAGCCTTCCAAAACCTTAATATTTTTGGATGAATAACTCTTAGCGGATTCTGATTTGTCAACCATCTGAGAACCTTTATGATAGATAAAGTTGAATTTGGTTTATAAACTTTACTGTGGTGAGATGCAGTTTATCGACGGTAAAATTATGTTTTGGAAGAAATGGAGTTTATTTTATGTTGGCTTTTTCTTTTGGCTCTGCTTCTCTCGCTCTTGCCTTTTCTCGAGTTATGTGGAAAGCTTCGGTCCAACGGATTTTTCGCTTGTCGCGCTTTAATTTTTCCGAATTGGCGCGGCACTTGCTTGAGCAAAAATAATTAACAGTTCCTGAATTTTTTATTACATGAGTTCCTTTTGAGGGATGACTTTCTTTTCCGCAGAATGTGCATTTTGTCATGATGCGCTCCTTCCTTGACTGCCTTTGATTCGACGGGCTTCGATTTCTGTTTCGCGCAAAGTTATCAAGTCTCCGATTTTTACCGGGCCTTTGATGTTTCGCCTCATTGAGCGCCCTTTGTTTTTTCCTTCGAGAATTTTTATCTTTGCTTGAGTTACTTCGCCACGAGCTCCGGTGCGCCCGATAAATTGTTCGACCAAAGCATTAACTGCCTGGCCTTCTGTGATTTTTCCCATACTGGATTCTCCGCCAGTTTTATCCTTTGTCTTTTGCTGTTTAGCCATTTTCAATTATTTTCTGATTTTATTTTAGCGATTTCGCTGGACGCTTCGCCTGCGTCGATTACAGCAACTGATGCTGTTGATACTGGAATGCCGACTGAAATTCCGAGTTTTTGTTTTGAATCAACTTCAACACAAGGAATGTTTTTTTCCTTGCACAAGATGGGCAAGTGTGCGACAATTTCTTTTGGTTCGACATCAGACGCGTAAACAACAAGTTTTGCAGTTCCAAGTTCCACTGCCTTTGTTACTTCGTTCGTGCCTTTTTCTACTTTTCCAGTTTTTTTCGCTTTTTCTACGATAGAATAGAAGTCCATTTGGCCTCCACATTTGTTTCACAGGTTTAATTGAAATGGGATGATAAAGTTGCTTTATAAATTTTTGGGCAACTGAGCTTTGTTGAAAAAGTCGAAAATTGTTTGCGATAAAAAGATTTTCAACTGCCCATTAAAATTAATACAACAATCCTAATTGTTTCATGATTGAGTTATTGGCAGCACGATAAGATTTACTGCAGGATTTGATTATTAAATAAATCTCGTTCAGGGGAGCTTGGTGGAGAAGTGTTGAGCTGTTAGTGAAACTCCTAAACGGCGAGCTCTGCTTCTAAGTTACATCATAAAAACTTGACATCGCCAGTTAAACTTAAATGCTGAATCTTTCAGTTGTGTTCAACAACTGAAAGGAGGCCTAGATTGAAATGAAAGGAAACGTAAGTTTTTCTTTTGGGCCTATTGCTTTGATAAATAAGATAGATAAAAA
>JAHISS010000049.1 GCA_018817905.1 Nanobdellota archaeon
CCTTTTTATTTTGTCTTCTTGCCGTCGGGAAAACAGGGTCGGCTTCCCGCTTCTCGGTTTCGTTTTCAAACCTTCAAGTCCTTCTGAGACATATCTTCTTTTCCAAGTAAGAACAGTTTTGTGGTCGCGTTTGACAATCTGACCAACCTCTCTTGAAGTTTTGCCTTCGTAAGAATGAATCAGCATTAAGATTCTCTCTTTTATTTTTCCGTCTTTCTCTTTTTTGTAAACGCTCTTCAGAAAATTTAATTCTTTTTTATTCATGGTTCACCTCCCATGAACAAATAGATTATTTACTATTTAATCTTTGGGGAGAGATTAATGTCTCTTGCTATAGCTCTTGATTGCATTTTCACAGGAACAATCTTTCCGCTTTATCCGTTCTCAACTTTTGCAATCGGGCTGAACATCGTCAACTATCTTCCACAACCTCTTGATGGCTTGTTCCTTCCATCTTTAGACGCAATTTTACTTTTCCTCTGGCTTGCCTACTTGGAAATAAAACACAAGGTTAGTGATTTCATTTAGGTGATTATAGCATTTCACCACCAAAAAATTAATATTAAAAGTAAAGCCAGGTTCCTGATTTTATGATTAAATGTACAAACATCAGTAATAGTCGTCTGGTTTATGAGATAATTATTTTTAGGGGCTGGGGTGGAAGCGCTTAAACATATTTTTTAAAATAATAAACTACCTTAATACTATGTCTCTGTCGACATTCCATGTAAACTGAAACTAATCGCCTTCATCCAATAACTTCAAACAATCTTGAACTCTTGAAAGCATTTTTATAACATTTCCTAATTCCTGAAACATGAACCTTAAAAGAATCAGCGCAGTAGCAACATCGTTTTTCTTAGTCGGATTTGTCGTGTTCACTATCGGATTTGTCCCAAGCATAGAAAGAGTTATTGCAGAAGAAATCGTTCTTGGCGCTCACCGCGGAAATTCTGTCGACTACATTGAAAACACATTGCCGGCTTTTCAAAGCGCGTTGGACGAGGACAAATACAGCTTCATAGAATTCGACGTTCAGTATACAAAAGACAACGTGCTAATCGTCCACCACGATAAAAACCTGATAAGACTTCAGCAAAAAGCTTACTGGATTGAAGACCTAACGTATGAAGAACTCTTAAACATCAGCGATTACCACATTCCAACTTATGAAGAAGTCATGGATTTGATTAACAGCAAAAAGCCAGTGAATATTGAAATAAAATCACAGGGAAATCTATCTGATGACAAAGAGATAGCTGACTTTATAGTTTCAAACTGCATTGAGCGGGGAATTCTTGCAAGCACGCTAATCAGTTCAATTTCAAACGACGTCATTTCCCACGTCAAAGAAAACTATCCAAAATCAAAAACCGGAAAAGTCTACTACATAACAGAAAGCACGTTTTTCCATTTCGATACGTTAACAGCAGAATTATACAAAAAAATGGAAGAAACAGACGCAGATTACTTAATGTTGCATGGCTCTAATCTTAGAAATTACAACTCCTTGAAAAAACTTCTGCCAGAAGACAAAACTCTCGTCATTTGGTATTTCAGCGACGAGATGTATGTTGTCCAACCGAAAGAAGAATGCTGGGTTTTCAAACTAAAAGCATTAAAAAAAATTGGAGAACAAACTGCCTTTGCAGGCGACCGCGCATTCAGTTCGTCAAAGAACTCGTGCTTGTGGTGGTGTTAGTATTTGTCAACTCATAACCTACTTCGTCATGGTAACTGTAAAGCTGTTTTCTCATTTTTATTATTTTAAACAAAATATGTTTAAACACCCAAAATGATTATCCCATAAACAGACGACTATTGTTGATGTTTGAATATTTAATCATAAAATCAGGAATTAGATGTTATAGTTGCTCGTCATGTTATTCGTCTAATAAAAAACGATTAAGTGGCAAATCAGAGTAGATAGATTTTGGAATAATTACTTTTAGGATAGTGGAATTTAATTTGGCAAATGTCGTTTGGTTCTACAGATTTCATCTAACCACAAATCTTTTTAACTCCTGCTTTCTCAGATTAAACATGACAACTCTAATAGAATTGGAAAACGTAAAAAAATACTACGAAATGGGCGACAATATTGTGAAAGCTGTTGACGGAGTTTCTATGAAAATCGAGAAGGGTGACTTTGTCGCAATCATGGGCCCAAGCGGAAGCGGAAAAAGCACAGCAATGAACCTCGTCGGCTCTCTTGACTTGGCAACTAAAGGAGACATTTATCTAGACAACAAAGACATCGAACACCTGGACGAATCCGAGCTTGCGCAGGTTCGCGGAAAGAAAATCGGTTTCATCTTTCAGAGCTTCAATCTCATTAACAACCTGACAGCAAAAGAAAACGTCATGCTCCCAATGCTTTTCCAAGACATGGAGAAAGAAGACCGGGAAGACCGAGCAGAAAAATTGCTTAGCATGGTTGAGCTCGGAGATAGAATGGGCCATTACCCGACCCAGCTTTCTGGAGGGCAGCAGCAGAGAGTTGCAATAGCGCGCGCCTTGGCAAACGAACCAGAAGTTATCCTAGCCGACGAGCCAACAGGAAACCTCGACACAAAAACCGGGGATCTTGTCATGGAGTTCTTGGAAAAATTCAACAAAAAAGGCGAAACAGTTATCATGGTAACGCACGACCCAGACGTCGCATTAAAACACGCCAAGACAATTTATTGGATGCGCGACGGAAAAATAGAAAAAGTCACGAAGAGAGTTGGGGCGAAGTGGACGAAGGTTAAGGGATAGTTTTTTTGTAACTGTAAGGGCAAATCCATTTGCTTTATTGTTAAACATACAAACATCGATAATAAAAATCCCCTCAGCTACGATAATTACGATTCTGGTTTATGAGATAATTATTTTTGGGGCGGGGCTCAGTATATTTTGTTCAGAAAGGGATTTTTTCAATAAATCAAAAAAACTCCTAAATGCATAACAAATAATATATCTCAAAATTAATTTAGCCCATAAGATAGATTTGAATAGTAGTTATCAGAAAATATTTTTTGGTAAGCAGGAGTAATCTTGCAATTTTCTAAGTTAACAAACCGAATTAATAAACTACAATTTTTCACCACTCTCCCCCAATAAACTTTCACGAAAAACCTTTTAAACCGCATTCCTCAAGAACAATTATGAAGAAAATAATTTCCATACTCTTCCTACTAGCTCTCCAGCTTACTTTTACATCTGCAGTAATAATCAACTCAATTGACACTTCGGAAATTTCTCCAGGAGGAGAAGGCCTGATTAAGATTGAAATCAAAAACATCTTAGACGACAACGCAAAAGATATTTACTTATCACTTAATTTCGAAGCGCTTCAGCTTATTCCAATTGGAACATCAACCCAATCAATCGACGAAATCGATGAAGACGATGAAGAAGATTTTTATTTCAGGATAAAAGCGTCAAACGATATTACTCCAGGCGACTATAAAATCCCATACACATTATCTTACGAAGTCGACAACGAAGAAAAAACTCACTCTGGAACAATCGGCATAAAAGTTTCTGCAAATCCTGACTTGGTTTTTTCAATTGACACAAGCAGCGCAATCCAGAATCAGCAAGGACGGATTACATTCAAACTAATAAACAAAGGATTCTCCGACGCAAGATTCGTTTCAATAAAAATTTTCCCAGACGGCTACACTTTGCTTTCAGATGACGAAGAATACATTGGAGAAATACAATCAGACGATTTTGAAACCGCAAACTTCGACGTTATTTTCAAAGACCTCAACGCAGATTTCGTAGCAATTGTAGAATATAAAAATTTCAACAACGAAAAAATAATTAAAAACATAAACCTGCCGATAAGAGTTTACTCCCAAGAAAAAGCACTTGAACTAGGCCTGATTCAAAAAAGCAAAACCACAACTTACATCATCACAGCTGTTGTGATAATTTTAGTTTTCATAATTTGGCGAAGCTGGAAGAAAAGAAGAAGGATGAAAAAGAGTATGAAGGAATCCCAGAGGTAAAATGGAAAGAAGAGATTTTTTGACAATATTTGAAGTTGATAAGTTTGGAACTTCTAAAAGAATGTATCAGGGACCTGGAACAATCAGGGAATGGAAAAAAAATTTGAAAGAAGAACCAAAACATCCACATTATGATTTAAAGCAATTAACTTTCGAAGACACACCAAACGGACCAACTATAAGAATTACAGACATTTGTTTGCACGACTCTTTGGATTATAAACTGCAAGGATTTCGTCAATCATTTTATCCGGCTGACGAGGAAACTTGCAAATCCCTTGTACATGCATTGTTAGAGTTGGAACAAAAAAGGAGGTAGCGTCCTTAGGCAAAAACCTAAAAGGATTAATTGTTTCTGAATTCCATGTTAAGCGATTATTTTTACCTTGCATTCAAGAACGTCAGGAAAAGAGGAATCCGTTCGTGGCTGACAATCTTGGGAATCTTCATCGGGATTGCTGCAGTTGTTTCTTTAGTCAGTTTAGGCAATGGTTTGCAAGCTGCAATAAACGCGCAGTTTGGCATAAGCTCTACAGAAGTCATCACAGTCCAAGCCGGCGGATTGACAGCATACGGCCCACCTGGAAGCGGCGTTATCGACCCGTTAGTCGTAGAAGACGTTGAAGAAATAGGAAAGCTGAGCAGCGTAAAGAGAGCAGTTAGGAGAAATATTCGAACAGGAAAATTAGAGTATAACGACATAACAGTATTCGGGATGGCTATTGACGTTCCTGACGGCGAAGAAAGAGATTTTGTTTACGAAGTCCTTGATGCAAAGGTGGAAACCGGAAGACTGCTAAAAGACGGCGATGACAAAAAAGTCGTGTTAGGATACAACTTCTACGTGGACAAAGTGGGCCTGAGTAAAATCGTCGAACCTGGAGATAAAGTCTTAATAGACGATGAAAGCTTTGAAGTTGTAGGAATTTTCGAAAAAAAAGGAAGTTTCATCTTCGATAATATAGTTTTAATGAATGCAAAACCCATGCAAGATCTTATTGGCTACGGAGACGAAGTAGATACAATTGCTGTCCAGGTAAAGGACAAGGACGAAATGGAGCTTGTAAAGGAAGACATTGAAAAGCTGATGCGAAAAAGGCGGGACGTTAAAAAGGGCGAAGAAGATTTTGAAGTCTCAACGCCAGAGGGCGCAATGGAGCAGGTAAACAGCGTCCTTAACGGCGTCAAAATTTTCATTTCAATGATTGCAGTAATTTCAATTATCGTTGGAACAATCGGAATAGTCAATACAATGAGCACCGCGGTTTTAGAAAGGAGAAAAGACATCGGGATAATGAAAGCAATCGGCGCAAAAAACAAACACATATTCACATTATTCCTGATTGAATCAGGCCTTCTCGGTTTGGCTGGCGGAATCCTGGGAGTTGCGGTAGGAGTCGCAGTAGGCTACTTCGGAACAATTGGAATCGGAAATTATATAGGTTCTACTCTCAAACCGCAAATAGACATTTTCTGGGTCATCACGCCAATAATCGGAAGTTTTATTTTAGGAGGCCTTGCCGGAATCGTTCCAGCAATGCAGGCAGCGAGACAACACCCAGTGGAGGCATTAAGAGGATAATGGTAATCAGTAAAGAGCTAATAAATTATTCATTGAAAAATCTCTGGCAGAGCCGGGGCCGAAGCTTTATGACCATCCTTTCAATCTTCGTAGGAATTACAACAATCTTTATTTTCATTAGTTTTGGCTGGGGCCTTTACGATTACACAGAATCATTTCAAAGCAGTTCATCAGTCGATAAGGTGATGATTCAAGCAAAAGGCATGGGCGCTCCCGGCTTAGACGACACGTTCAAACTAACTGACGACGATTTAGAAGCCATAGAAAAAGTTGCAGGAGTTTTCGAAGCCAGCGGCTCTTATTTCCGCGCAGCACAAGTCGAAAAAGGAACAGAACAGAAATACATTTTTTTTATAAGTTATGACCCCAAAAAGCCGATAATGATGGAACTCTCCAACATAGATATAGAAGAAGGTCGCTGGCTCAGGAACGGAGAAGCAGGGAGAGTCATCGCAGGATACAACTATTTAATCCCGGGAAGAATTTTCCCAGACCAGTATGCTCTCGGAGACATGATAAAAATAGATGGAAAAAAGATGAGAATTGTAGGATTCTTAGAAGAAGTTGGTAATCCTGCAGACGACTCTCAAATCTATATAACCAATGATTACATGGAAGAACTATACGCAGACGACAATCTTTCCTACGGAATGTTAATCGCAAGAGTCGACGTCAAAAACATCGACGAAATTATCGCGAAAATAGAAAAAAACCTGCGGAAGGAGCGCGGCCTGGAAGAAGGACAGGAAGATTTCTACGTCCAGTCATTTCAAGACCTGATTGAATCTTTCGCAATCGCACTAAATGTGATAATCGCCTTTGTCATTCTTATCGCCCTGATTTCAGTCGTTGTTTCTGCAGTTAACACAGCCAACACAATGGTAACTTCGGTCTTAGAAAGAATTAAGGAAATCGGAATAATGAAATCTGTCGGCGCTCAAAACTCAGAAATCTTCAAAGTATTTTTATTCGAATCTGCCTTCCTTGGTTTTGTGGCCGGCGTCTTAGGCGTGGCGTTGGGCTGGCTTGTGAGTTACATAGCTGGAGTTATTCTGGACAATTTCGGCTGGGGCTTCCTCTCACCCCACTTTTCCGCATCTCTTTTCTTGGGATGCATAGCATTCGCAACTCTCACCGGAGCAATCTCAGGCGCTTGGCCGGCGTGGAGCGCTTCAAAGATTAGGCCTGTTGATGCGTTGAGGTATGAATAATTAATTTTCTTTCTGCAGTAATAATTAATTTTTGGTGATTAGTGTAATTTTGCACTAACTAAACTTAACATTTTCATTTAACGCTCTAAATAGCCAGATATAGCACTTCTGATTTGCAAACAATATCTGACAAATATCGATAGACAGAAAAGGATAAATTTATGATGTTAAATTATCTGGTTTTGCTATAATCGCAATTATTTATCTAATTAAAATTCAATATTTCGGAGGAAGCTGATATTTTGAAAACCTTTAATCTATCACCAACAAAGCCCACCACCAGGCTCCTCCGAACGAGATTTATTCATTAATCTTTGGTCTTGGATAAGAAATAAAACTACTTTCTCCGCAGCCGCCGTTCACTCTCGCGCAGCTTCTTTTTCTTCCATCTTTTCCTTCCCCACAAAACCGCCCACAAAATCAATAAACCAAAAAAAGCATAAAAGTAAAACGACCTTGACGTGGCTTCGTCTTTTTTCCTCTCAGTAAAATAAAAAGAGTCATAAACAACTTTTGTGTTTAATCTTCTTCGCACATTGATTCCGTCAGTATAAATAATGCTAACTTCAATTTCTCCGTCAGACGGAACTGCTTCAAACTTTGCAGTCGTGTCCTCGTTAGAATCCAAATCGCCGATAATATTTCTATTGCTTCCTTTCACAATAACGCCCTCTTGCTTCGGGATTTCAATTGTTAGCGCCTCGATGTCATTTTTTCCGGTGTTTAATATTTCAAAAGTTAAGATGTTTGTAGAAGAATCATATTCCTTTACTGAAATCTCAAAATCCACGCTCACGTCTTCAACATTTATGTTAAACTGCTGAATTTTCGTAGACTTTCCAGAACTTTTCCCAGTGTAATAAAACGCAACATCAATCGGATTGTTTCCGTCAAGGGCGTCTTTATCAACTCTCAGTTCGTAAGGAACAATCAAAGACGATTCAAAATTTCTTACATAAGTTCCGCTTGCGATTTTAACAATTGAAGAAGCCCCAGGGTCCAGGGAAAAAGGAAACCCTTCAATTAGCTCAAAACTAATATCTCCGCACTCAGTGTTGCTAACGCCGCTCAACTGAAATACAACTTTTACATATTCTCCAGGAACAGCTGGATAAGGGTCTTGGTTAATTAACTCCACGTCAAGGTCGCAAGCCTCACCGCTAACAAACCCCAAACTCGCAATCACTAAAATTCCAAATACGAACAATTCAACAACCTTCTTTTTCATCTCCCTATAAGAAAAATTATTTTTTTAAATGTTCCTATGGAAATGGACAGGATATTTCTTTCAATCCAAAATAGCTTAATTATTTCTCGCAGCCACGCATGGAATTAATTCAACATAATACTCCACACGTAACATGTTCGCCCCAACAGCCCCCCAAAAAATATTTTTTGATAATCATTATTAAATCAATCTTGTTAACAGAGCAATTACGAATTGGGCTGTTTAGATGGCTAACTAATTTCTTGGGACTACAATAAAAATTCGCAATCTAAAAATTTATAAAGGCGGAATAATTATCTGAAGAGGAAAATGTCAGCAAGAATTTTTGAAATGAGCACAAATGAGGATGGGCACTTTGATGAGTCTACCCTTGAAGACGGTTTTGGATTATTAGCAGAAGGGAACGATTCTTATGATCCTCCTGAAGAACATAAGTCCCCTGAGGAACGCGCATTACACGAACTAAAGCAAGCCCCTTATGAAAAGCATGCGAGAGATACTCATAAACAATGCAGGTCAGCAGAAAGAATGAGGGACCTACCTCTCCCAGAACCACCAAGAAGTTATGGACTTCAACAACCTTTGGTCGCCAATGCTGTGGTAGGAGTTGCAAGAGGAGAATCTATTCCAGTGGTTGGAGAATCTACTGAAGGATATGAAGACCTACAAGCTGCGCAGTTCAAAATAGAAGTTCCCCCATACCATAGCAGAAGGGGTGCTAAATCAACTCTAACACATCATTCAACAAAAAGAAAAGCCCTAGTAAGAGAAGCGAAATTAGATTCTCCAAGGCATTAGCTTATTAATTTCTTCACAGCTTTAACAATCGCCCCAGAATCGATCCCATATCTCTTCAACAACTCTTCCGGTTTCCCAGAATGCGGAATCTCACCAACAAATAAATGCTTTATCTTAATTCCAGAATTTTCCAACTCCTCAGCAAGCATCTCGCCAATTCCACCTTCTTCATAATGGTCTTCAACAACAACTAATTTTTTCCCATGCGTTTTAACAAACTTAATAAATTTTTTAGAATCAAACGGCTTCACGCAATACAAATCCACGACAGCAGAATTAATTTTCTTCTTATTTAAAATTTCATGTGCTTCCAGCGCCTCGTGCAAAGTTATTCCAGCTCCAACCAAAACAACCTTGTCCATTTTGCTCTGCCTCAAAACCTTAAAGTCTCCCAGCTTAAACTCTTCCCCAGACTGATAAATCACAGGAGTTTTCCCGCGCGTAGTCCGAATGTATTTCATGCCTTTTGTTTTTGCAGCCAAGTAAACTAATTTTTCAGTTGAAACTCCATCGCTCGGATAAAGAACAATACTTCCCGGCAACGCCCGCATCATCGCAATATCTTCAAGCCCCATTTGCGACGCGCCGTCTTCGCCAATTGAAACGCCGGCGTGCGAACCGCACAAAGTAAAATTCCCCGAAGACAAAGCGCTCATTCTGATTTGGTCGTGCGCCCGCGACAAAAACGCTGCAAAGGTTGAGCCAAAAACATTAAATCCTTTCTTGCTCATCCCCAAACAAATCCCAACCATGTCTTGCTCTGCAATAAATGCCTCGACAAATTGTCCCGGCCGAACTTTTTTTACTTCATCTGTTTTTGTGGAGTTGCTGACTTCTGCGTCGACAGCAATAACTTTGGGATTTGCCTTGGCGAGATTTGCCAGCGCCTTGCCGTAAGCCATTCGAGTCGAAACCAAACCCCCGACCTCATAAGGACTAACTTCTAACCGTTCAGATTTGTTTTTTACAACTTCGACTTTTTTTGGTTTTTCAATTTTCACCTTAGGAAATTTAACATCAGGAATTTCTTTCAGCGCCTCACTAAGTTCTTCCTTATTCATCGCCCGCCCGTGCCACCCATCTTGGTTCTCAACAAAAGAAATTCCCTTCCCCTTCCAGGTCCGCGCAATTATCACAGTCGGCATTCCAACTTTTTTAGCTTCGTCAAACGCTTCAATCATCTGACTAACATCATGTCCGTCAACAACAATCCCGTGCCAGTTAAACGACTTAATTCCTTCTGCATATTTTTTTAAATCATGTCCAATCATTGTCTGCCCTCGTTGCCCAAGTCGATTGACGTCGATAATAAAACACAAATTATCCAAGTTGTAATACGGCGCTAACTGCAAAGCCTCGTAAACACTGCCTTCAGCCATTTCGCTGTCGCCGAGCAAAACATAAATTCGATATTTCCTGCCCTGCAATTTCCCAGCTAAAGCCATGCCAATTCCAATTGAAGCGCCCTGCCCTAAACTTCCAGTCGCCACCTTGACCCATTTCAGCGACTTAGGCATTGGATGGCCTTCCAGCGGACTTTTTAATTTTCGCAATTTCATCAAGTCAGTTTTAACACAGCCAGCGCGAAACAAAGCAGAATACAAAATCGGCGCAGCATGTCCTTTGCTCAGGATAAATTCGTCGTTGTCTTCGTAGTCATGCTTGGAAACATCGAACTTCATTTCGTGAAAAAACAGCGAAGACATAATTTCTGCGCACGAAAAGCACGAAGACAGATGCCCGCTCCCCGCAGCCGTCGTCATCTTAGCCACGTCCCTGCGCAGGACGTTCGCAATGTTCTGAAGTTGTTCCACTGTGGCCATTTTCATTTCTCTTTTATAGAAATGAGAGGGCGGAGAGATATAAAAAACTTCCCAAATCAGAATTAACTTCGCTTCTTAATATTCACGTTATTCTTTCGCTTCCTTCGCGACCTTCTCTTGGCCATCTTTATTGATTTTCCCATTTCAACTCCAGCATAATCTTTTAATCCGTAGGACTTTTAAATTTATCTAAATCCTATTCACCTTTCTTCAACTTCTCAATTTCTTTTAACATCTCGTTGAACTGCGAAGCATACTCTTGCAACTGCGCAGTCAATTGCCGTCTTGCTTCGTTGAATTTCCTAATCTGTTCTTTAACAACTTCCCGCGCTTCTTCCGGAGTCTTCCGAACCAAAACACCAGCTCCGACCTCGACAAATAATTTCTCGCCTTCCTTAGTATCAACTTTCATGTGCACACCGCGTCCAATATTCGCAAGAATCTCGCCAGCTCCCTCATCCTGCAAAACCCCAAGGTTCTCACTAAACTGCTCCATATCCTTAATCTGCTCACTGACAAAGTCAAGCTGTTTTTCAATTTCTTCTGACTGCTGTTTCAGCATCACAGCTCTCTGCAGCAATTCTTCGTTAGTCATAAAAAAGTTAGAATTTGAGGGGTTTTAAAACTTGCTATCACAATTTTAATGAGAAGTAACTAATTCGTTTTGTTACAATATCACCCAACCAAACCACCACAAAACCTTTTCCGTATAACCATTGTCAAATCAATTTTGTGAGCAGAGCGATTACATATTAGGCTATTTTACAGTTGTGTCTCATAAATTTTAAGAGCTTTGCCGAACTTCCCAAACCTCCAACTCTTCCATAAAAACTTTCGCCGAAGCAACAACTCTTTTTTCTTTAACAAATTTATCTATCCCATCAAGAGGAGTCAAGCTCGAAACAACAATCAAAATAATTCCATCTTTCTCTAAATGCTCTCCAACATTTTCAAGAAAACGAACAATAATTTCATCACCTTTCTCCCCTCCAGAAGTCGCCACGGCACTTTCTGCATCTTCTCTTTCATCCCCAGGCAGATACGGCGGATTAAAAATAATTAAATCGAATTTTCCTTCGACATTTTCAAAAAGGTCAGATTGAATTGCATCCAAACCATTTTTCTTGCAATGTTTAACAGCTTCAGGATTAATGTCAACTGCCAGAATTTCTCGTGCGCCAGACACCAAAGCTGCCTGCGCCTGAATTCCGTTTCCAGAACCAATGTCCAAAACTTTCTTTCCTTTAGCGTATTTTCTAACTTCTTTTTCAAGCAAGTGAGAATCTTCTCTTGGAGTGTATATCATTTTATCCATTTAGAACCTTGACTATTAAACTTAACTGAAA
>JAHISS010000050.1 GCA_018817905.1 Nanobdellota archaeon
TATGTGGCGAGGTCAAGTTATCAAAGCAATAGGCCCAAAAGAAAAACTTACGTTTCCTTTCATTTCAATCTAGGCCTCCTTTCAGTTGTTGAACACAACTGAAAGATTCAGCATTTAAGTTTAACTGGCGATGTCAAGTTGATAATCAATTTTTCAATAATTTTTTATTGGTTTGAAATCGTTATGCTACTGAGTTAGTTACTGTTTTTAGAGAAGATAAGAATCAGTGATTCTGCTCTTTCTTAAAAAATGCTCTGCCTGAACTTGACTCAAAACCTTGGCAAGCGTCTGGCGTGTGGTTGTAGACTGGTATAGCAAGATAATGTGTTTCTAAATTTCCGTTCTGGTCTACTCTTCCATCAAAGATAAGCACATTGTCTGTTCGGCATTCGGTGCCTTCAAAATTTACTGTTATCTGGCAGACAGAGTAAGTTGTAAAATGACTGCCGGTTCCATGAATAAATGTTTTAGCAAGCAAAGCATTTTCATCATAAGAATTGCAACTAATCAGATTTCCTCTTTGCTCAAACCAATGAAAACGCGCTGTCTCCTGACCAGAACCTTTCTGGTTTCTTTGCCAATTTAAAGTGTAGAATCCTTCGATATTTGGCGGATTTTCCCCTGTTTGAAAATCAAATTGAAATCCCTGCTGTTCTGCAACTCTTGCTGCTTCAATGACTTTTTTATTATCTAAAAAATCACCAAGGCTGTTGAAGTTTGTTCCAGCAGTCCTTGCTTCTGTTTTTATTTCTCCGCTAAATCCGTGCTCCCCTTGTTCTTGAACAGCGCTTCCAATGCACCCACAGAAAAAAGTGGCTCCAAGAAATAAAACTGCTCTTCTTTTTGTGGATGGTTTCATATAGTTTTTTGGATAAGGAGATATATAAAACTTTTTGGCTTTGAGAATAATTGTGGTATGCAGTTATTAATTCGTTTTTGTTACAACTCAAAGAATAGCAAGATTATTTCCCCACCCCCCTTCTCGCAGCCACGTATGGTCTTAATCATAACACAATACTCCACACGTAACGTGCTCGCCCCCACCACCAAATATTTTTTGAATAATCATTATCAAATAAATCTTGTGAGCGTAGCTATTATTAATTTGGCTATTTAGACAGGCGAACTAATTTTCGTATACTACAGGCTTTGAGAGTAATTAATAGCCAACGTTAAGTATTTAATGTTTAATTTAATGACTTTTCTATGAAATGTGGTAATTTTGATGGACCTTCTTTGATAATGGATGCTATGCTTGAAGGAATGTTAGCAGAGCAGCCTTATGTTCCAGATGGAGTAATTGATGCTGCAAAGGATTTGGGATGGGTCGATGGTTCTCAGACAAGAGAAGAACAACGAAGGACATTTAGACTGCATGCAGGAATAAGGCCGTTAGAAAGTTATTGTCATTGGAAGGCTTGCAGAGGTTTAGAGTATAATGACCATGGAATGACTCTGGAGATATTGCGCCTGTCTAATGAAGATGCATATTATTTGGGAGAAGGTTTTGAGAATTTGGAAAGGACTCTTCACGGAGATTAGTATCTACTTATCTTTCTGAAGTGATTTTTTATTAATCGCATTTTTGCAATTCATAAGCAATCGCGGCATATTGGAAACGCAGAAAGAAAACTGCGCAGTGATTGCAGTCTCTGGGTGGGCGAGCCGATACAGTTTAGTAAAAAGATAACTAAGAACTGTCTCAGGGAGTTGGGTGGGAAGCAAAATGCGAGTCCGATGCTGGTTTCAGAAAACTAAGCTTTTACAGAGATTAGCAAATCTTTTAAAGTGGATGTTGTATTATGAGACATGCCCCTGTGGTCCAGAGGTTAAAGATCCCGCCCTCTCGCATGGCCGAACGTTAAGTCGTTGAGATGATACGTTCAGTCCTCTCTAGGACAGGCATTGATTTATATCATTGCCTCAATCGAGGTGATGGAGAACGGCGGAGACCCGGGTTCGAATCCCGGTGGGGGCATTAGCACATTTTGGTATATTGAAGGGACGGTTTTTTCATAATCGGTTCAAGAAGTATTTAACTTCAAGCCGATTCAAACTTGAAATGAAAATAGATCCATACAAACATAAAGAGAAATACCAGAAGTGGAAGGAAAAAACTAAGGGTGCAATTGGAGGGATTTCTGTCGCTAATTCTGATTTAATACTTCGTTACATAACAGATATGGAGAATGGGATTAACATAGCTGCAAGAAGCACCAGGGGGGCTAGGGGATATGCAAGGCTGAACACCTTGCGTGAAAGATTGTTATTCTTTTGCAGGAGATTTGAGGAATATTATTCTCTCAATGACTTAACAAAAATAACAGAAGAGCAGATTACATCCCTTTTCTCTAAAATGAGGAAGGGAGAAATAAAAAGGAAAGATGGTAAGGAGTATACATCGGTTGGAGATTACGTTAAGGCGTTCAAAGCGTTTTGGCATTGGCACATGAAAGTCAGAAAAAAAGAAGGCATTGAAATCCTAGATATCACCAACGATCTTGACCCAACTAACCCAAAACCAAAATGGGTATATTTAGATGAGAAGCAGGTAAGGAAGATGTGCGACATTGTTAAACCGGAGTATAAAGTTTTGTTAATGTTTCTGTTTGATTCAGGTATAAGATCGCCGACAGAACTAGTCAATGTTAAAGTTTCTGATTTCTTTAGCAATTTTAAAGAAGTCCATATCCGAGATGAGATAAGTAAAACATTTGGGCGGAGAATTAAACTGATGCTTTGCTCTGAGTTAGTAAAAGAACACGCAGCCGAGAATAAACTCCAGCAGGAGGACTATATCTTTCCAATAAAACCCTTTACTGTTAACAAATATCTTAAACGCGTAGCAAAAAGAGTTTTTGGAGATGTGCCAAGCCAAGCAGGCCAGAAATACTCAGATCTTACATTGTACGATTTTCGTCATATATCTTGCTGTTATTGGCTCCCCCGCTACAAGTCAGAGTCTGCTTTGAAATATCGTTTCGGTTGGAAGAAGTCAGAGAAGATTCATTATTATTCCGAATTATTGGGTATGAAGGATACTATTTCTGAAGAGGATTTGCTGATTGATGTTACGAAAACTGAGATCGAGAAGAGACTTACAAAGGCTGAACAGGAAGCTGAATTTCTTAGGGAAGATAACAAACACATGAAATTACAAATGGGGAAGATTATGGAATATGTGGCGCAATTGAGGTCGCAAGTGGAGGTGCTGGCGTAGAAGAGAAATTTGATGTTAGGGATTTAATTGTGATTGCTCCATTTGTCTCAGTAGCGCTACTGAGCTTTTATGAAAGTCTTGTAAGAGAATTAGGAATCCTAAAACAGCAATTAACCTTTCTAACTTATTCAATAATAAATAACTATCTTGTGCATATAGCCTTGATCTTTTTACTCGGAACTTTTGGAAGTTATACTTTTTATAGGGTTTATCTCAAATTACGTAAAAAGAGAAAAGAATTGATGGAAGAAAGAGAGTGCGTTGATAATTTCTTAAGGCTAGAATTGAGTGAGGTTGATTACACAGCAATAAAATCAAAGTTATCTGAAATAAGGAATAAAAATCTTATAAAAAAATATCCTGAGTTAGATTATAAAATCAAAGAAGCGAAGAACTATCTCGTTGAACTCAGACATAAAAATGAACTGATAAATCTCACGGATAAAAGGAGGTCTATTGAATATGAAATTAATGAATTGAGATTAGAAAGAGAAAAAATGAGAAGAACCGATAATCAGCAGAGGGCTTACTTGAAGGATCGTTTGGATCTAGAAGAAAACAAAGTCTTTGATAAATCTGAGTTAAGCGAAGAAAAGATAAAAATTCTTTTGGAAGAAGATTATAAACAAGTTAATGAATATTGTGTTGCCAAAAAAGAGATTATCACTGTTTTAATTAGACCCACTTTAAATCACTCAATTGCTCACACTTTTCTTGTTTGGTCTGTTAGACGATTGCTTGAAGAGTATACAATGATTGAGGATATTCTGGAACATGAAACTAGAGACGCTGATTTGACTTTTGAAGTTAATGGAAAAGACTTTGCAATTGAGATTGAGACCGGAACACTTCTTAGGAAAAAGAAACAGCTCGAAGAAAAAATAAAATTTCTTAATGAGAGATATGAAGATCGATGGATGATTGTTGTTTCTAAAAGAGATTTAGTCAAGAAGTACAAGAAGTTTGGATTGTGCACCCAGCGAAAGTGGGTGTCTGAAAACCTCGAGAAAATGCTCGGAATCTGACGTCCGCCTTTTTGGGGTGTGTCTGGGGGTTTGTCGTCGGAGGGGTTGGGGAAAAGAGTCACCTTGGGGCGCTCTTAATATGTGTATATGTAATGGAGGGTTTAAGATTTAGCTTCAAGACAAAATATTGCCGTAGCAGAAGGGGAGCCATAAACTTCTCCTAGACTTTTTGCTTGGAAAATTGGAATATTATCATAACTTGCCTCCGCTAATAAATTCTCTTGTTGTCCACAGTTTCTTAAAATACTGGATTTCCATGCTTCCTCAACAACGTTTCGTGGACTAATTTTTTTACAATATTTAACAACTCTTTCTTCTTCATCTGTAGAAAAGAAATCTGGATCTGCTTTGATAATCTTTGAAAGTACATACGTTGGAAATAATGGGGAGATAAAGTATTTGCTTTGTTCTGAAAAAATATCGGGATCAAAAGAAACAGATTCCGCTGTTTGTTCAAGAGATTCCTTAATTCTAATCCTGATTTGATCATGTCCTCCGATAGATGTTAAAGCATAAAGTATATTAGTATTCACAATGGGACAACTTTCAGAATGACGATCTCTAACATACGTTCTAATTGATCCATCTTCAGTCATTAATGGATTAAGAAATGCATCGTAGTCAAAATTTTTAAATTCTTTTGGAACACTAAATCCTCCCCGCAATGCTTTTTCAATAATTAATCGTGCCCTCATAGTATCATCAGTATCTGGTGGGCGATGGTCTCCTTTCCCAGGAGGATTCTTAAGCCACTGCCACATATACGTTTCTTCTTCGCTTACTGCATGGGAAACAAGAGCGTCAAGACCTTTCTGAATTGCTCCTGCCCCCTCTTCGGAATGATGGTCCAGTAGATATTCTAGTACAAATGTATGCAAGAAAATACTTTCAAGGCTTCTTTCTAATTCCTTCTTTTTCCCAATCGTCGGAAATAACCCTGAATTATTTTGGTATCTAAGTAGCTGTTGCATTTTCTTTTATGTAATCTCCAAATTTAGTTTGCCAATACTGATTAAATTCAGAAAGACTGCCTGAAGCTTCACTGGGCCGACTTATTGCCTCTCTTCCAATTCTATGCAAATCTTTTGCTCTTTCTTCTAAGAACTCCTCTCTAACATTTAGACCTCTATCCTGATGGATAGTTCTAGCACAGCCTTTTGTAATAGCATAACGCAGATCATTACAAAGCATATCTATTAGCTGCTGTTCTGTAGTAAATCTAGTATAGCCCTCGTGGACATCTGCAACTTGCGAGTTTGAGAACACATAAGGCTGGGGCCCATAAAATGGTCTTGTTAGTTTTCCTTCAAGATTATATTTTTTAAAATACTCTGATCCTGGTAGGAGTATCAAGCTTGAACTATGGTTGCAAAAAGATGTGTTTCTCAAATCGTAAAGAAAGTCATTATTCTGCCCAATCTCTTCAAGAGTTGAATCAGGAAAAAACATAATAAAACCGTATTGAACTGCAATTCCCAGATTTGTCAAAAACTTAAACGCCCTACTATTATGATCTACGCTCGCTGGTTTTCGTAAGTTTCTTAGACGCTCATCTGTTCCCCCTTCAAAACCCATATAAAGTCTTTCTAAACCAGATTTGCCTAATAATTTCCAAAAATCTTCATCAACTAACTTTCCGTTCTCACCAAAATCTGTAGCGCGCAGAACAGATCTCCATCGAACACCAAGATTGTCTGAAATTAATCTTTGAGCTAAACTCGTATATGTGCTAATAGCCTGCCTTGCAGGACCAAACGCATCATCACAATGAGTTTCAATAGTACTGATATCGAATTCTCTTTTAAGACCTTCAATTTCCTCTGCGATGTTTTCTGGTGAACGAGTTCTCCATGAATGATCTCTCAATGCTTCAGATGAGCAATAACTACATGCCGCAATACATCCTACGGCGGGCATTATACTAGCAGTTTTTGTTAATTTGTGTAAATCTCGGGAACGCTCTGGGGTAGGAAGTTGATTTAAAGGAACCTTGGGACCCCATCCATTATCAATAATCTTTTTATTGTGTCTAAACATAACTCCTTGAACTTCTTCTAGTGGGGAATCGGCTAGTAATGCTCTGGTTCCTGGAACTATTGTTCCAAATGACTCTCCCAAAAAGATAGCATCTATAGACTGTTGATCCTCAAGAATTTCTCTTGCGGTATGTGAGGCATGTGAGCCCCCAAGAATAATTTTTGTTTTTGGAGATCTTTTTTTAATCTCTCTTGCTACATTAAAACTTGACATCGCCAGTTAAACTTAAATGCTGAATCTTTCAGTTGTGTTCAACAACTGAAAGGAGGCCTAGATTGAAATGAAAGGAAACGTAAGTTTTTCTTTTGGGCCTATTGCTTTGATAAATAAGATAGATAAAAA
>JAHISS010000051.1 GCA_018817905.1 Nanobdellota archaeon
ACTCAGAGAGTTGTTTCGGAGGAGATAAGAAAATGTTTGGATGGAAAGTTAGACAGAAGAGGGTGGACAGAATTGATACTGCTCTTTTCTGTAGAGATATTTGGCATAACTTATTCAGGCTTTAATCCTGTCCCAAATTCGTAAACTTTAATTCACTCAACAAAAATCCCTAGCTTTCGTTTGACCGAGTTTAGGCGAACGAATGCGCGCAATCTACTCCACGTAGATTGCCGGCCTTCCAGGTTTCACCTTCGCTGATTTCCCTAAAGGATCATATTTCTTCGCATCGTTCACCGCAAAAACCCTAACTTCCTTTCCAACTCTCTTTCCAAGCACTTCAGCATCGTAGTTCTCTAACTCGTTCGGCAAAACATAAACATAAATTTTCTCCCCGTTGACAATTTTCAAAATATTCAAAACATCTGAAATAGTTTTGTCAACCGCCGCGTCAATCTTATCAAACTTTTCATTTATCTTCTTCCCGTCAAACTTCGGCCAATCTGCCAACGAAACAAACGGCTTGTTCCCCATCTTCTCCCACAACTCTTCCGTAACAAATGGACAATAAACATGCAGCAACTTCAAAAACGTTTCAGCAGATTTCTTATCAATCGCACCATCGACAAACGAATTAAACAAATTCCTTAATTTAATCGCCGCGAGATTGTGTTTAAAATTCTGAATGTAATCCGTAACTTCCTTAACTGTCTTGTTCAACTTGCTCTCAACTATTGCTTCAGTTTTCCCAGGTTTCCAACCATCAAAATATTCATAAACTTTCTTCAAAAATTTATGATTCCCAACAACAATTTTCTCATCCCACGAACTATCCTTGTCAGGGCCGGCAAAACTAACCAACGCCAATCTCAACGTGTCCGCTCCAAACTTCTTAATCATCTCCAAAGGTTCAATAACATTCCCTCTGGATTTGCTCATCTTCTCCCCGTCAGCACCATGCACAATTCCCTGAGTGAAGTACCTTAGCGCAGGCTCGTCAAATTTCAACAGCCCCAAATCGCGCAAGAACTTCGTATAAAATCTAAAGTAAATCAAATGTCCAGTAATATGTTCCGGTCCACCGATATACTGATCAATCGGCGCCCAATAATTTGCTTTCTTCTCATCAAAAATCTTCTTATCATTCCTAGGATCCGCATACCTTAGGAAATACCATGACGAATTAGCGAACGTGTCCATCGTGTCCGTCTCTCTCCTTGCGTCGCTCTTGCATTTTGGACATTTCACATGAACAAATTTATCATTCGTCTTTAGCGGATTTCCTTTCCCGAACTTCACGTCCTTAGGCAGTTTCACCGGCAAATCCTTTTCAGGAATCGGCACAACCCCGCATTTATCGCAGTATATAATAGGAATCGGCGTTCCCCAATATCTCTGCCTCGAAATCAACCAATCTCTAAGTTTATAATTCACAGTTTTCTTTCCCCACTTTTTCTTCTCAATCCAGTCTGCCATCTTCGGCAAAGCCTCACGATTTTTCATTCCGCTAAATTCCCCAGAGTTAAACAAGATACCGTCGTCAACAAACGCATCGTCCTCCCGATTAGCATCTATCTCCTTGCCGTCTTTACTAATCACAAACTTTAACGGAATATCATACTTTCGAGCAAACCTAAAATCTCTTTTATCATGAGCATCGCACATCACGACTCCAGAACCATACGTTAAGGCAAAATTCGCAACATAAATCGGAACTCTCTCGCCGTTCACAGGATTAACTGCATATCTTCCTGTAAAAATACCCACTTTCTCTTTTTCTTCATTAATTCTATCTGCTAATGATTCTTTCGCAAGCTTCTGTGCAAATTCCTTAACGTCTTTCTCCCAATCAGTTCCTTCAACTAATTCATTAACAAGTGGGCTCTCCGGAGCAATTGCCAAAAACGTAACGCTAAAAATCGTATCGCATCTTGTTGTATAAGTCGGAAGAACTTTATCCGATCCATCTATCTCAAAATAAATATCTGTCCCGTAACTCTTTCCAATCCAATTCCTCTGCCTCTTCTTCGCATTGTCCGGCCAATCAAGTTTATCCAGCCCTTCCAACAACTCTTCAGCATAATCAGTTATCTTCAAAAACCACTGCTCCAAATTCTTTATCTCAACTTCCGTGTCTTCATGTCTCCAACATTTCCCATCAATCACTTGCTCGTTCGCCAAAACAGTATCGCACTTCCTGCACCAGTTCACCGGAGCTTTCTTCCGGTAAGCCAACCCTTTCTCCAGCATCTTCAAAAAAATCCACTGGTCCCATCTATAAAATTCAGGATTAGAAGTCTTAACCGCTCTGCTCCAATCGTAACTCCAACCCATCGCCTTCTGCTGTTTCATAAAATTCGCAATCGACTTCTTCGTGTATTCTTCTGGATGCGTCCCAGCTTCAATCGCAGCATTCTCCGCCGGCAAACCAAGAGAGTCGTAGCCAATTGGATACAAAACATTATGTCCCTGCATCCTCTTAAACCGAGCAAAAATGTCCCCCAGGGAAAACACAAACGCGTGTCCAATGTGCAGCCCCGCCCCCGAAGGATACGGAAACATGTCCAAAACATAAAACTTCTTTTTCTTCGCAGACTCTTTCACTTCAAAAATCTTCTCCTCTTCCCAGCGCTTCTGCCACTTGCGTTCTATCTTTTTAAAATCCATCACAAATAAAATTATCACAAGAGAGATTTAAACTTTCCTATAAAACATTGCGATTAAGAGAAGTGGCAATCCCCTCCAAAAATTTACCATCTAGAATGAAACGATGGGCGTAGCGGAGTGCAACGGAGCGGAGTTTTAATCTGCTGTTCAACTCTTGCGAAAACTTGGAGCAACGAGGAATAACTACAAGTGATTTTTTGCGTAGCAAAAAAATTCCGAAGAGTAAGTGCAGATTTGTGGATGGCAGGAACGCCAGTAAATCCCAATAAATAAAGAGGGTTTGCCGTCTTTTTGCTTCTTTTTTCTAAAAAAGAAGAGGGATCATTTTTTCTCTTAAGTATTTTTTGTTAAGTAAGCAACTCCTGCTAAGAATGAGTTATAAGCAATTTCTGCGGCTGACCAAACTGGTAAACAATATCTTTTCTTGAGTTTGTTTGTTACGAGATAATCAACACCTAAATATGGAATACTTCCAACCCCTATAGATTTGGCGGCTTGAGTTGCAGATTTTAGAGTAATATTTCCTTGATTTTTTACCGAAAGCAATCCCCAATATGCCATGTTAGGAATAAAAAACAAACATCCAATAATTAAAGTTTTTGCCCATTCCTTGGATATTCCTAATTTTTTATAGGTTTTTTTGACAGATTCATTTTCGGCAATTTTCTCGGTATAATCAATAAATTTAGGATATAAATAAGATTGATAAACTGCGGCAAATGTTGTAAAAGCAACATCTCTTAACTTGACATCGCCAGTTAAACTTAAATGCTGAATCTTTCAGTTGTGTTCAACAACTGAAAGGAGGCCTAGATTGAAATGAAAGGAAACGTAAGTTTTTCTTTTGGGCCTATTGCTTTGATAAATAAGATAGATAAAA
>JAHISS010000052.1 GCA_018817905.1 Nanobdellota archaeon
ATTATGATGATTTGGTTATTGGGAACGGAGAAGATGCTTCTATTTCTTATTTGAAAAGCCATTTTGAAGATACTCCTGCGGAAGAGAAAGCGAAGATTCGTGAGCATTTGGAGAGGTATTGCGAGTTAGATACTTATGCGGAGATTTTGTTGGTGGAAGGGTTAGAGGAGCTTGTTGATGGAAAATGAGCGAGTTGATTTGGTTTGTTGAATGGTGATGAACCTGAGGAGAAGTGTGAGTGGTGTTCTGGCAGATTATTCTGTAAAATAGTCTGGGTCAAACGTAATATGCTTAAGAGAGAATAAATCACCTAAATCAAATAAAACACTTACGTGGACATTCCCACTCCCATCACTTGTAATCTCTGGATTCCTATAACCTCCCCTATCATCTACAACAAACCTCTGCCAATCTCCACCATTATTTGTTGCCAAATATAGCTACTCTGATGCTAAAATATAAGGAACAGCCATGCGGCCATTATCATCAATTGCCACAGATAATGTTTGCCCCAATTTAATAAAGTCTGGAGAATTATCAATAATCTTTTCACTTGCCCACTCTCCATTTTCTCGAGTTGAATGATAAAAAGATTGTGTATCGTGGGAAATTACATGTCCTGAAAAAAGAGAACAACAAGATAACTAAAGGATTATTTTCAAAGTAAACAACCATCTCCTTATTTATTTTTAAATTTCCTTATGTAGAAAATTGCATTTTTGAGGGAGATAGATTGTTTACTATCTACCGAAGTGGGCGCGGAGGGAATCGAACCCCCGTCCTCTGCTCGCTCCGTTTTCTTCCTGAAAAGGAAGCAGGGAAAGTCTGAAAAACTTTCACTCTGGAGGCAGATATTCTACCATTATACTACGCACCCGTCGAGAGTTTAATGGGCACCATTAGGACACCTTCGGTGTCCGCGTTCAGGAAAACTCCATTCCTGAACTATACTACGCACCCAAACAAACATACTGATAACTAAACATTTATAAATTATTCCACCTTCATCTTACCATGCCAAAAAGAGGAGCAAGTAAAGGTATTCTTATTGGAATAAATAAGAAAAATAGTGTTGCAAAAAAACCTGCAAAAAAAAAGTCAGAGATTGAACAAACCCTCTTGAAAAACCTTGTCGAACTGCAAAAAGTCCACATAGACCTAGCGGAAAAATTCGACAAACTTTCAAAAGAAATTTCGGGATTGCTTTCCTTGTTTGAAATAACTGCAAGGAATTTCGCGAAAAACGCGCCGCAAACTGCAGAGTATGAAAAAGACAAAGACTTCTTAGAGAAAATAGACAGATTACTCGACCAAAACAAAACGCTTGCAAAAGGTCTTAGCTTGATGGAAGAAAGAATGAGAGAACGCATGTATAGTCCCCGACCTTCTCCGAGAAAAAACGAGCCCTTCGAACAATCGATAGTTTCAGAGAAAAGGCCGCTGCCTCATTTCTAAACAAGCTACCCCTCCACCTCCACAAATCCAACTAATCCGATATTATCCAAAACTCAATTAATATTACATCCGATTGGTTTTATTATTAACCATTTGGGGCTGGCTACAATTAAGGCTATTTTTTCAAAAATTATATACTACAAGCTACCCCAACCCCAAACTCCCACTAACCAAATTATCCCAAATCCAACCAGCATTATGTTCCTGATTGATTATTATTGATGGTGTGGAGGAAATTATTGAAGCTATTTATGTAGGGTTATGAATTGGATACTACCCATAATTTTATTAACATTATTTCATTTATGGATATTAATAAAATGCCACAAACAGAACAACGACAAAAACTCCGAGAAAATTTTATGGAATCTTTTGTAAGAGCACTTATCCTAAATTCCTACAAACCAGAAGAAAAAAAAGAAATAAAAACAACAACAAATCTGCCTGCAACAAGCCTTCAGAAATTCCCTGAAAAAAAAGTTTTAAAAATTCCTCAAAGGAGGATATCCCCAATTATTCCAGAGCCGCAAAAAATTCCTACTGGAAGTCCAATTCCCCTGCCAATACAGAATCAAACGAAACAAAAACCAGGACAAAAACCTGAAACAATTAATTTAGGAAAAATAGCTGCAATCCTCAAAGACCCATCTGTTTTCGGCGTCGAATGTCCTGGCCCTGGAAAAAACCTCAGAGTAAACCGCTCCGGCGCAATCCAAACAGCGCCGACAATTCTGGCAAAAGAAGAAATCCAGACAATAATGGAAAACCTGTCTGAAAAAACCCGCATCCCGCTTGTCCAAGGCGTCTTCAAGGCCGCAATCCAAGACCTCCTCGTCACCGCAGTTGTCTCAGACTTCGTCGGAACGCGATTCATGATTCAAAAACGAACGCCGTTCCAGCGGTTTTGAAAATTTTAGTTACAAGATTCTAAAATCAAAAGACAATTATTACCAAAACAAGTTACCCAACCTCCAAACCAAATAATTATTACAAATCCAATCAATATATCCTGATTGATTTTATTATTAACCTTGGGGGGCTGGCTATAATTTAAGCTATTTTTTCAAAAATTATATGCTATTAATTACCATCACAAATCTGCCTGGCGTCATTTCCTCGGCGAAGGATAAGAACCTCGAACCAAATCTTTAAACGCGGTGTTGTTAGCTGCATGAAAAATTCTTCCAAAATCTTCTGTTCTCCCAGAAGAATTCTCCTCGCGTTTGAATCTCATACTAACAACAATCTCATCTTCTCTCCCATTTACTCTAACGCTCGTAAAAACATCTGCATATTTTTTAGGAACAGACAACCTGCTCAGTTTTTTTGCCAATTCTGCTCTTGCTTTTTTACTTCTACCTTCGGTAATAACTGCCCTCACAACTTTCCCCCCGTCGTCAATTTCATCAATCTTCAATCTATAACTTCCAAAAATAGGGAACTCATCAAGAGTCGCAGTATCTCTTTCAAACAATCTGTCTTGAAAAACTCCCGCACCGCTATGCCCGGCATATCTCTCATGAATATAATTGCAGAGCCGGTCAGCCAACCGTTCGCCTAATCTTTCAACCATACAAAATCCTAATTAACTCCATTATAAACAATTGTTATACTCTATAACCTACTTCTTTTTGTCATAAGCAGTAGCAAAAAAATTAATAAACCTCTTTTCCATAGTCTAACCATGAAAAAGATAATTGTTATTTCTCTCGGCGGTTCCTTAATCGTCCCAGAAAAAATGAATGCTCCTTTCCTGGTTCAGTTCACAAAAACATTAAAAAAGCATTACAAAAATTACAAGTTCGTCATCGTCTGCGGCGGCGGCGTCATCGCCCGGAAATATATCGCCGCTTTGAGAGAAGAAAACCCTCGCAAATCACAAAAAGAATTAAACCAAGCAGGAATCCGCGCAACAAGAATGAACGCGCGTTTTATGATACAGTTTTTCGGAAAAGAGGCAAATGATTCCTTACCAGTAAACATGAAAGAAGTCAAAGACAACTTGAAAAAAAACAACGTTGTAATTTGCGGAGCACTTAGATACACGCCAAACTCAACAAGCGATTCAACTGCAGCAAAGCTCGCCCATTTCCTAAAAACCGACTTCATCAACATGACAAATGTCGCGGGATTGTACAATAAAGACCCAACAAAACACAAAAACGCAAGATTCATTCCTTCAATTTCTTGGAAAGAATTCGAAAAAAGGGCTCTAAAAATAAAATTCAAACCTGGCCAAAACTTCGTCCTAGACCAACAGGCCGCAAAAGTAATCAAAAAACACAAAATTCCGACTTACCTCCTCGGCCCGGAGTTGCAAAACATCCAAAAAGTCTTGGAAGGAAAAAAATTTAAGGGGACGTTGATCGAAGGATAGCTATGTAGCGGATTTTTTATCCCAATACGCAAAATCTGCTCCACAAACATCGTCTAACAAGATTTCCCAAATCAAAAACAGTATCTCCGCACAAGAAGAAAAATTGCAGATTTATTTCTTGCACTCAATAATCAATTTCGCGCAGCAGAACTCAGCGTCGATAATTACGCGAAATTGAACTATCTGGACTGGGCGGGGGGGTGGGAAATAAACCTGAAAAACCTCTGCAGAGATACTGAAAAAACCGCAAAACTTAAATACATTGTAACACAAAGGTTACACATGGAACAAAAAGATTACAAACTAGAAATAGTCCTGGAACTCATAAAGAAAAAAGGCCACGCTAGAGACATCGCTAAGAGACTGGAAACCAACCACATGAATATAGTAAGAAAACTAAAAACTCTTGAAAAAGAAAACATCGTAGACTTCAATGAAGAAGGGAAAAATAAATCTTATTTCCTAAAAAAAACAATAGAAGCAAAAATCCATATTTACAAAGCAGAGAACTATAAATTGATAAAACTCCTATCCGAGCATTCTTCACTAAGATTAATAATCGAAAAAATTCAGGTCAACCCTAAAATAAAACTAGCTCTATTATTTGGTTCTTATGCAAAAGGCATTCCTAAACAAACCTCTGACATAGACATTTACATAGAAACAACAAACAAATCAATAAAAGAAGAAATAAAAAAATTAGACACTAGGTTAAACATAAAGATTGGAAAATATAATAAATCAAATCTTCTAATAAAAGAAATAGAGAAAAATCACGTGGCCCTAAAGGGTGTAGAATTGTACTATGAAAAAAATAAATTTTTTGACTAAGCTAAAAGAAGAAGAAAAACTGCAATTAGTCGAATCAAGCGAAGAATTGAAGCAGTCATACATCGAGAAATCAGAAAGCAACTTAGAATCCTCAAAAATACTCCTAGACAACGACAAGTTAGAAGAATCAATTAGTTTAACCTATTACAGCATGTATCACCTGCTAACAGCCCTTTTGTTCAAAACAGGAATAAAATGTGAAAACCATTCAGGTTCAATAATCTTGCTAAAGGAAATCTTCGACTTAAACAACTTAGAAATTTCAAAAGCAAAGTCTGAAAGAATAGACAAACAATACTACACAGATTTCAAGGTAACAAAAGAGGAAATAACCGGGGCGATCAAAAACGCCGAACTCTTCAATACAAATCTTTTTGATTTTATATCCAAATTAACGAACGAATCTATTAAAAGGTACAGAAGCAAACTTTCTGAATTAATAAAATGACATCCACATCAAACATCCAGCAGGCGAAGAACCAAATAAAATCAGCAACGCCCCCGATAATCCTCCAAGCACAATCGTCCGACTTCAACCGCAAGCTCCTTGAATACGGCAAGTTCGACATTCTCTTAGATATTCACAACACGCAAGGAAAAGACAAACCAAAACAACTTTCATCAGGATTAAACCACGTTCTCGCAAAAATCGCGGCAAAAAACAAAGTTGCAATAGGCATCGACCTAAAACCTCTCCGCGAAATTAAAGACAAAAAACAAAAAGCCCTCGCATTAGCAAGAATAAAACAAAACATAAAAATCTGCAGGAAAGCAAAATGCAAACTCGCCGTCATAAACGCAAAAGACAAAAAAGACAGCGCTAACTTTCTTCTCTCGCTCGGCGCTTCAACAAAACAGACAAGTAACTATAAATTCTAATCGACCTATTTCATGATTAGATATAAAAAATCCAGCCACGATAATAACACCCCCTGGTTTAGGAGATAATCATTTGGGTTGCTTAAACATATTTTTTAAATAATAAATTATATCTTAATTTCAAAGAAGTAACAATACCTTTATAACTACTAATTTATTTTATCAACGATGGACCAAAGTATTTTAGAAAAGCTTTCGCCCTTAGAAAGAAAAATAATCCCTTATCTCACACTTCCAATAAAAGAAATCAAAGAAAAAACAAAACTAGACTCAACATCTTTGTTAAGAGCTTTGAAATTTCTTGAAAACAAAAACCTTGTCAAAGTTAACATTAAAAAAAAGAAGCTCATCGAACTCGGCACAAACGGGATTTATTATACCAAAAATCATTTACCAGAAAGAAAATTAATTTCAATTTTAGAAAACAACAAACCGCTTGCAATAGCAGAAGCAAAAAAAATCTCTAAACTTTCAGACAACGAGTTCAATGTCTCATTAGGAATACTAAAAAATAAGTCATTTATCGAATTAAAAAATGGGAAGATTTTCCTGGCAGTTTCAAAAGAAATTCTCGCGAGAAAAACAATTGAAGAAACTTTCCTCGAAGCACTTCCTGCAGAAGAAACTTCGTTGAACGAAGAACAACTCCATGTTCTCAATCTCCTAAAAAAAAGAAAAAACATTATTGAGCTCCAGGAAAAAAATATCTTGTCTTTCGAATTAACAGAAGCCGGAAAACAACTTGCCGGAAAAAAGATAGAACAAAACCTAATTGAAGAACTGACTCCGACGATAATAAAAAACTGGAAAAGAAACAAAAAGTTCAGAAAGTATGACGTCCTTTCTAAAGTTCCAAAGACCTTCGGCGGAAAAAGGCATTTTGTAAACCAGGCTATCTCGCATGCAAAACAGATTTGGCTCGACCTCGGCTTCAAAGAGATGACTAGCTCCAAAATTCAAACTTCTTTCTGGAATTTCGACGCGCTTTTCACAGCGCAAGACCATCCAGTCAGAGACCTGCACGACACTTTTTTCGTCACAGATACAGAAGGCAGACTCCCTGAAAAAAAATTAGTCAGTAAGGTGAAACAAGCTCACGAGCAAGGAGTGGACAAAAGTAAGGGCTGGCAATATTCCTGGAGCGAAGAAGATGCAAAGAAAGTCGTGCTGAGAACGCACACAACCTGCCTCTCGGCAAAAACTCTCGCATCTCTCGACGTGAACAAAGACATTCCAGCAAAATTCTTCTCGATAGGCAAGTGTTTCAGAAACGAAACAGTCGATTGGTCCCACGGTTTCGAATTCAACCAAACCGAGGGAATCGTCATAGACCGGAACACAACGCTCAGACATCTTTTAGGCTATCTAAAAGAATTTTACAAAAAAATGGGATTCGACAAAGTAAGATTCGCGCCAGGATATTTTCCCTACACGGAACCAAGTGTAGAAATAAATGTATTCCATCCTGAAAAAAAAGTCTGGCTAGAACTAGGAGGCGCAGGAATCTTCCGCCCAGAAATAACAATTCCCCTCTTGGGAACAAAGATACCAGTGCTGGCCTGGGGCCAAGGCTTCGACAGAATAATCACGGATGCCTACAAAATCAAAGACCTCAGACAACTTTATGAAAACGACCTTAAAGATTTAAGAAACAAAGAGGTGATGGTGAAATAAAATGGAAGAAATTTACATCTCAACAGACATAGAAGCAGACGGGCCAATACCCGGAGAATATTCCATGCTTAGTCTAGGTTCAGTAGCCTTAGATGAAGATGGAAAAATACTGGGAAAATTTTACAAAAAATTAAAGACTTTAGAACACGCTAAACAACATCCTCAAACCATAGAATTCTGGAACAAAAATAAAAAAGCATACGCCGAGGCCACATCCAATCCAGAATCGCCAGAGAAAGTGATGAAGGAATATTCTAATTGGTTGGAAAAAATATCGGAAAAGCATAACAAAGAATTATATTTCTTAGCATATCCAGCCACATGGGATTTTATGTTTGTATCTTGGTATTTAATTAAATTTGTAAAAAGATATGAAAAAAATCATTTCCTAGATGTTCCATTCCATCATCAGGGAATAGATATAAGAACATTTGCAATGGCTCATTTGAAAAAACCTTATTCACAATCAGGAACTAGTGCCTGGCCAGAAAGTCTCTTGAAAATAGAAAAACCCAAAGACTTTTTAGAACACAAAGCAGTTGACGATGCTCTTAAACAAGGGTTACTATTCATTAACTTACTAAAGGAAAATAAAAAATGACACTAAAAAAAATAGACAAAAGCATTTACATAACAGCCATATTATTCGTAACCCTAATATCAGTCATCTTCTCTTCTTATGCGAATTTATTTATTTTAATGTTTTCAATGATTATTCTCATTATAATTTTAGGCATGGACAACTATTATAATAAAAAATTCAAAAAAATAAAATGTCCAACGTAACTTTCCCGCGCAAAGAATTTGAAAAGGAAATAAAACTAACAGACGAAGTTATAGAAAAAATCTCACTATTCGGAACTCCGCTTGAAAAAATCACCAATGAAGAAATTGAAATTGAAATTTTCCCAAACCGCCCTGACCTGCTTTCAATGCAAGGCTACCTTCGCGGGTTCAAGGCATTCCTCGGAAAAGAAACAGGAATCAAAAAATACAAGCTGCAAAAACCAGAAAAAAACCACCACGTAAAAATTGATTCTTCAGTCAAAGAAGTCAGACCGTTCACAGCGTGCGCAATTGTGAAAAATCTCAAATTCTCCGACGACAAAATAAAAGAAATAATCGAGTTGCAGGAAAAACTGCACATCACAATCGGAAGAAACAGAAAAAAACTTGCGATTGGGATTTACCCCTTAGAAAAAATTTCTCTTCCAATTAAATACGAGGCTCGCCAACCTGAAAAGATTAGGTTCATCCCGTTAGAAGAAACAAACGAAATGGACGGGAACCAAATACTTTCTAAACATCCTGCAGGAAAAGAATACTCGCACTTACTCGAAGGCAAAGACAAATTCCCAATTTTTATCGACGCAAAAGGAAAAATTCTTTCAATGCCTCCGATAATAAACAGTAATGACACCGGAAAAATAACTTTCGACACAAAAGACGTTTTTATAGAATGCTCTGGATTCCACCTTGAAACATTGCAAAGAACGCTCAACATAATTGTCACAACACTCGCAGAGATGGGCGGAAAAATCTGCCAGATGACCCTGGATTACGGAAAAGAAAAAATAACAACTCCAGATATCTCTCCGGAAAAAATTAAACTCTCTCTGGAAAACACAAACAAACTCCTCGGTCTTGAATTAAAAGAAAAAGACCTCGAGAAACTTCTTCCAAAAATGGGTCATGATTACAAGAATAAAACCGTGAGCGTCGCGCCATGGCGAACCGATATCCTCCACGAAGTTGACATTATTGAAGACATTGCAATTGCTTATGGCTACGAAAAACTCGTCCCAGAACTACCAAACATTTCAACAATTGCTGAAGAAGCGCCAAAAGAAAAAATAATTTCAAAGCTCGCTGAAATCCTCGTCGGCTTAGGCTTAACAGAAATTTCCACCTACCACCTAATCAAACAAGAAGAATCTGAAATAACAAAACTCCCTGAAAAAATCAAACTCGAAGATTCAAAAACAGAATACAAAATTCTCCGTCCAAATCTGCTAATCCCAGCACTTCGCATCTTGTCAGAAAACAAAGACAATGAATATCCGCAAAACATCTTCGAGCTCGGCACTGTCTTCACAAAAGACGAAAAGTCAGAAACAGGAATTAAGGAAACTGAAAATTTAATCGTGACTTGCTCTCCTGCAAATTTCACAAAAATGAAACAAATCCTAAATAACCTTGCAAGTTCCCTAAATCTACAATTTGATTTCGAAGAAGCCACACATCTGCAGTTAATTGATGGAAGAACTGCTCAAATAAAAATTAATAACAAACCAGCAGGTTATCTGGGCGAACTGCATCCGGAAACATTAAGGGCTTGGGGAATTAAAATGCCAGTTGGTGTTTTGGAAATTTCGCTGGAAGAAATATTTAAGGAATTGGATAAATAATCAATCTCCCAACCACAGCAATAAAACCAAAAGAAAATCAATATCATCCCATCTGTTCCTGGCGAGCGTATTACGTACCACTAATTTAATTCAATAAGGTGCGTGGTCGCGAGTTGATGTGATAATCTTGGGGCAGGGCGTTTTTCTTTTCTGTTTAACTATCCAAAATAACTTCTCTCCTTCTTAGCCAAATCATTATTCGGCTTCTTCATATTTGCAAACATCTTCCTAAAGTCCGGCTTCAGCTCGCCCCAAACTTCAAAAACTTTTTTTATCAACTCTGCCTCTGCTTTCTCGTCGTAATCAATCTCCCGCTCAAGCGAAAGAACACTCAGCTCCGAAAACTCCACATAAATTTTATTAATTATTTTCTTGTCTCCATCACCCATTGCTCTAATATAAGAAAGATACATTCGCGGAGCATTCATCGGATTCAAAAGCATTTCCATAAAACCGAGCGAGTTCACAATCTTTTCCATCATCACTTTCCGAATAGCCCGCAGCAGCGTGTCGCTCTCTCTGTCAATCTTCCCGACCTCAAAATCCTCGTCCAACTCCTGAAAACTCGGCAGATTGTACTTCTCTACAAACTTCACATACTCGTCCTTTAACTCGTCAAATTCCATAAAGCTCTCAGAAAAAAGATGTTTTTATATTTATCTAAAGCCCCGCCTAATTTCACAAACTAATGAACACAAATTTGCCAAAACAGGAATAGCAAAAACTTCAGGATGTCCTGCTTCTGAGATAGAATAATATCCATACGCTTGTAATGCCAAAGAAGAAACACCTACTGCTACTGCACCAAACAAAGTCCCACCAAGAATAAAAATTGCCTTCTCAGCTCTAGACAGCCCATCTCTTGGAGACAAATCTCTCAAAGCCTCCTCAGCTTTCCCTATTGCTTTTTGATGTTGGATTCTTACATCTGCAGGCAATTCATCGTAAGATGGTCTCTTCACCTTAATCCTATTATCAAACAATAACTCTCCAGTTTCAGCTTGATGTTCTAATTCTATAACTTCTAGAAAGTGTCTCTCACGATTCTCATTCCCAATATAGCGCCTTACAACAGTTGGAATCTTATACGGCATCGTAGCAACATTAAGAGAAAAGCTAGTTCCAAGTTTCAAAGCATCACCAACCATAGTTCTTCCCATAAAATCAAAATCCCAAACGGCTTTTTATAATTAACTA
>JAHISS010000053.1 GCA_018817905.1 Nanobdellota archaeon
TATCATTGCATCCATTTTCGATTTTATTTAATAATTAAAGTCAACGTTCATCGACGAGAAATTATTTCATCTACCTGCTTTATATTTTTTAATAATCTTTTGACGACGATAATGGTGAAAAACTTATGTCGCTTGCTATAGCAGAACCATGAACTCCAGACAACGCCGTTCAAGTAAAATCTTATAAACAACAGATTCCTGAACAAAATATTAAAATGAGGTTGCAAAGAAAAATATTAGTAAGGCCAGAAGATGTTAAGCCATCTTTCAAGGATTGGAAAGTAGAAGGCGTCCTAAACCCTGGCGGCGTGAGACTAAAAAACGGAAAAATATTCTTGCTCGCAAGAGTTGCAGAAGCTCCAATTCACAGAGGAAAAAATTCAGTCAAGTGCCCAGTGATTATATCTGAAAAAGAACATGCTGCTTCATTTAAAACAATATCAAAAAAGAAAGTTGAGAAAGAAGACGGAAACGTAATTTTTTTCACCGACAAAACATGCAAGCTGAGAACAATATCGCATTTTAGAAAAATTATTCTCGATAAATCTGGATTAAACGTAGAATCCATAGAACAGTCTCCAACATTTGTCGGCTGCCCACACGAAAGCGAGTACGGAGTTGAAGACGCGAGAATCACAAAAATCAAAAATAACTTTTTCATGACTTTTGTAACTGTATCAGAACGCAACGGCGTTTCCACTTCACTCGCACAATCAAACGATTTAAAAAAATGGAAGAGGATGGGAACTATTTTTCAAGAACAAAACAAAGATGTTGTGTTGTTTCCTGAAAAAATAAATGGTCTTTACGCAGCATTAAACCGTCCGGAAAGTTCGTTTGTTTTCTCAAAGCCAAGCATTTGGATATCTTACTCCACAGATTTGGTTTTTTGGGGAAAAGAAAAAGTTTTGCTAAGAACAAGAGATAATTCCTGGGAATCTGAAAGAAACGGGGCTGGCCCGCCCCCGATAAAAACAAAAAAAGGTTGGCTGATAATTTACCATGGAATTAAAAAAGAAAAAGGTAAACATATCTACAGCGTAGGCGCGGCGCTTTTGGATTTAAAAAATCCAGAAAAGATTTTAGCAAGAACGCCAAAAAACAATCCGCTGTTAGTTCCCTCAATTAGTGTAGAAAAAAAAGGTTTTATGGACAATGTTGTTTTCCCAACAACTGCAATCCCCTGCCTCGACAATCCAAAAGAATTATTAATTTATTCTGGCGCTGCAGACAGGATGATAACTGTGATGAAACTCAGCTTGAAAGAAATTTTTGCCAACATGGAGAAATGTTAAACCCGCCCGTAATCATCTTCCTTTCTAACAATATCCTTCTCATCAAACTTGCCGAAAGAAATTTCCAAGACCTGCACTGTTTTTGATAAAGCTTCAACCCTGTGAAGGGTTTTTTTAGGAATAAAAAATTCATCTCCGCACTTTGCCCTGAAAGTTTTTTTACCAATCGTAACTTTCGCAGGATTATCAAGTATTTTCCAAAACTCCTTTCTATCCTTATGCTTTTGCAAGCTAAACTTTTGCCTTGGCTTTACATTAAGTATCTTTACACTGCTGATTTCATTCAACGTAAAAATATCTTCCCAGCCCCACGGCCGTTTAACCACCTGCTTTTTCATGCACAAACAAACAAAAAGCAATTTAAATTCTTATCGGAAATCTTCTCTGCAGTTTAGATTACTTTCATTTCGTTCGCAAGATTAATATCCAATCAACTTCCTTTTAGTTTCTTTTTCGAGATAATTATTTTCTACGGAGAATCTTGACGAAGTCAGATTCGAAGTTAACCAATTCGGGCAAAAGAATAAATTTAAATCTCCCATTTGTTTCTCTTAAACATGTTAAGAAGAACTCATCTCGCGCTCGGACTTGCAGTGGCGTTGTATTTCGTGCCGTACATAAAAACAAATAGACTTATTTTCTTCGCAGTTGTCATTCTTGCCAGCATGATCCCAGACCTTGAGTCAGGTTTTTCCGCGCCCAAGCGACACCGACTCCTCAGCCTTCAACCGACAAGCTTTATTTTCCATAGAAATCTTATTTTCCATAGCTACACGCTTCTCATCCCAGTCGTGATAGTTATAACTTTTCTTTATCCGCCGCTCGCCTTTCCAGTTTTTTTAGGCTATTCTTTCCATCTTTTCCTAGACAGCTTTTCCCCTCGTGGAATCAGACCCTTTTGGCCGCTGAAAAGTTGTGCAAAAGGAAACATCCAACCAGGCGGCAGAATCGACAAAATCCTATTTTACGTTTTCCTAATTTTCGACTTCGGATTGTTTGTTAAATTATTTATTTAAAGTTGGTGATTGATGCATTAACAGACAAAGACCAATATCAAAACCAGTTATTCTTTACAGGGATTAGCAACATACAAGTTACCCGTCCAACCAACCCGTAATATTATCCCTATCAGCATGCCAAAGATTCCCCCAAGAATCATTGAACTCAAGGCAGAATCGCCCTCTTCTTCCTTCGTCCACCAACCTGGTTGCGTGACCTGATTCACCATGAAATAAATAAATCTTCAGGACTTAAAAGCCTGTCGAAACTGGATATTCCTTTTTCTTCGGCTTGTTCCAATAGCGCAAAATCAATCCAGCCGCACCAATCGCTATGGCAACGACCGCACCAACAAAAATCTTTATACCTCTAGTGTCGCCTCCAGGCGTATCAGAAAGATTACATTCTTCTGTTTCATTACGTCTCTCACTGCCGCAATTATTTATATCATAACATTCCCTCGTCATTTCATTATAGACACAGTCTCCCCAGTTCTCACATTCAAACAATGGCGTACAATTTGCAGACGTCACTCCAAACTCTAATTCGCTGTCGTCTGTCAAATTGTTGCACCCTAAATCTTCAGGATAATCAACAAATCCATCAGCGTCATTATCAATTCCATCATTGCATTCTTTTAGCAAATCAACATCGCCCCCTTGATTATTATTATCTCCATCAGTCCCTAGTTCTTCATCGTTTGCAGGAAGAAAACAATCCTCTGGGCAATTTAACTCATCTTCAATCCCCTCACATGCGCCGTCCCCGCAAATACTGCAGTTACCAGGACAGCTAACCAATTCACTTGGCAAACTTTCGCTTCCCATGAAATCAACCAGAGTGACATAATAAGAAACATTCTCCTCAAAATCTCCAGGGCCGTCAAGGTAACTCTGTCGGTAGGATTCCAGTTCTTGTACTCTTTCATAATCTCCCTCGGAAGAATTTTTTTTGTAAATATAAAAATAGTCAGCGTTCACGCTTTCCGATTTGTCCCACGCAATCAAATTTTCACCATTTTTAGACATCACAGAAATGCCATCGGGAGAATCCACCAACGGAGTAGAAGCATTAACCAACACAACATCATCTATCAAAACCTCCACTTTTTCAGCACCCCCAGTATTCGATTCTTTCACAGAAAACACAATTCTTAAATTTTTATTTTCTTCAGGATTAACAAACTCATGCGTAAATCTTCTAAAGAATCCATAAGGGTTTATTTCCCCATAGCTAATAGTTCCACCACTCTCGTCAAGAACACTCACAGAAGCTTTAGAGTCAAGAACATTCCCGTCAAAAACATAAGAAATTATTTTAATCCAAGCCTCAAGCCTAAGGTTCTCTCCTCCGCTTAATCCAGAAATTGTTTGCTCAACTCCCTTGGGACTATCTATCTCGTAATTGTTCACAACAAGCAAACTCAAGGCACCGCTCTTTTGGACCCCCTGAACCTTCTTGACTTCTGCCCCATTGTACACTTCCCATGCAGAAACATTCTCTGCCTCCATGTCCCCATCAATCACAAGATTGCCCTCGACTGGCGACCTATCGGGATTGTTAACATTAAGCCGAATTATTTTTTCAACCCTTCTATCCAGTGTGTCATAAGCAGTTACCTTAAAATAATGCTCCCCATCAGAAAACCTATTAGTATCTAATTTCAAGGAATACGGCTCGTAAGTGTCAGCATCTTCAACAAATCCGCACTCCGAGCTAAGCTCTGTCTTTATTATATAAACTTCTGGCTTTCCCTCGCCAAGATATAACGGTTCTTGTTCGTAATGCGCATCAACCTCCAAAAGAATTGTCCCAGAAACCTCATCGTCATCTGAATGAGAGGTTATGTTAATCTCAATCCCATTGATTCGATTAACAACCAACGCAACATCTCTAGAATACGTGCCGTTAGTCGCCAAAACCTTGACAACGCCTTCTTCTCCAGAATTTTCATCTCTGCTTAATGTATATGAAAACAAATGTTCATTGCCCTCGCTCGAAACAAACTCCGCAGGATTTCCATCAACAAATGCATCTATTTGCCCGCCGCCGGAGTTGTCCGCAACAACCATCTCTAGAACGTCACCTTCAATAGCAGACTTCTGGGACAAGGATATCTCAATGGGCTCCTCAAAATCTGCAACGTAAAAATAAGTCCCATATCTCTGCGAGGGGTATTGGGCCGCAGCATAATAAACTTCTCTGCCATTTCCCCCTAAGAGAGTTTCATGCAGAAATCGGTTATATGATCCAGGTGTGTCCACATCTCTTATCCGCCTATAAGGCCCCCAATAATCCTCAGCCACCCACATATAGTCTCTAGTGACATCACTCACCAACCACCTGTTGAGGTAAGGGTTCCAAATTATAGAGGCTGTAGTTTGCGTAGAATAATCAAAATCAAGGGAAGGAATATAGAGTTCATGCGTATCTGAGTAAGACACTTGGCCCCTCACCAAGCCATCGCCCCAAATGGCCTCTCCAGTAGTTTCATTGATACCAAAAAAATATTCCCAATCATCAAGCGACATTTCCTCTTTGATAAGATCATCCAAATGAACCCTTAAAAGGACAGTCTGCCCGTAGTTTTTGGGAAAGAGAATATAAACGTAGTCTCTATACTTTCTCATGCTATACCCCAAATATGTGTTTGGTACATGAGGTCCATTCCCCGCATCGTACTTGTCCCAGAGTATTAGGTCTGGATCTTGTACAGCCAATGTTTCAAAGTTATCATCCGTGTATACTTGACATCGCCAGTTAAACTTAAATGCTGAATCTTTCAGTTGTGTTCAACAACTGAAAGGAGGCCTAGATTGAAATGAAAGGAAACGTAAGTTTTTCTTTTGGGCCTATTGCTTTGATAAATAAGATAGATAAAAA
>JAHISS010000054.1 GCA_018817905.1 Nanobdellota archaeon
CCAACCTTTCTTTTTCGCAATCCATTTTTTACAACCGAAGAAGATTTACAAAAGATACATTTTTGTCTCATTGAAAGTAACCTCCTTTCTAAAGAAGGAGAATAACAGAGTATTTATATCATTCGTTTACTTGACAGTATCTTAAAATGTAATTATCTTTAAATAAATCCTCATTATGACGTCACTATGTCCTTGACAAATACATTTTCGGCAATAGGAATAGCAATAATATTTGCGCTACTCGCCGGTTATGGATTACAGGTATTTTATGAATCTCCATCCTGGAGAGACAAAGAAGTTAGAGAGCAATATAATTTTCAGATATTTGTTATTTTAATGGTTATTAGTGCGTTGGCGGTTATGGCTGGGACGTTGTTGGCTCTTTTTACAAATTTAAACTCTTTAAATTCTGGTTTATTGGGCGGGGGAATAATTACCGCAGTCCATGGGTTTGCAAGGTCGTTAATGTTATCAAATAAGTACTTGGGGCTGGCTATGTTATTTACAATTCTTATTTTGTTAAGTGCCGCAGCGGTTTTTACCGATTTAATCAAAAGAAGGAAATAGGAATTATCTCTTTTTCTTCTTCCCTTTCCCCATTTCTGAAAATATGAACAAGTAAAGAATTTCTAAAATTCCTAAGGTGTTGACAACAAGCAAGACGATAAACCAAATCGCATTTTTCTTTATTGCGGCTGCTTTCCACAAAGCCAGGGCTTTCCAAACCAGGGACCAAGTCGAAATAATAAGAATTAACCAAAGCGGGAAATTGCTATAAAACGCTGTGACTGATTCAAGTGTCATGTATTGAAATGGGGATGAGAGTTTATAAGTTTTTAGTATTAGATTCAATAATTGTCACCGCCCGGGTGATTATTGCAACAATCTCGTTCGGAGTAGCGGGGTGGTGAGTGTTATGTTGATTGTGCAGATTAGTTTACTTTCAAAGGTTTGATTTGATATTGATTAAGAAATAGCTTAAACAATTTCTGCCACCCCTGAGATTATTATAACAATCCCAATTGTTTTTGGGGTATGTAGATTAATCTAATTCCGAAGGTTTGATTTGATATTGATTATACAAAAAATATTTGGCAACTGTGGGGAAATAATCCTGCTATTTTCTAAGTTGCAACACCTGGCACACAAGATTACCCGAACTTCTCCTTTTATCACTCGTGAAATAAGACAGCTTGAACTGGGATTTTTGACGACGATAAAAAATTTTGTATAGAAATCTTTAAATAGGTTTTGAAATTAGTGACGCACGTAACCACAAGAAATTGTGTTAAAAAGGAGGAAAAACCCTGCATGTTGGGGTTGATGTTAAAAATGCTTTGCCCATATTGTCTGCATAGAGAAACAAAAGTTATTGATAAACGAGATATTGAAGGACTTTCCAAGCGGAGGCGAGAATGCCTGAAGTGCAGCAAGAGATTTAACACGCAGGAGGTTGTTGAGAGGACTGGGCTGAGAGTTGTTAAGAAAGGTGGGACGAGGGAAGCTTTTGATTATGAAAAGTTAAAGAATGGAGTTATGAAGGCGTGCGAAAAGCGACCGGTGAGTTCTGAGAAAATCGATAAAATGCTTGCGAGAACAGAATACAGATTGAGAAGAAAAGGCAAAGAAGTAAAATCGACAATTATCGGAGACATGGTCGCCAACGAGCTTAAGAAAATCGACAAAGTGGCTTACATCAGATTTGCTTCGGTTTACAGGGACTTTACAGAGCTGGGCGATTTTAAAAAAGAAATTAGGGAGTTATCAAATATCTGATGGTAAACGGCTTTATAGAAAATTCTGGTGGCAACTATTGGAATAATGGGAAAGAGTTGGAGCGTGGTGTTGAGCAAAAGATAGATGCTTCGCTTGCATTGAGTTCAATGGAACTTGAGCGGTATTTTACGCAGGTTGGGAAAAACCCTTTTGAGTTTGACGCAAATGGCAAGCCGATAAACTGGATTGCAGAAAAAGTAAGCGTTAGTGATGATTCTGGTAAGGTGATTTTTACGCAGCCAGCGGTGAGGCGGCCGAACTTTTGGTCAGCGCTTGCTATAAAAATTGTTGCGAGCAAATATTTTTGGGGGGCGCAAGAAAAAAATGAAAGGGAAAATTCAGTAGAGCAGTTAATCGGGAGGGTTTCGAGATTTTTTGAAAGGCAGGGAATAAAACAAAAATATTTTAGCGAGGAGCAGGCGAAAATTCTTAAAGACGAGATTGCTGCGATTTGCCTTAACCAACTGGCTGTTTTTAATTCTCCGGTTTGGTTTAATGTTGGAATTCAGGAGTATGATAAAAACGCTGGCGGTGTTTCTGCTTATGTTTGGGATTCTTCCTTGGGGCGAGTTATGAAAAGCCAGAAGCAGAGCGACAGGCCGCAATGTTCTGCGTGTTTTATTCAAAGTGTTGAAGACGACATGGATTCAATTTTGAAAGTTCAGATTGCAGAAGTTAATTTGTTCAAGGCAGGAAGCGGCACAGGGACAAACCGTTCGACATTGCGGAGCTCAAAAGAAATCTTGACTGGCGGGGGGCGGGCTTCGGGGCCGGTGAGTTTTATGAAGGGCTATGACGCTTACGCAGGAATTATAAAATCTGGGGGCAAGACAAGGCGGGCTGCGAAAATGGAAATCTTAAACGTTGACCATCCAGATATTATGGAGTTTATCAGGGCTAAGGCAGACGAAGAAAAAAAGGCCTGGGCTTTGATTGAGCAAGGTTATGGAAGCGGACTCAACGGCACGGCTTACGGAAGTATTTTTTTCCAAAATTGCAACTTGTCTGTTAGAGTTTCTGATGAGTTTATGAAATCTGTAAAGAATGATGGTGATTGGAAAACTAAATACGTCAAGACCGGCGAGGTTTGCGAAACCCTCAAATCAAAAGAGATAATTGAGAAAATTGCAGAAGGAACGCATATTTGCGGCGACCCAGGTATGCAGTTTGACACGACGGTGAACAAATGGAACACGTGCAAAAATTCTGGAAGAATAAACGCTAGTAATCCATGCAGTGAATATATTTTTCTAGACGATTCTGCGTGCAACCTTGCTTCGATTAATTTGATTAAGTTTTTGACAGACGACGGGAGGTTTGATGTTGAAAAATTCAAGAAAGTTGTCAGGACAATGATTATTGCGATGGAGTTGATTGTTGACGGAGCTAGTTATCCTGGGGAAAAGATTATGCAGAATTCTCACGATTACCGGGCGCTTGGATTGGGCTATGCAAATCTTGGTGCGCTGCTAATGGAGCTTGGTCTGGCTTATGACTCTGATGCTGGCAGAGCGATTGCTGGCGCTGTGACTGCGATTTTGTGCGGTGAGGCATATAAAACATCGGCAGAACTGGCTGGGTTGAAAGGAGCGTTTCCAGGTTTTGTGAAAAACAAAGATTCGATGATGGAAGTTATGGGAATGCACAGAAAATGTGTTAAGGAAATTGATGTTGAAGCAATTCCTTTTACTTTGAGATACTTGGTTAATGATGCTTGGGATTCTTGGGTTGATGCGATTGAGCTTGGCGAGAAAAACGGTTTTAGAAGTGCGCAGACAACTGTTCTTGCTCCGACTGGAACAACTGCATTTATGATGGACTGCACGACCACTGGCGTTGAGCCGGCGATTGCGCTTGTCGCTTACAAAGTTTTGTCTGGCGGCGGGATGCTGAAAATGGTTAACACAAGTGTTTCTGGCGGGTTGAGAAAATTAGGTTATAGCGAGGAACAGATAAAAGAAATTGTTGGATACATTGGGAAAAACGACACTATTGAAGGGGCGCCGCATCTTTTGGAAGAGCATATTTCGGTTTTTGATTGTGCGTTCAAAGCTGCAAAAGGCAAACGGGCAATACATTCTTCTGGACACATTAAAATGATGGGTTGTGTTCAACCGTTTATTTCTGGCGCAATAAGCAAGACAGTTAACATGCCAGAAGAATCAACAGTTGAAGAGATTGCTGGAGCATATATTTTTGCATGGGAGCAGGGACTTAAGGCACTTGCGATTTATCGGGAGAACAGCAAGAGGAGCCAGCCGCTGAACACGAGAAGAACAGATGGCGAAATTGTAAAGAAAGAACAAGTTGCTTTAATTGGGGAAAGGAAGAAACTTCCGCAGACGCGGCGGTCGATAACGCATAAGTTTGAGATTTCAGGGCATGAAGGTTATTTGACTGTTGGGCTTTATGACAACGGAAAGCCGGGCGAGGTTTTTGTTACGATGCACAAACAAGGTTCGACGATAAGAGGTTTGCTTGACGCATGGGCAACTTCGATGTCAATAAATCTTCAATACGGCGTTCCGATTAAGAATTTGTTTAACAGATTCAGGCATCAGAAATTTGAGCCGGCTGGTTTTGTGAAGAACAACAACGGCGGGGAAGTTGACGCTCGAATCGGGCATATACGGACAGCTTCGTCTATCGTTGATTATGTTGCGCAGTTCATGGTTAATAATTTTGGCGAAGGTTCTGGCGGCATTGAGATTAACATCAAGGATTTTGAAGAAACAGAAGACCAACAGGCGTCGCTGGAGGAGTTTGCGCAAGACGAAGGAATTGCGTGTCCGATTTGTGGCGGTGTTGCTCGGCGTATTGGGAATTGTGAGATTCTTTGCACGAGTTGTAAGCAGACGACTCGGTCTGGGTGTGGGGAATAACTATGGGGGGAAAGAAGAGATTATTCAGGAATATGTTTTTTAATATATTTTCTTAGCTTTGGGTTGAGGTCTTCTCGAGCTAATAATTCTTTCCGATGTTTTCTAAGAGCTAATTCGTAGTGATGTGTCCAACTGTTGTTAAGATGGCCTAACATGACTTTATGTGAATACAGGGCAAAGCATCTGGAAAACGAGGAAGGAGGTTCACATTCAGCTAAAAAACCAATATCTTCTAATTCTTCTCCACGTCGCATGATTACTTTATGATTCTGGATTTTATTAATATTTGTGTTTTAGATAATGATTATTGATTAATTTTTGGGTAGGACAATTTAGCTTCCGCTGCCCCCAAGATTATTATTCAAACCAGGAATGCTTTATGATATTGATTGGGCGGGGTTATAAGATTTGTTTGAGGGAAATTGCATAATCCAATAAATATAAAAATCTCTTTGTCTATTTGTTTGGATGGAAAAACCTAAGATTGCTCTGATGTTTGCGTTTGTTTTGGCTTTAATCCTGCTGTTTAGTTTTTCATCTTGGACAAACGCGCTTGTTGTTGCTGACGAAGAAATCCCAGCTGGGCTTGGATTATTTTCCATGATTTCCCCTTTGCTAATTGGACTTTTTATTATTGGTGCAATAGCTCTTTTAATTATGATTAGTGTTGATTAGCGGGACAAACACAAATCCTGGAAATTCTTTTGTGGAGAGTTTATTGTTTTGTTTTTTAATTTGAAAGATTGAATTGTTCACTGGAGTGACGAGAATTCCGTTGTCTTTTAACTGCTGGAAAAGATGTTCTGGCATTTTGTCTGCGCTGGCACTGATGAGGATTCTATCGAAAGGCGCTTTTTCATTTAATCCTTGAGAGCCGTTTTTGTTTATTATCGTGATGTTTTTGTAAGTTGATAAATTTTCTTTTGAGCTTTCTGCAAGAGATTTTAGGATTTCGATTCCGTAGATTTCGCTGGCTTGGGAAATTTCTGCGAGGAGCGCGAGAACGTAACCGCAGCCAGAGCCGATTTCGAGGATTTTTTGTTTTTGGTTTAGTTCTAAAAGGGAAAGCATGGAAGCGATTGTGCACGGCTGGGAAATTGTCGCTCCTTGCTCAAGAGGCAGGGCTGTATCGAGATATGCTTCTGATTTTAATTCTTTTGGAACGAAGTCTTCGCGAGGGACTTTTGCAAAGGCCTTTACGATTTTGCTTGGGAATTGTTTTTTTAATGAAGTGAGGAGTTGGGATTTGTTCATGATAATTTTAAGTGATAAAAGTTAATAAGTTTCTCGGTGCGCCAAAAACTTTATTAATCATGTTTTTCTTTTGAACTAATGGCCGGTAAAGTTACAGAGTTGGATGTGAAGAATTTTGACAAATTTGTTAGGGAAGACAAGGTTGTTGTTGACTTTTATGCAGAATGGTGCGGGCCGTGCAAGATGATGGCACCTGTGCTTGAGGAAACTGCTGGAGAACTGAGGGGCAAAGCAAAGTTCGGCAAGGTTGATGTTGACGAGAATTCTGAACTTGCGCAAAGATTTCAAGTTATGTCCATCCCGACATTGATTTTTTTTAGAGATGGGAAACAAGTTGACCAAATCACTGGGCTTTTGAACAAAGAAGAGCTTGTTAAGAAAGTTGGGGAGATTAAGTAAATCGTAATTAATTTGTTTGTTACAACTTAGAAATAGCAAGATTAGTTACCACTACCCTTTTCCTCCAAAATATTTTTTAAATAATCATCATCATGTTAATCTTGTTGTGGAGCATTGCTTATTGTCTGTAAATTGGAGCATGTGATGGCATTACATAATTTTATATAGCGAATTTTTCTCATTTTAGTAATGGCTCCGTAGCTCAGCCTGGTTAGAGCACTGGCCTTTTAAGCCAGGTGTCGCGGGTTCAAATCCCGTCGGGGCCATTTTTGGCATTTCCACGGAAATTCTCTCATCAGAAAAGTTTAAAAACCACCTTTCACAAATTTCCTTTATCATTGCGCAGTCGTTAATTAAATATTCATCGTCAAATCCATGCACAAATTACAACCCAAACATGTAAAGTTGAAACCAGAAGAGATAAAAAAATTGCTTGATAAGTACAACATCTCTTTGTCCCAACTACCAAAAATACGAGTTGACGATCCTGCTTTGCCAGAAGGTTGTGTTCCTGGAGATGTTTTCAAGATAGAAAGAAAGGAAGATGATAGAATTTGTGTTTATCACAGGGTTGTAGTTTTATAATGGACAAAAAAAATATTTTAATTCAAAGGTATCTTGAACAGCATTCTTTAGTTGAGTCGAATATTCGGTCTTTCAATGATTTTATAGAGAACAGAGTTCAACAAATTGTCGAGGAGCTTAATGAGACGCTGGTTGATCAAGATGTAGAAATACAATTTGGCAAGGTTCGAATTGGAAAGCCGAATATAATTGAAGCAGACGGGAGCCTTACGCCGATTACTCCGATTGCGGCGAAACTGCGAAAACTTACTTATGCGGCTCCAGTTTATGCGGAGCTAAGTGTTAAGTATGAGAACCAATCAGAAAGTTCTGAAGTTGAAGTCGGAAGAATTCCTATAATGATTCGAAGTTCAAAATGCAATACTTATGGCATGAGCAAAGATGAATTGACTGAGAATTACATGGACCGGCTTGACCCTGGCGGATATTTTATTATAAATGGAAATGAAAGAGTGATTGTTATGTCTGAGGACTTGGCGCCGAACCAACCGTTTATCGAAGAAGGACGACAGGGGCTTACATTAAGAGTTTTTTCAGAAAAAGGTTCTTACCGGATTCCCACTACAATTTCCGAGACAAATGAAGGAATTCTTGAGCTGACTTTTAGCAGACTGCGTAATATTCCGATTCTGGTTTTGTTGAAAACATTAGGCCTGGTTAAAGAAGCAGACATAGCGAGAAGTATTGGGATTGAAAATGATTGTTTGATTGTGAACCTTTATGAATTTGCAGAACTGCAGAGTGCTGAAGATGCGATGTTGTATCTTGCTGAAAAGACAGGAGTTCAGGGAACTAAAAAAGAAATTTTAGACAGGATTAAACAAAGGATTGATTCTTTCCTCCTGCCAAACATTGGGACGACTAAAAATTGTCGAATGGATAAAGCAGTTAGTTTGTGCCGGCTTGTTAGATTGTATCTGCGAGCAAAAGACGATAAGGAAATAAGGACAGACAAAGACCACTATGCAAACAAGCGGGTGAAACTTTCCGGAAACTTAATGTCTGATTTGTTCAGGGTTAATTTGAAAATCCTTGTTCGAGATATACAATATTCTCTGCAGAAAGTTTCTAAGCGAAAGAAATTTTATTCCTTGAAAACAATTGCGAAGTCGACTTTGTTCACGCATCGAGTTGAAAGCGCGATTGCGACTGGGAGTTGGATTGGCGAGAGAAACGGCGTGACGCAAAACATGAACAAGACAAATTATTTGAGAGTTTTGTCGCAGCTGCAAAAAGTCAGCAGCTTGCTCCCGGGAGACCAGGAAAATTTCAAGGCGAGAACTTTGCATCCAACTCACTACGGAAGATTTTGCCCTATAGAAACTCCAGAAGGAACGGAAGTTGGCTTGAGAAAAAATTTATCTTTGTTGGCAAAAATTTCTACAATAATTGAGTTTGATGAAAATGTTATAATTAAAAAGTTTGAACCTCTTGGTTTGAATAGAGATGTTTCTGATGGGAAAAATGTTTTCATGAACGGGAAATTTCTCGGATGTGTCGAAGATGGGGAATTGTTTGCAAAAAAATTCAGAGAGATGCGAAGGAAGAAAGAAGTCCCATTAGAAACTAGTGTAAGATATGACGATGTTTTCGAACAAGTTACTATTTCTTCTGGCGTTGGCAGAGTTTTGAGACCGCTGATAATTGTGGAGAATGGCGCTTCTAAACTGAAGGACGAAGACCTCGTGCTGATTGAACAGGGGGAACTCAAATGGGCTGATTTAGTTGACAAGGGAGTTATTGAGTATATTGACGCTGCAGAGGAAGAGAACGCATATGTTGCGTTGAATCCTGAAGAAATAGAGGCAGAGCATACACATCTGGAAGTGCATCCTGTCGACGTTCTTGGTTTGATTACAAGTCTTGTTTCATTTGCAAATCACAACCCAGGTTCTAAACTATTGCGGGGAAGCAAGACGTTGACCCAAGGTTTGGGAATTTATGCTGCAAATTATCTTGTCAGAATTGATACAAATGTTTCTATTTTGCATTATCCTCAAAAACCTCTTGTAAGGAGTTTTATTTATGACACGTTGGATATTTATCCTTCTGGACAAAACATTGTCGTGGCAATCATGCCGTTTGAAGGTTACAACATTGAAGACGCTATTGTTCTGAACAGGGCAAGTGTGGACAGAGGGATGGGCCGAAGCACTTACTTCAGACCGTATTCTGCTACAGAGTTACAATATGCTGGAGGTTTGGCTGATGAAATCATAATCCCAGATAAAGATGTTTCAAGTTACAGAACAGAAAAAGTTTATCAATTCTTAGAAGATGATGGTATTGCTTATCCTGAAGCAGACATGAATTCGGGAGATGTTGTTATTGGGAAGGTTACTCCTCCGAAATTTTTATCAGAGGCAAGAGACCTAAGCATACAAGCAAAAAAAGAAGCAAGTTTTGTGATAAAGCAAGGAGAACGGGGAACTATTGATGCTGCATTTATCAGCGTTAACAGCGAAGGAAATAAAATCGTTGACGTAAGAACGAGAGACTCGCGATTGCCTGAAGTCGGAGACAAATTTTCTTCACCTCACGGACAGAAAGGAATTATTGGAATGATTGCAAATCCAGATGATGTTCCATTTACTGCGAGCGGAATTAAACCTGACTTGATGTTCAACCCGCATGGAATTCCGAGCAGAATGACTGTCGGTTATTTGATAGAACTTTTAGCTAGCAAGACTGCTGCGATAACTGGAAAAATTATTGACGGGACGCCGTTTACAGGACAGAACGTTGGGGGGCTTGAAAGGCAGCTTGAAGAACTTGGATTTAGCTACGACGGAAAAGAAACAATGTACAACGGTGTGACTGGGAAAAAAATGGAAGCCAAAATCTATATTGGGAATATGTATTATCTTAAATTGGAAAGAATGGTAAAGAACCAAATCCATGCGCGCGCGTCTGGAAAAGTTACCCTGCTTACAAGACAACCGATTGAAGGGCGTGCTAAAGGTGGAGGTTTGAGGTTGGGAGAGATGGAACAGCAGGCATTGGCTGGGCATGGGGCTTCTTTGCTGTTGAAGGAAAGATATGACTCTGACAAAACTATTTCGTATGTCTGTAAGGATTGCGGCAACATGGGTTATGAAGATGCTATACGAAACAAGGTAGTTTGTCCTATGTGCGGCAGCAGTGAGGTAGAACCGATTGAAATTTCCTATGCGTTTAAGCTGCTTGTCGATGAACTGCTCGGGCTTGGAATCCAAACTAAATTTGTTTTGAAAAATAAATATGAACAATAGAATTGATAGAAATGAAGAATTGGAAAGACCAGGAAGAAGAATGGGTAATGGTAATTTTTTAACCAGATGGGAGGAGATTAGTAAATGAAAAGAAAAGAAATACTTAACGCTTTGTTTTGGGTGTTTTTGATAATCTCAATTATCTTGATAGTTTGGAAAATTTTTGCAGACGGTGTGACAGAACTTAGTATTGTGATTGTTTTGTTTTTGACGTTGATGTTCAAGCTTTGGACGTTGAGTGATGAGACAAAAGAATTCAAATATGAGTTTAAAAGATTTAAGCACGAAGTAAAAACGTCATTTGCGAAAGTTAGAACAGATTTTAGTGAATTAAAAAGTAAACCTGAATCTGGGAGGAAGAAGAGATGAACAATAAACATACGAGAAAACAGGTAAGGTCTCTTAGTTTTGCCTTGCTTAGTGCGGAACAGATTAAGAAAATCAGCGCAGTTAAAATTGTGACGCCAGAGCTTTATGATATTGATGGATTTCCAGTTGACGGTGGGCTGATGGATTTGCGGCTTGGCGCGATTGACCCTGGCGTGCGATGCAGGACGTGCGGGAAGAGGGTGAAAGAATGTCCAGGGCATTCGGGAAGCATTGAACTTGCAAGACCTATTTTGCACATTAAGTATATTCCATTAATTGAATTGTGTTTAAGAAGTTTTTGTCCGCATTGCGGTAAGCTGACTTTGAGCGATGAAAAACAAAAAGGGCTGGCTCCTGCGCTAAGGGCGAAAAAAGCTCGCGACGCTAAAAAATGTCAGCATTGTAATGAAACGATTGAAAGAGTAAAACTGGAAAAACCGACAAGCTTTTTTATTGACCGGAAAAGATTGAACCCAATTGAAATAAGAGAACGGCTTGTCAATATCCCTGATGGGGAGCTAAAGAAAATTGGGATAAATACAATTACAGCCAGGCCAGAAAGGGCGGTTATCTCTTTGCTGTTGGCGCCGTCAGTTACTGTCAGGCCGTCGATTACTTTGGACAGCGGGGAAAGAAGCGAGGACGACTTGACTCACAAACTGAGCGATATTATTCGGGCTAACCAAAGATTGTGGGAAAATCTAAATGCCGGAGCGCCAGAAGTTATTATCGAGGATTTGTGGGACTTGCTGCAATATCACGTTACAACATTTTTTGATAACAATGTCTCAAGGATTCCTCCAGCCAGGCATCGTTCTGGACAACCATTGAAAACAATCACCGAAAGGATTAAAGGAAAAGAGGGAAGGATAAGACACAACCTTGCTGGGAAAAGAGTTAATTACAGTGCAAGAACTGTCGTGAGTCCAGATCCTTATCTACAAATTAACGAGCTTGGTGTGCCTCAGCAAATTGCTGAGATTATTACAGTTGCAGAGTCTGTAACAACTACAAATCTTGAACAAATGAAAGAGCTTGTGAAGCAAGGAACAGCTTATCCTGGAGCGAACAACATTGTCCGACCTGACGGAAGAAGAAAAAGAATTACAGAGGATTTGAAGGAAGAAATTATGGCAGAGATTCAGCCAGGTTATAAAATAGAAAGGCATCTGAGAGACGGCGACATAATTTTGCACAACCGGCATCCGACTTTGCACAAACAGGGACTGATGGCTCATTATGCTAAAGTTCTTCCAGGAAGAACATTTAGATTGCATCCGGCGGCAGCTGCACCTTACAACGCAGATTACGACGGTGACGAAACAAACCTCCATAGCCCGCAAAATGAAGAAGCATTGTCTGAAGCAAAAATGCTTTTAGATGTAAATAAAAATATAATTTCTTCAAAGAACAACACAAATCTTGTTGGGACAGTTGCAGATGCTGTTACTGGTGCGCACCTTCTTGCAAAAGATACGCTTAAGAAAAGTGAGGCAGACCAATTATTATTTTCTGCAAATATTTTGAATAATGTAAAGAAAAAAGAAATTTCAGGAAGAGAGGTTTTCTCGCAGCTTATTCCAAAGGGTTCAAGTATTAACGTTCCTTCGGTGATAAACGGGAGCAATACATTTGGAGCTGAAGATGGGGAAATGGTTAAAGTGCTTGACAGGGAATTTGGACGTGAAGTTGCAGTTGATGCGATAAATCGCGCATTTCTTTTAGGAACTGTATACCTTACGCGAAAGGGCTATACTTTATCATTGCATGACTTGGATGTTCCTGAAAAAGTTAAAGAAATAACAAAAGAAATTCTTGCAAAAGCAGAAAAGAAAACATCTGAGATTGTTGAAGATTATGCGCTTGGTAAAATTGAGGCGATGCCTGGGAAGACAAAAGAAGAAACTCGGGAGACAAAAATAATGAAGATTTTGAATAATGTTAGGACAGATATCAACGAAGTTGTTAAGACACACCTCCCAGATGAGGCGAATTTTAGCAGAATGATTAAATCTGGAAGCTGCGGAAGCGTGTCGAATATTACTCAGATGTGCGCTTGTGTTGGGCAGCAGACATTGTGGAACCAAAGAATTAGTTTTGGTTATACTGGCAGAACGCTTTCTTTCTTTAAGAGAGGAAATCTTGGACCTGAAGCAAGAGGATTTATCAAGTCATCGTTTTTGAAAGGGCTGAAGCCGACAGAGTTTTTCTTTGGTGCGATAACTGGAAGAGACGCAATAATGGATACTGCTTTGAGAACGCCGAAGTCGGGTTATCTTTATAGAAGATTGGTTTCTGCCTTGCAGGATTTGAAAGTTGAATA
>JAHISS010000055.1 GCA_018817905.1 Nanobdellota archaeon
GGAGATACAATGACAGGAGCTTTAACCGTTGGAGCAGATAGTTCTGGAAATAATGTTAAGTTCTTTAGTGATACAGCAGGAGATTATATGCTGTGGAATGCGAGCGCAAACGGATTAATTGTTAAAGGAAATTCAAATTATGTTTATCCTTATACTTTAAATATTATTAGCAGTGGAACAAATACTAACTTAGGGATTTTTAATGACGGTGGACTTGATAAGGGTGTGTTCTTTGGTGTGAGTGTTGATGCCTTTGAGTTATATAACTATCAAGGGGGGAACATTGACTTCTTTACTCATGCAGACCCATCAGCTGCAACTTTAAGATTTCAAGTTAAATCAGATGGAGACATAAGCATTCCTGACGGCGATTTAATTATGGGGCCATCACATTCTTATGTTTATTGGAACAACATAGGCACAAGCATACAAGGAAAAGGCACAGGTCCAGGAGTAGAATATCTAAAATTAAATAGTTTAGGTGATATAGAATTGAATCCTACTGGGAATGTGGTTGTTAATGGAAATTTAACAGTAACAGGAAATTTAACTGTATCAAAGAATATAAATGTCGCAGGTTGTATAAATTATAATGGGGGAATATTAGGAACTTGTATTTAAAATGAAAAACAAAAAAATCTATGTGCTGTCATTTTTTCTTCTGTTTATTCCAATGTTAATTTTTGGCGGGCTGAATATCACAAAAAGGGAGATTGTCCAGTTCCCAGAAGTTCCATGTGAAAGAAACGAAACATGCAATAGTCTGGTAAATGGAAGCACATTTATAACCGCAGTTTCAGATAATAGTGCGTTGATAAGTATTGTCTTAAACAAAGACGTAGATTATTTTATTTCTTACGGAACAAGTTCTGGAAATTATGACACAAACACAACAATCCTTCTAAACCAAAAAGCAGGAAGTTCTATTGAAGTCAATTTAATTCTTGAAGAAAACACAAGATACTTCTATCGACCATACGGGAAAAGGGTTGGAACAAGCGGCGAGTTTTACGCATTACAGGAAGAAAGAAATTTCACAACGAGAAAACCAGAAGACAATTCATTTACTTTTGTTCATTTTACAGACAGCCATTGGTTCAGAATTGCATATCTTGACCCAGACCAATTTGAACAAAGCATGTATGCCAGTGCAACAAGAATGATAAGAGCTGATAATCCTGATTTTATTATAGACACTGGAGATGTGTCAATGACTCTTCTTGGGTGCTACAATAAAGCCGCAACTCAAGAAGAAACAGATAAAAGAGTTTTAATGGCAAGAAATAATTATTCAAGTGAACTTCCATTCCCAACTTATTTTTCTTTGGGAAACCACGAGTCGGAAATATCATTTGGAGTATCAACCGTTCATCCAGACTATTTGATGAATTGGTCTACACACTCAAGACTAAAATACTGGCCAAGCCCGACAAATGAAACTTATGAATATGGTGGAAACGATGACACATTTGAAGGAAAACCATTGGAGAATTATTATGCTTTTGACTGGGGAAATGCCACATTTATTATCTTGGACACTTACAGATACAGCAGTAGACAAGGTGGAGTTCAGGAAGCAGACCAGTGGACTCTCGGACAGGAGCAGTTTGAATGGTTGAATGAAACGTTATCAACATCAACGAAGAAATGGAAGTTCTTGTTTGGACATCACATTTTAGGCGGTGCAGATAAAGACTCTTGTGGTTATAACTATGGAGACGGAGGAGGCAATTATTCAATGACTGGTAACGAAGATTATGGGCAGGCGGCGATAAATGATTTGATGGTTAGATACAATGCACAGTTTTATATTTATGGTCATGTCCATCACTTTGCTCACGATTGGGATGAAAGCGGAGAAGTTAATTACATTTTAACAAGTTCACCAACACAAGAACCATGCAAGAACCAGCAAAGAAGGGATATGTATGACGCAGAGATTTGTGAAAGAGGTTACACAAAATTCTTTGTAACTCCAGATAATGTTACATTTCAATTCATCAACAACAACGATGGTTCAACGCTTTGTGAATACACTGTGTTTGATGATTGAGAAATATGGAAAAGGAAGTGAAATATCCAGATGGTTCTATGAATAGTCGTGCGATTAAAGTAGAGAAAAATCTTGTTTTGATTATTTTGATTTTGTTTATTGCAATCTTCTTTATTCAAAATGCTTCTTCGTTGACTGCAAATTCTTCAAGTTATTCTGTGAGCATGTTCGGAACGGGAATGGCAACAGCAACTCCTTCTTCGGCGAGTTATAGTTCAGTTTCGTTACTAGAAGACAAGGCGACGACGAGAAATGCAGAAAGCAGCGCGTATACTGGGAATATTGGTTTTTTTGAGAGTGTTTCTTATCATAGAACAGTGAGTATAACATCTTATTCAATTTCTCCGACTTCTGCCGTTGTTGGTTCAACGATTGGATTATCGATCTCTGCTCTGAATTATCAATCGGTTTGGGCAAAAATAATCGCTCCAAATTCCCAAGAACAAACCGTAGATCTTGTTAATGGACAAACAGTTAATTATCTTCCGAGCCCTTCCATTGTGGGGACATATAGCGTTACTTTCTATGCAAATAGTTCTACAGGAGCGATTGCGAGCATTGTAGATTCTTTTGAATTAACGGAACAAGCGGCTGAAACAACTCCTTCTTCTGGGGGCGGCGGTACAACTACAATAACAGAAAACTGTACCTATATTTGGGATTGTACTTCTTGGAGTATTTGTTCAGATGGGAAACAAGTAAGGGTGTGTAAAAATACCGGAACTTGCGTAGGGACAGAAGGGAAACCAATAGAGCAGAGAGTTTGTTCAGACGCTTTATTTGACGTGACTTTGAAGTTTACTGATTTGGTAATTACAGAAAATAACACTTTGGAATTTAATGTTGATTTGATAGAACGGGGAGGCATAGAAAAAATTGATGTCCAGATAAAATATTCTATTATTGATAAGGACAATAATGAAATTTTTAGCCAAATAGAAACGAAAGCAA
>JAHISS010000056.1 GCA_018817905.1 Nanobdellota archaeon
AACCAAACAATTTAAAAAACAACTCTTTCTTTAACATTTATGGAAGAACTCAAAACAATTAACGTTGGAATTTTCGGCCACATCGACCACGGCAAGACGACTTTGCTGAAACAACTTACTGGTAAGTGGGCTGACACGCATTCTGAAGAACTGAAAAGAGGAATCACAATTAAACTCGGCTACGCAGACACAACAATTTACAAAGACGGAGAGAATTATAACATCGAAAAAAAAGGCGCACCAATCAGACACGTTTCTTTTATCGACGCGCCTGGACACGAAATGCTCATGGCAACAACTTTGTCCGGCGCAACTCTGATAGACGCAGCCCTGCTGGTCATTGCAGCTAACGAAGGAATAAAACCGCAAACCCACGAACATCTCATGGCCCTGCAGGCAAAAAAAGTAAGCAAAATAATCATAATTCAAAACAAAATAGATTTAGTTGACAAAGAACAAGCAAAAAAGAACTACAAAGAAATAAAGAATTTCCTAGGCAAACAATATTCCGAAGCAGAAATCATTCCCGTCTCTGCCCAGCAAGGAGTCAACATTGACCAAGTTCTAAAGGCAATAGCCGCTCTTCCTTCTCCAAAAAGCAACATTGACTCAGAACCGATTTTCCTTGTTGCAAGGAGTTTTGACATTAACAAGCCAGGAACAATTCCAGGAAAATTAAACGGCGCAGTTCTCGGCGGCGCCTTGAAGCAGGGAAAACTAAAAGTAGGAGATGAAATAGAAATCAAACCTGGGCGCACAGTCATAGAAGGAACTGAAAAAAAATACCGCCCTGTTAAAACAAAAATATTAAACTTATTCAGAGGTTCGAAAAAAGTCCAGGAATTAACACCTGGCGGCTCAATGTCAATCGAAACAGAACTCGACATGTCGCTGGGAAAAAGAGACCTTCTTGCAGGAAACCTTGTTTCCCACCCAGACAAACTCCCAGACCCATCAAGCCAAGTAAATCTAAAATGCACCCTTTTCCAAAACCTCTTCGGAACTTCTTCCCAGATAAAAGTTGAAGGAATCGAACTAAAAGAAATACTAATGCTCAGCATCAACACCTCAATCACTGGCGGCACAGTTGCCTCTCTGGACAAAAACGAAGTAACAATAAGCCTAAAAGTCCCCGCCTTGCTCTTCAAAGGCGAAAACGTCGGCATCGCGCGGAAAATCCAAGGCCACTGGCGGTTAATCGGGTTTGGGGAAATAATCTGATTCGCTATTTCAATAAACAACCCCAACCAAAACCCTTTCTATTTCTTCAAACCTAATCTTCCCATCACTGACTGGAGAATTATCTCCTTTTGTAACAAAATAAACTCCTTGTTCATCAGCTCCTTTTTCAACAACTCTGTGAACAATCAAATCGTCCCCGCGCCAAAAACTCACAATATCTCCGACTTCTATTTCGTCTGCTGATTCTGGCTCAATACTTATCCCGTTCACGCCATCGCCCAACGTCGGCAGCATACTTCCTGTTGAATCATAACTGCTAAGTTTTGCCCCAGCGATTTTAATCACAACCTTGTCTGGATAAATAAGAATATTCCGATTATCAAGAAAATCAGACGGCTTATCAACAGCAAACCCAGTAATCCCGCCGCCAGAATAAAAATCCCACACCTGCCCAAAAATAAAACCAACCAGAAAAATCAGCACAACATACAAAACCTTGAGCAAACCATCGCTTCGCATAACAAACACTCAAAACCAAAGGTTAAATATTTTACCGTTCTCAAGAAGGAATGGCATCGTGAATTTATTGATGAGGCAATTGTGTTCATTTCAATTTTTGAGAATGCCTACAAAAGAGAGTTTTATTTAAGTAGTGAGAAATAATATTTTTTCTCCCACCCAATAGGAGACACGCACGCAGTTTTTCTTTCAGAAAAATAGATAACAAAAATCAAAGATTTTTACATTTATTCAAGAAGTTCTTCTAGCTGCTTTTTCCACTTTGGATTATTTAAGTGCTCATATCCATTAGAAGGCAAAAAAGCTCCTACATTAACAGTTCTATCTCGACTTACTTCATCAGCAGATCTTCCAATTAAATCAGGAAACAATTTTGATAATACTGGTTGAACATAATCTCTCATAACTTGTCCAAACCCGCTTATAGAAAAGTAATTTATTCCAGGAAATAAATCTTCAATTAAAGGTATAAAACCAGCAACAGCTCTTTCATCTCCAGATAAAGATGGATGGTCATTTCCATTAATTGCTGACCACACTTGTGCTTCGTTATATTCTACCATAAGTTTGATAATGATAGCTCTTTTATAAACCTTTCGTTACATTTACTACTCTAAAGTTACTGTGATTTAAGCACACGTCTCTCTAATATAATGTCCACCCAAATTCTTTACTACTTGACATCGCCAGGATATTGTATAGTTAACGTCACATTTATATAGCCGTCTTGTTTTTTTAATCAAAGGAGGTAAGAAAATGTCCATTAAATGTTTGAATTGTAAATCGAAAGATGTCAGAAAAAGAGGTTTTAGATTTACTCTTACCGGAA
>JAHISS010000057.1 GCA_018817905.1 Nanobdellota archaeon
CTGGAGGCAGGCAAAGAGAGAAGTGAATGGCGGAAGAGTGCATGAAAGTTTTGAAGTGATGAAAAAAGAATTGAGAAATTTTTTGAAGTACAAAAAGTTTAAGCAAGACATGGGGAAATACTTACGTCCTTAGCTATAGTTCTTTTGAAACTCTTTTAGTTAAAAAATCTCTACCAGTTAAAATAGCGTAAACATCTTTCATTTTTCCACGATTAAATCCTATCCCTGCAATAGTTCTGATAATATCATTAGGCATGGCTTCAATTATATAATTAAATGGTGATTCTTTTTCTTTTTTATCTGGTTGAACTAAACAAGATTTACAGAACGCATCTATTTGTTTTCTACCCTCTTCCCAGAAAACAGAAAGTAATGTTAGTATAAAATCAGCTTGTTTTAAAACAGTTCCTTTACTATTAATTCTAGTAAAAATCTCCGCAACTTGCTCTTCATTTATATCTGGTACAATTTCTAAAGCATTAAATGGATAATTCTTTAAATTATATAACTTCTCGATTCTATTAGAGATTAAATCGTCATCAAAGATATCTTCTTTTTTTAATGCTTGTTCAATTAAAGAATATTGGTTTTCAGATAATGTTTCTATCTCTTCTTCATTTCCTATTTTTTCAATTATAATATTATCTTCTTCACTAATTACTGATTTTGATTTAATTTTATCAATAATTATAACAATCTCTGCCTGATTTAAATTATCTTTATTGGAAATCTTTTTAATAATTTCTTCACGTTTTTGTTTTAATAATTCTTTATGAGTATTTAATTCAGAAAGATAATTATTGATAAATATTCTTGTGCTTGATTTGGTGAATAAATCAGAAATATTATTTATAAATTCTAAATTTCTTTCAGTAGATGCGTCTGCAACCTTGAATTCTTCAGTCACAGGATTAAAGGAAATAACAATCTTTCTATCTTGATATAGTTCATCTTTCACAAATTTATCTCTAAAAACAGAATATAATGCAGTTAATCTTTGTTGCCCATCAATTATTAATAAATTAGGTTCTGAATGTTCTTTTTTTTCAACACCTATTTGATGAGATTTACTATTTAGACTGCCCGTTCTCCATAAGAGATAAGAACCAATAGGATAACCCCTATAAACAGAATCAAAAAGATCTCTTACTTTAGAATTTTTCCATACAAAAGGTCTTTGTAAATCAGGGAGACCTAAATCTCCTAAGTGAAGCTCCCCACCCCAAGGGTTTGCCCTCCGGGCAAATCTGCCTTCGGCAGAGTGGGGCATCTAATTCCACCACCATCCCCTAAACAAAATCGACCAGCTTAAGCTGGTCTACTTGTCTTCCTTGATTCTTAATGTAATTTCTAATTATATCTGCATTAATCCCTTCTCCAACCGTCCCCGCATAACCACCATCACTCCAGAATTCTCCATGATACAATTCTTTTTTTATCTCTGGGTGCCGCAAAAACAATTCTCTAGCAGTAATGCTTTTTACAAACTGAAAAATCTTCGCTGGCGAATAAGTCGTAGTCAAAGACTCAACCAAAAAATGCACGTGATCCTCGTCAAAACCCGCGGTCTCAAACAAAACATGGAATCTATCCTCGATGTCCTTACAAATCTGCTTCACAGTTTCAACATAACTTTCTTCCAAAAACAAATCCTTTCTGTACTTTATACAAAAAACAAAATGATACTTAATCTTAAAAACTTTATGCGAAGATCTGACAAGTTCCACCATCACTCTAAAGAGTGATTAGTGATTTAATACCTATGCTTGACCCCGCAGCAAGCTACGGCGGTATTGGGAAGAATCAATATATCCAAATAATTGTTCAAGATGTCCACTTAATGGATTAAACAAAGCGGTTTTATTTGGAATATTTATTACCATATGCATAAAAGATTAACTTTCATATATAAATGTTCTTCTGTTTTCGGTGATTTAAGACGCCTCCTAATAAATTTCTTTTTCTGCGGAAAAAGGCTAGCTTGACGCCCCTTCTAATAAATATCGAACGAAGTGAGTGAAAATGTCCGAGGGACTAAGCCCTTCTCTCTTTTTCGTTTTAAGTAATCCAAAAATTGAATATAACACAATGGCATCATCAATAAAGTTATGACTCCATTCCATTTTAGTGTGTTATCATTTATTTTACCCAAAATCGCAAAAGTTAAATAATGGTTTTTCTTAGTTTAAAGATGAAAAAGCAGAAGGGGAAAAAGAAATCTCGAGGGAATTGGAAAAAAGGTTATTGGAGGGCAGTGTTTATTGCGGCGATTTTAGCTGTTGCAGTTCGTTTTTTATTTAATCGGATGTACGGGGGAATGATGTTGTCTCCGACAGTGGCAGGTGCTTCTGGGCGGACTTTGTTCTTTTATTCTGTAGCGCCGTTTGTTCTTTTTGTTGCAATCGGAATGGTTGTTTATTACTTTATCATGAGCCGGAATGAATAAATGATTTTTATCAATTGGATACTGTCAACTATTCGTCATCTCTGTGTTTTGTCCAATATTTTATGAGATTAAATAGTTTCATCCTTCCAAGTTTCAAGTCAACGCCTGCCTTTTCAGCTGGCGTTTTTCCTCCAAGTTCTTGATGAGGATTTACAA
>JAHISS010000058.1 GCA_018817905.1 Nanobdellota archaeon
ATCTCCGCATTGTACTTTCAAATTTATTTTTTGCTCCCACCCACCCAACCCAGTGAGTTCAATTTCGCGCAATTTTCGACGTGAATTTTTTGCTGCGCGAAATTGATTATGTTGTGCAAAAAATAAATTTGCAATTTTTATTCTTGTGCGGAGATACTGTGTGTTAAGTAAACTCATTAACTTAAGAGAACTTTGAATAATTCGTTGTTTTCAAAGAGTCTCATAAGAAAACTTTGCTGTTTAGCGCGTTTGGTCTATTCTGTAAAGTTCTCTTAAGATTTGCTCGCCAACTTGCTCGCCTATTTCGTGAATACAAATCATTATCTCACGAATCCAAAGCATTATTCTGGTGTTGGGTTATGAACTGGACTTAATAGTTTGTGTTTTATTACGTGAACTCAGTTATCTGCTTCAATGTAGCACACTGATTAATTAGTTTTGTTACAACTCAAAAAATAGCAAGATTATTCCCCCATAGCTTTTTCTGTTTAATCATTATCGTATTAATTTTGTGAGCGTAGTGAACTTCGATATTTGGATTGTTCAGCTGCATTCTTGCAGATTAGACGAGCAAGACAATTTTCGTATACTTCAAACTTACTTAAGGCAAAACTTTTTAAGGCTTCATTTCAAGATAGGGAGATGAGTGGAGAAAAGAAAGAAGAAAGCGAGAAGGGCGCGAAGCCGAGCTGGATAAAGATGAAACCGGCAGAGCTGGAGAAAGTTGTTGTTGAGTTGGCTAAAAGAGGAGAAAGCCCTGCTAAGATTGGTTTGATTTTGAGAGATAAGTATGGTATTCCGAAAGCAAGAATTTTTGGGAAAAAGATTACAGAGATATTGAAGGAAAAAGGTGTGGAGTATGAAACTAGTAAAGATGTTGTTGATAGGGACATTGAAAAGTTGAAGGGCCATATTTCTAAGAACAAACACGATTATCCTGCAAAGAGGGCGTTGACGAAGAAGCAGTGGGATTTGTACAAGATAGATAAGAAAGCGAAGTAATCAAAAGAGGAAATTGTTAACTTGTTAGAAAAAATTAAATTAGCAGTTGAGAGAATTAACGAGCTGGGCGCTGGCAAGCCGATAAAAGTTGTGAGCCATTTTGATACCGACGGCATAACTTCGGCGGCGATTTTTTCGCGGGCTTTGAAACGCGCAGGAAAGCAGTTTTCTTTAGAGATTGTTAAGGGATTGGATAAAGAATTTATTAAGGGATTGTCTGAGGAGAATGTTTTGGTTTTTTTGGACTTGGCTTCTGGAAGTTTGGAATATTTGAAAGATAAAAAAACAGAGGTTTTTGTTTTTGACCATCATGAATTGTCTGAAGAATGGAAGGATAAAATTCCGGAAAATGTTTTTATGGTGAATCCGGTTTTAGAAGATTGTGAAGTTGTTTCTGGGGCTGCGATTTGTTATTTGTTTGCTAAGAAGATGAGTTTGGAAAATAAAGACCTTGCTAATTTGGCTGTTCTTGGAATGGTTGGGGATTTGTATGAGCGAAATATCGGGAAAATTTTTGGAGAGATTTTGCGCGACGCAGAGACAATTGTTAAAAAGGGCGTGTTGGTTTATCCTTCGACTCGGCCGTTGGACAAGGCGTTGGAGTATTCTTCAAATCCTTACATTCCCGGAATTTCTGGAAGCCGAGCTGGCGTGATAGAACTTTTGAGAGATGCAGATTTAGCGAGTGATAAGGGAAGATACAAGGCGTTGTATGAGCTGAGTGAGGAGGAAATGAAAAAGTTGATTACAGCGATAGCTTTGAGAAGCCGCGGAGGGAACCAGGAGAATTTGGTGGGGAATTTGTTTTTGGTTAAGTTTTTTAACAAGTTAGAAGATGCGCGTGAGTTGTCTGCGTTGATCAATGCTTGTTCGAGGATGGATTACTCGGAGGTTGCGTTAGGCTTTTGTTTGGGTAATAAAATTTTTAGGAAAGAAGCAGAGAAGATTTACATAAATTATCGTCAGAGTCTTGTTTCTGCCTTGAAATATATTTCTGAGACCAATAAACTTGAGGGGAAGAATTATATGATTATCAATGCGCGGGACAAAATAAAGGACACAATTATCGGGACAGTTGCTTCGATGATTTCGCATTCGCCGCTTTACGAAGAAGGTTTGGTGATTGTTGCGCTGGCTTACAACAAAGACAAAATAAAAGTTTCTGCGCGTTTGGCGGGGAGGAAAGGGCGGAATCTGCGCGAGTTGTTGCACAGGGTAGTTGTGCCGATTGGCGGCGAGGTTGGCGGACATCCAAATGCTGCGGGCTGTTTGATTTCTAAGGAAAAAGAAGAAGAGTTTATTGGGGAATTGAGGAAGGTTTTGGATTTGGAAGTTGTGAAAGTTTGATTGCGTCAAAAGAACTATAAAGATGAGACGAGTAAGAGAGTTAGATGAGTGTGAAAAAAGAATGGTTGGCTGTCGCGATAGCAATTATTGTTTTAGTTATTTTAGTTGTCGGAATCTTTTATTATTCTGCTGTTGATACTTTGTTCTCTCCAATAATTAAGAAAGGGGTAAGTTCTTTTTCTAAACCTTTTCAAAAAGAATTTGCAGATGCTATTTGTGATGATAGTGATGGGGGAAGGAATCCTACTGAGGAGGGATATGTTTCAAGACATTTAGAAGGTTCAATGAATCCAAGTTTATATCCAGACTATTGTGCCGATAGCGATACTTTAATTGAATATTATTGTGATGGCAGTGACGTGGAAAA
>JAHISS010000059.1 GCA_018817905.1 Nanobdellota archaeon
ATCGAACTTCTTTTTGAAAAGGTTATAACAAAGTTTGGAACAAGTGCCAAATTGGATGTTCCAAAAAAATATATCGGAAGAAAAGCTTACGTTATGATTCAAAAGGATTAATTGGTTAACTTGAATTTATACGCAAAGCCCATGTCTGAGTAACTAATCACAGAAACCTAACGGCTTTTGCAAAGGCATATCTAAAAACTTAAGCTTAAACCAATCAAATATCTCAAAAAACACCAGCTTTACCCAGCCCAAGAAAGGAACCTTAAACACTGACTTCCCAATAATTTTTTCCTCTGGGATATTTGTCTCGTCAATTTTCTCGACGTTATTGTCCATAATTAATTGCTTTGCGTTGTGGTCGCCTTTTGTTTCGTAAGGATTCTCTTCAACTATGCGGTGAATTATCGGATGTTTTGCAGTTGATTCTGGATTTGGCTCAAAAATTATAATCTCCCCAACTTCATAACCAGAACGCCCCCAAACAAAAATTATATCTCCTTTGTTCAAACCGTTTTTGTAAGAAAATTCCTGAAACTCGGCTTTATCAATTCCTCTCGACTCATACCAACTTCCGTGCTCATCCCACCAGTCGTTAAAACCAGATTCATGATACAACGAACACGATTCAATAACAACCAACGGCAGCGAACTCCCTGTAACAAAGGCAAGCGTTGGGAAAAAAATAAACCTAATCAACACAATTAACAAAACCAAAGAAACAACCCACGACTGCCAGCTGTCCTCTTTCAAAAAATTCCAAAATCTGATAAAAGAATTTGCATTTTTACCTCGAGGGCTATACTTTGGGACTTTCATCTGGGAAAAAAGATTTCAACATTTTTAAAACTACTTATCTCCTAACAATTGCCCTCTGGCTCCTCATCTGTCCTCGTGAGTTCTTGGATGTGCGTAGCGTGCTCTTCAATAACTTTGTCTGAAGGCCTAATGGTAGCACCGTTAGTTTGACGAAGAAACTCTGCATGGTACTTTCTTATTTCTTCAGAATCCGGATTCTGCGCACGAAAAATTTGATATGCTTTATCAAAACAACGAACAGTTCTGCTTATCCCCATTAAAATAAAATTAACAAAATGCTTTATTTAAGTTTTTCTGTGATAATACGCCTACTTTCGAGTTCTCATCCCAATATGCGCCGTCCGGTGCTCGCGACCTCACTCCGCCGCCATCTTTTTTCTCTTCCCGCCCAAACGTGAACTCGCTCGTCGAAACCGCAAATCAACCACACTTGGGCGATCGAAGCGAAGCGACCGGGTTAGCGAAATGCGCCGTCCGGGAATCGAACCCGGCCCGCCAGCTTGGGAAGCTAGAATCATAACCGATAGACTAACGGCGCACTACAAACCATAAATGCTAACTTTTATAAAAGCATTGTCTTTTTCCATAATACAAAAGATCCTGTAGCTCAGCATGGTTAGAGCGCCGCTCTGATAAGGCGGAGGCCCTGGGTTCAAATCCCAGCAGGATCATATTGGGATTCGAAAAATCCCAAAATCATTACTATTTGTTCCTGCGGAAAACTGGCGACGAAGTCGAACTATTGTAGTTTCTTAACTCATAGAACTCTTTTTCTAAAGAAGTTGTATTTCGGATCCCTCGTTTGACTGCGCAGGCAGACGAATGAGAAACGAAGTTTCGCTTACGAAAACCAAGATTTGCGAAGCTATTGTAGTTTTGAAAGCCAGCGGAAAACTTTTTCTAAAAGTTTTTGCTTTTTAATGCGCCCAAACTTTTTTCTAAAAAGTTTAGGCTTCAAATCCCAGAACAAGAAAAGATTAAATACCTTCTTTTTACCGAGAAACTATGAATAGACGTAAAATTGCAACAGTCGGTCTCGTCGCAGGAGTCTGTGTAGGGTTTGCATTGGTAGGAACATCATTAAACAGAGCATATAGAGTTACTCCAGAAACAATCGGAGATGTAAACGGAGATGGCGTTAAAGACGCGCTTGTCTTCAACAGTCCATTCTGGAGAAACACAGAGAGCATATCCTACTTTGATGGACGCGGAATAAGAAAAGACGAGAACGGCGTTTATTACTCAACCAATCCTCCTTCGTCAATACCTGGAACCACAATGTACCGCCAAGACCCACACATAACCAACAGGATGATAATGGCAGGAAATTTTGATAACCAACCAGGACTCGACGTTATCATCTATGAAAAAAGGCCCCATTTTCCATTATCCGCTAGTCGATTCTTTATGAATGTGGGGCAAACTCCAAATACCAAACAACAAGAAAACAATCCAACTACAAATAATTCTCAATTTAGACCTTAAAGTTTCTTAGGTTTCGCACACCGCCACTACGTAACGACGGGATCATTTTATCCCATCAGCCCCATCTCCAAAAAACCTCACCAAAACTCAAGAGAAACTTTATTCTTCAGAAGAGAACATTTCCTCAACGGCAAATTAATCGGCACAGAATTTACATAAATTTTCTTTTCCCCGATCGCTTTTATCTCATAGCCGCTTTCTAACTTTGAAACAAAAATATCTTCAACAGAACTAACACCCGATGTTGAAAGTTCGTAAACAATTTTATCACCGAATCTTTTCACGCCTGCCTTTGCTTTTGTCCTGGGCAAAGAACTCATTTTCTTCAACTGCTCTTCCCCGAGAACGCGCTTGGCTTCAGGTTTCTGCTGCTTTTTTTTCCTCGGCTGCCCTTGCAACGGCCCAGAAATTTTTATGCTGACACCGTTAGGAAAAGTCCGAACCTCTGGCACGCCAAATTCCTCTTCTGATTCTTCAAACTGACTTTTAAGTTGCTTATCAAAATTTTTCATCAAACTGTTAAACATTGAACTCATCAATTTATCCATAACTCCAAAACCCTGAACTTGCGCCAAGTCCTCCTCTATTTCCTCAAAATCATTCCTCCCCAAAAGTCCGTAATTTTCCCTATCCTTTTCCAAATCCAAAAAACTATTTCCGCAATGCGGACAAAAACTATGTTTCTCCTCTGTCTTTGCCCCGCAATCTTCACATTTTTTTTGTTTCTTATTTCTATCAAATAGCATATACTCTCCAAGAATTCGCTGCTTTTAAATTTGTCGTTTTTTAGAACAAGTTAATGCCCTTCGGGAAACTCCATCTTCTTAGCAGATTTTGTATACAACAAGTTAATGCCCTTCGGGCAGCTCCGCTAAGACCTCTGTTGGTTTTCTAACCAATTAACAATCTTATTCTTATCAGGAGGAACATCCTTCCTTGAATAGAAAACAAATTCCATTTTCTCATAGCATTTAGGACAATAAC
>JAHISS010000060.1 GCA_018817905.1 Nanobdellota archaeon
GAGAGAAGGTTTTTTCAAATTTTTCTAAAGAAGTCAGAGCAATTTTGGAGGATAAACCTCCAAATTCTTAATAAAGGAGCCAACTGTCAAAACTGTTTGAGTGACAGAATTAGTCGGATCTATGTGGCGAGGTCAAGTTTTGTATTAGTCATGGAACAAGAGGTGTGTATGCTGCCGGTAAAATGCAAGTCCTGCGAAAGGGTTTTTGACCTTTGGTCTGTTTTGCAGGAACAAGAGCAGTCATCAAGAGTTGTTTCAGGAAGTGAAGAATTCAGAAAACTAGCTAGCCAGTACCTTTGTCAACATTGCCTACACTTTCTTTTGAAAGAACTCGCAGATGAAGAAGCTGAACTTGAAGAAGTCGAAGAAAGCGATGAGGAACCACAAGCTGAAGAATGCCCGCTTGCATTTAACTACGTATAATTTTTTCTTTTTTTCTGTTTTTTTTCTTGTTTTAGTGTGGGGATGAAACGATTAACTAATAGTATACAATCTTTGAAAAAATAGTTTAAATTATAGCCAGCCCCCATTAAATAATAAAATCAATCAGGAGCATAATGCTGGTTGGATTTGTGATAACTGTTTGGTTGATTGGGGAGGGTTGGGTAACTTGTAAACCCGCGAGGTTGGATTTGGTAGAACTTTTTGGGTAATCAAATATCTTTCGTCAGTATCTCCGTATAGAATTTTTCACGAAGTGTTTTTGTGTTCGCCCAATTCCCCGAGGCAGTTCCTGTTTTGTTGTTTTTTACTAAACTGTCTCGGCTCGCCCCATTCTGTGAGTTCAATTTCACGCAATTAGATTTATTAACTCTTTCTTTGTCTGATTTTCATGAATGAATTGCTGGTATCGATAATTATTGCGATAGTGCAGGGAATAACTGAATGGCTGCCGGTTTCGTCGTCTGGACATTTGGTTTTGTTTGAGCGGATTTTGAATTATCGCGGTGGTTTGATGTTTGACGTTGCGCTGCATTTTGGGACGTTGATGGCGGTGTTTGTTTATTTTGGGAAAGATATAGTTGACATTGTTCGGGATTTGGTTGGGGGGAGGTTTGGAACTGAAAACGGAAGGTTGGGAATTTTAGTTTTGGCTGCGACGATTCCTGCAGCTGTTGTTGGGTTCTTTTTGAAAAATGTTTTTGAAGTGGCGTTTTCAAGTTTGGGAATTGTTGCCTTGGGTTTTGCGATTACTGGAGTTTTTTTGTTGGTTGTGTCTGTTTCAGGTAGGGGCAAGGGTGTCCCGCCCGCCCGCCTTAAAATAATGCAAAAATCTCGTTCGGTGTTGAGGGGTGGTGAGGTTGCAGGTAGGGAAGAGAGGTTTGGTTTTGTTAATTGGAAGAAGTTTGGTTTTGCTAAAGCTTTGCTTGTCGGAGCTGCGCAGATATTTTCACTTTTTCCTGGGATTTCACGGAGCGGAGCAACTCTTGGAAGTGGTTTGCTTTTAGGGTTGGATGAAAAGCACGCGTTGAAGTTTTCTTTTTTAATGTCGATTCCAATTATTTTTGGAGCTAATATCTTGGCGATTGGGAGCAAGACGCTTCCGTCGGAATTGATTTGGGCGACGCTGGTTAGTTTTGTCGTTGGATTGGGAACAATTCATTTATTGTATGGTTATTTGCTGACGAACAGAAAAAATCTAAAGTGGTTTGCTTTGTATGCTTTGGCGTTGGCGGTGGTTGTCGGGGTTTTGGCGGTGTTTTAAATATTTTTGTTTTTAATCAGTATCTCCACACGAGAATAAAAACTGAGAGTTTGTTTTTCTGCTCCTACCCACCAGCCCATTGGTCCAAATCGCGCACTGTTTCCGATGCTGAATTTTTTTCTATGCGCGATTTGGGAAATTTACTGCAAAACGTCCAGATTATATTTCAACTTGTGCGGAGATACTGGAATTATAGAAATGTTTAATAAGGTAGTTTTTCCAGAGAATTTATGGGGCAACCAATTTTTTCGATAGATACTGCTAGACTTGAACAGCCCGCAGATGTGTTTTATGAAAGGTTGAATAATAATGAGGGCGTTGCTGTGCGCGAAATAGTCGGGGATGTTAGTCGTTTTATGGAAACTGAGAGACATGTTCCTTATTTGATTGCAGGTGTTGGTGGGATTTTGCGTTTTCTTGAGCCAGAGGTTGCGAAAGATATTGATTTGGCTGTTGTTGGTTTGCGTCCGAGGTGCAAGCCAGATGAGAAGGATTTTGTTGCTTTTACTAGAACTGTTAAGGAATTTTTTGATAGGTTTGCAGCTGGTTTGACTTTAAGTTATAGGGAGTTTATTTGTGGGATGGGTAGCGGTAGTCTTGTAGGGTCTGGGAGTGGACCATTTTGGCTGCTTGATGAAGAATTTCGCGGAGGTACGGAAACTGAAAGGATTGAGGGCAGAACCCATCTTGAGAGATTTGGTTTTTACAAATCTAAGGGCTGGCAAGTCAAGTTTAATGGAGCAAGACCAATTGATATCCAGTTTTCAGCTATACCTGATTGTAAAGAATGGAGTCTTAATCAATATTCTCTTCGAGATCCGACTGGGGATCCGCGCGCTGCAAATGCAGGAACATTGTTTGAAGTTCCTAAAGACGAGCGGTTTTATTATTCTGTCTTAGCTCAAAAATTCTAAATTTTCTTAAACAAAATATCGCTTTTCTTAATTTTGCTTACTTTTATAGGATTGTTTAATTCTTTTATGTCAATTTTGAAGTTGAATGTCTTTGCAATTTTTTCGCAGGTTCCTGGGATAAATGGCGAAAGGAGAATTGTGAAATCTTTGATTGCGTTTGCTAATTCGTAGAGGACCTTTTTGTCTTTGGTTTCCCAGGGCTTTTGTTTTTGGACGAACTCGTTGCATTTGTCTATGAATGCAAATATTTCATTTAGCGCTTTGTCGATTTCAAAATTTTCTAAGTGTTTTTCAACTTTTCTTTTTGTAGGAAAAATTTTTAGTTTCTTGATTGTTGTTTTTTCTAAGCCATACTTCTCCGTTAAAGTTGAGACGCGGGAGATAAGGTTGCCGAGTTTGTTGGCGAGTTCGTTGTTGTGTCTGTCGATGAGGGCTTTTTCTGAAAAGTCGCCGTCTTCTCCGGAAGCAAATGGAAATTGCCTTAGGGCAAAATATCTTATTGTATCTGCGCTGTATTTTTCTGCAAGGGTTTTTGGGGAGATTGCATTGCCTAAAGATTTTGAGATTTTTTCTCCGTTAAAAGTTAGGAAGCCGTGATTGAAAATTGTTTTTGGTAATTTGATTCCTGCAGATTTTAGCATTGCAGGCCAGTAAACGCAATGAAACCAGGTGTTGTCTTTTCCAAGAATATGGACGTCGGCGGGCCAGAATTTTTCTTTTCCTTTTTCTCGTGTCGCGGTGTAGTAATTTATCAATGCCTCGAACCAGACATAAGTTATGTGTTTGTTATCGAGCGGGAAAGGAATTCCCCATTTGAACGAGGTTCTTGTTATGCTTAAGTCCTTTAGTCCTTCTTTAATTCTGTTGATGACTTCGTTTCTTCTTTCTTTTGGCAGGATGAATTTTGGATTTTTTTTGTACAAGTCGAGGAGGAATTTTTGGTATTTGCTTAGTTTGAAGAAATAGGTTTCTTCTTTTAGGTTTTCTAACGGGCGTTTGTGCGTTGGGCATTGGAAATTTGGAGCGTCTTTTTCTGTAAAATAAGCTTCGCAGTCAGTGCAGTAAAGTCCTTTGTATTCTCCTTTGTAAATGTCTCCTGTTTTGTCGCATTTTTTTATGAACTCTTGGACTACTTTTTTGTGATCTTCGTCAGTTGTGCGAATGAATCTGTCTGGATTGATGTTTAATGCAGTCCATGCGTCTTTGAATTTTTTTGAAACGTCGTCGACGAATTCCTTTGGAGATTTTCCAGTGTTTTCTGCAGCTCGCTGAACTTTTTTACCGTGCTCGTCTGTTCCTGTTACGAAAAAAACATCTTCATCCAACAAGCGATGCCAGCGCGCTAATGTGTCTGCGACTATCTTTTGGTATGCGTGGCCGATGTGCGGCTCTGCGTTCACGTAGTCGATTGCTGTTGTGATGTAAAATTTTTTTGTCATACTGGGAATAGAAATTCGGGATATAAAAAGATTTCCTAGACGGAAGTCTTTAATCCTCCTTTGTTTGGAGTTGAATTCAAATGGGAATTAAAGATTAACTGAATTGGTTTCTTGCGATTGCTTGATCTACATAGTTTGGTAAACCATCAATGTTTTTTCGGTTCCTTAGTTCTCTGTCTCTAACAACTTTGCCGCGATATATTTTTTTCCAATCAACTTGGTGTGGAGAGGTTCCATACGCCAAGATTTTTACTAACTGATATTTCAGTCTTGTTCCAAGAACATGGCCGCGCGTTAGAGTTTGAAAATCGTCTGCGGGCATTAATTGTTCACTTGCCCTTTGTAAAATTGTTTCTATTTTTCTATCTTCGTTGATAATTAAAATATTATATTCATGTGTTTCTGGGTGGTCTTGGGAATGAACTTCCCATCGTAGTTGTCTCTGCATTTGATTTTTGAACTTTTAGAGGTTTATAATTTTTATTGTGTTATTGGAAATAGTTTAGCTTTCTGAAGCCAGCGTCGGAATCGCATTTTTGCATCCCCCCACCCACAAAAAGTCGTTTGGAGGCCTCTTTCTTTTAGGTTGAGGGCATGCAGTGCTTGGTTTTGCTGCGCGAATAGGACGCCAATTTTTGCGGCTGGCGTCTTAATCTATAGCTCACTTCGTTCGTTAGTGCGCCATAAATAACGAAAAAGAAAACTGAATCCCCAACTTTCCTACCGGGGCGATACCTCGTTTCGCGAAGCGAAATCCGCGAAGCGGCGACCCTTTAGGGCGGGAAGGAGTCATCCAGGTACTACAATCGCCGTGGAGTTTTCTTCCTGTGTTTCCTGCTTCCAGCGATTGCTTATTGTTGCAAAAATGAGATTAATAAAAAAATCACTTCAGAAAGCTAAGTAAATACGGTTATTGGAAAGACTTAAAAACACGATTTCTCTTTGTAAAATTGTCTGCGGATAATTGTTGCAGAAATTGTAAACATGACAAAAGCAAATCAAAGATTTTCATTCGTCCGTTTAATGAAACGAACGAAAGATTTTCATTCATCCGAAATGAGTGGAGGTTTTTAGAATGAAAGGACTTTATCATCACCTGCGAGAGGCGTGGAAAAAACCTGATAAGAAAGTTTTGCAGTCGCGCATGGTGAAATGGCGAGCTGGAAATGCGATTGAGAAAGTTGAAAAACCTCTTCGGTTGGACAGGGCGCGGGCGTTGGGGTATAAGGCGAAGAAAGGTTTTGTTGTTTTTCGTGTTAGAGTAAACCGCGGTGGGAGAAAAAGAGAGCGGGCTGGAGTTAAAGGAAGAAAGACAAGAAAGCAGACGATTAGAAAGACATTGAAGATGAATTATAAATGGGTTGCTGAGATTCGCGCGGCTAGGAGATATCCAAGTTTAGAAGTTTTGAATTCTTATAACATTGGAAAAGATGGAAAACATTATTTTTATGAGGTAATCATGGTCGATACTTCTAAACAAGAAATAAAGACAGATAGAACGACTAAGTGGATAACTAAAAAAGGAAATAAAAAAAGAGCTGAGCGAGGGTTGACTTCTGCTGCTAAGAAATCGCGCGGCTTGCGTTCTAGGTCTCCGAATATGAAAGTTAGGCCGAGCTTGAGAGCATGGCACAGGCAAGGGAAATAATCTTTGGCGATAACGAAATCTGATTGGATAAATGCCGCCCAACTCCCCGAGCCAGTTCTTGTTTGTTTTCTTTTTGCTAAACTAACTCGGCTCGCCCCACAAGATTATCACAAAACTCTTAACCGTGGGTATGGTATGTGCTGCTGATGCTGATTGTTTTTTAATTGATACATAATCTTTAAAAAAATAGCTTAAATTGCAGCCACTTCTCGCAGCCATGTATGGCATTTAATCATAGCACAATACTCCACACGCAACATGCTCTACTCACGACCACGCACGTTATTGATTGCAAATACTCATGCGTAATACGTTCTGCTCGCAATCACGCGCCTTTGTTGATTTAAATTAGTGACGCGTAATTGTTCGCCCCCAATGGTTAATAATAAAATCAATCGGGAACATAATGTTGGTTGAATTTTTGATAATGCTTCGGTTAGTTGGATTTGTGGTGCTGGGTAATTTGTTTATTGCTAATCTAGAAAATAGAAAGTTTAATATTCTTTGAAAATATTGTTTTAGCATGAACTGGGATGAATTTTTGATTAAACCGATGCAGAGGAGTTTGGTTTATTTGGGGAAGCACTATCCGAAGTTAATGAGAGTTATGAAGGTAATTCCTGATTCTTTCTTGCAGCAACATGAAACGTATTTAGGTGTGGTTGGTGGGCGAGATAGTTATCGGGAAAAAGTTGCGGCTTTGAAAAATAATTTGCGAAGAAGTGGCGAAGAAAATGCAGAATTGGTTAGGGGAGTGAATGAGGGCGATAGACAAATTAGACATTTGGAAGCTGAGCTTGGAAAATATGCTGGTTTAGAAGCAAGGCTGGAAAAATATAAGGAACAGATTGGAGATTTTAGAGCTGCGCTTGGCCAGCAGAGAAATTTGAATGCAATGCAAAAAAAAGCATTGTCGAAGTTAAGGTTGGAGCGGGCAATCGGAGTTGCTAGAGATAGTGTTTATTCAGAGCCAGGACGTTTTGGAGTTGCGGTGGATTATCGCGGTGTGATTATTGGTGTTTCTGAAAGAGCATTGAAACGGATTGGTTATCCTGAGAAGGAACTAATCGGAAGAAACGCGAATGAATTTATTCTTGGAGATTATGGGCTCGGTGGTTTGTTGGACAAAGCTTCTGGAGAACAACGGCGACGTATGTTATTGCAAGGCGTAACAATTGCTTCCCCAGATAAAAATAGAAAAATTGTCCGTGATTTAGTAGTGCAGGTTCATTATAGTGAGGATGAAGGTAGAAGAGTTTATGCAGCTGCAAGTATAAAGGAACAAGGGAGACATGAGAAAAAGGTTTTGGCAAGACTTGGAAGAATGAGGGTTGCGAAAGAAAAAAGGCAGGCAGATGGAGAAGCAAAACTTGCAATTAGGAGAGTGGATGGCTGGATGAGTGATTTAGCCGATTTGTTAAGGAAAAGAAAACCTCTTGCTGAATGAATTTAATCGGAAAGAAATCCCCACAGCTTGCTACTGGGCAAATGTTGCCACTTCGCCTTAAGATTATCATACAAACCAGAGTCGATTTGGATATGAGTTATTGATGACTGCCTTGGGATTTTAGAAGATTGCAGCTTGCTGTGATTTGGTAGTTTATTTTTTAGCAACAGTTGGGAAGGTGTTTTGTTTTCTTTTTCTAATCACAAGAACAATAACGACTACGAGAATGACTATCACAAGCAGCGAAATGAGTAATGTTGTGTAATTTCCTGGCGGGGAGCTTGCAGGTTGTTCTGGTTCTGCCACGACTACGAAAGGTAGAGTGGTGTCCATTGCAATTCCCATTGTAACTCCGCCACTTACCAGGTCTGTGTTGATTTCTTTGAATGCGATGACAACAGTGTATTCTGTGCCAACAACAGCGTCGTTTGGAATCTTATCCTGCATTTAGAAATAAGGAGGAAATTGTATCATGGAGAATTCTGGAATGATGACAGTTATGCTTGAACAGTTGGAGGAGGTATTAACGCAGATATAATTAGAAATTATATTAAGAATCAAGAAAGGCAGGTAAACCTGCTTAAGCTGGTCGATTTTGTGTAATGGGCGGCTGGGTCAGATGCCCCGCTTTGTCGAAGGCAGATTTGCTCGAAGGGTAAACCATTGGGGTGGGAGCTTCACGAAGAAGAGCAGTATCTCCACATAGACTTTTCAAATTTATTTTTTTTACTCGCGGTCACGTGTCTTTATTTGTTGGAATTTAGTGACACGTAACGCGCTCGTCCACTCTGTGAGTTCAATTTCGCGCAATTTTCGATGTTAAATTCCTTCTTGGGGTTTACCCCGCAGCTTGCTGCGATACAAGTTAATGCCCTTCGGGCAGCTCCGCTAAGACCTCTGTTGGTTTTCTAACCAATTAACAATCTTATTCTTATCAGGAGGAACATCCTTCCTTGAATAGAAAACAAATTCCATTTTCTCATAGCATTTAGGACAATAAC
>JAHISS010000061.1 GCA_018817905.1 Nanobdellota archaeon
CGAAAGATTACAGGCACACTGAGAAATGAAAAGGGAACGCACACAATGGAAGTTTTACTTTCTTTATTACAAACGTGGAAACTTAGGAGATTGAATCCTCAGAATATGATGAAGCAGACGTTAAGAAGCTAAACACTTACAACTATTCCAAAGTATATTTTAACAAACATAATAATTTATTAATCAGCATGTCAAAAAGATTTTATGTCTATAAAAGAGTTGTTCTGGGGTTTGCTATGACAGTTCAGATTCCACTTTCCTTGAGAGATTCGCACGCTCTTGGTCTTGGAAATTTCGTAAGACTGCAAAATTGTTTTCATATGTTGAAAAAAAATAATTTGACAAAAGTTTAGATGAAATTCAAAAAGGGATTAGCTGGAATTGTTGTTATGGCAGCCGTTGCTGTCAGCACGAGTTGTATTTTTTGTAGACCCAGCCAATTGAATGTGACTTCCAGACCGCCGCTCACGTTAAACTTAGACCAGAGAAGGGGCGAAATAAGAAATGCGGCATCCTCTTACCTTGAAACTTTTATCTCCGAATATGTCCGAGATTTTTCCCCTCATTCTTGTGAAATGAGAAAGAACATCAATTACTACGGCGGTGAAGAAGTAGGAAGAGCAAAAGTTGCCGAAGGATATGTCGCGTTGTATGGGGCTTGTTTAGACGTTGCCCTTCAGAGAACGGGTGAAGAGGTTTCTAATACAGATATTATCGAATTAAGTGAACGACTTGTGGGAATTCACGCTGCGATGGCAAAGGAAACTGATTTGAATCTGGCTAATCCCGCGGCCAAGGAAGCATATGTGATTTGGGGAGAACAGAAAGTAAAACATTTTAGAAGAGTTGTAGAAGCCAATTTAACCAGCGATGAAGCAAATTATCTTGCAATGACGCGGCGGGCATACACAAAAGCAGATTTTGCTGCAATGCTCAAAGAGCAGAATGATGCGGAAAAAGTTCTTTTTGGTGGATTTAAGGAATCGCTTAAAGACGAACTGCTTTTGAAATTATTTGGACCGGCAGTTATTGACGCACAGCAAAGAGAAAGTTGGAAGCTAAATTCTAGAGAAATAGATAGGTTCTACCCAAATGGGGAATAGACTTGCAAGTCTCGGCTTGGTGGGAATTTTGGCATTCGCTGGCGCCGGAAATATTGCGTGCACCTCTTCATTCATACCTTTTAAAGAGATGAAGACTGCTCTTAGAGATGTAGAAACAAAACAATATGTGGCGTTATTTGAAGGTTTACAGCCTTGCTCAGGGTATCGGATGAAAAAAATTGCGAAAGGTCTTAACGAGCTGGGCGTTGTTTCCTGCGCTACTTCCGGAAATCCTGCAGCCCACATGCCCTTGATAAGAAAAGCTCATAAATTTAGACAAAGAGTTTCTATTGGAGGATTTAGTTTGGGAGAAGTTGATGCAAGAAGTCTTACTAAACTGTGCGAAGACGAGGGCATTAAAATGTACAAGGTATTTTTAATCGATGGAGTTGATTTAGGAACAGTTCACGGAAGTGTGGAAGAAGTTATTGATATCTGTGGAAGACAGTTCTATGTTTTTGGAAGAGTGGGAAGATATAACGAGAAAGATTTAGATGATAAGAGCGCAGTTATAAAACACTATGATGTTGATGGTTCTCATTTGGATATTCCTGAAAATGCCAGAAATATTATTTTTAGTGAAATCCTCTACGGAGAAAATCGACCGAGAGAAAGTGATAATCAGCACATCAACTCAAAACCTCCATCTTGCGATGCGTTTTTGAATCCTCATCCTTAATCATCTTCATCATTTCGCCCCGCAGAATGAATTGTGGAAATAGGACACCAAGTTTTGCGGTTAGTGTCTTGGTCTATAACTCGGTCTGTTTGTTACTGCGGTATACAGTTATTAATTCGTTTTTGTTACAACATAAAATTGCAAGATTACCCACCCACAACCAAACCTTTTCCGAATAATCATTATCAAATAAATCTTGTGAGCGTAGCGATTATTAATTTGGCTATTTAGACAGGCGAACTAATTTTCGTATACTCCATAGTTACATTACAACAAAATTTAAAAGCATGAATGTTATCGGGTTAGCATGACAGGTGAGATTCCAGAGGGGCTTCCAAGAGCAGAAAGATGGGAGTCAATGGGCTTTAGAGAAAGTACTTGCAACTTGCTTTATCGAATAGCCGTAGGAGATAACGAAAACTGTTCTGATAAAAATGACAACATCTGAATTAGAAGGAATAGGAAAAGCAATGAAAACGTTTCTAGATTTGTCAACCACCCCTAACGATAGTTTCTTCGAAACACAATTCAATCAATATGCAGCCCAAAGAAGATTAACGCGAACAACACTTGAAGACAACGATCTTTTTGGAATGATAACCGGAGACACAAATCCAGCACATACAAATATTGAAGTAGCAAGAGAACTCGGATTCGAAGATACTCCTGCCCTCGGAACACATACTCTTGCATATGCAGAACAATATGGAACAGAGCTAATAAGAGCAATGGAAATACTTAATGGTAGACCAATCATTCTATCTGGCCAAGAAATTAAATTCAAAAACCCTCTTTATCCTTCAGAAGAACTGCGCTGGGAAGTAATAAGCTATAGGCCAACGCCTCAAGGATTAGACTTATCAGTCTCAGGACATTGCTCAGACAAAACAATCGCCGAAGGAAAACTAAGATTTTCCACAGAATTCTCGGGCTGCACGCAAAGAGAAGAAGGAATAGTCCACAATGAAGAATTCCAAATAGACACTCCATTCACAAAAGAATTTTATACCTGCGTAAAATCCCAAGTTAGAGATTCAATTCCAATGTCTTTTCCAGTAGCCCACATGCCTTCAGCACTAATTAATTTATTATACCAAAGAACAGGAGAACGAAAAGGTGCAAATCTCGCAATGAACGTAACATATCACAACGAACCCCAATACGGAAAATTCCAAACTTCAGTTCTAGCACCTGGAAGATCAAGAGAAGTCAAGGGAAAACATTTATACAAATTTCACATTAATGTAGCCCAAAACTCAACGCCAATAGTTTCTGGAGAAATTAGATGCTCGTCCCCAGCATTGGTGGATTTTTCTACGTAACCCGAATATCAACCCTAAACCTATACTTCTTAACGCCAATTTCCCCCGCCTTCTTAACTTTCAAAATCCTAATCTTCTTCCGCGCCTTCTTAGCTTCTCCCTTAATCATCTCCAACATCTCACTCTTTTCCTCTTCAGGATAAAAACCATAATAATGAATCACACCATTTTTCTTAATCGCTCTAAAACCAACATCTAAAAAAGAATCTTTCAAGTTCGGCCGAGCCATAACAATCCTATCAAACTTTCCACAAACTTTCTTCCGCACGTCTCCCTGAACAATCTCCACGTTTTCAAGCTTATTTCGCTTAACATTTTCCTTCGCATACTTACAACATTCTCGTCCAAGCTCAACGCTGACAATCTTCCCCGCATTAGATAATTTCCCAATCACAATCGCGTAAGGAGCAACACCACCAAACATCACCAAAACATTTTCTCCTTTCTTAACTTTCCCGGCAACTTCCTTTCTTTCCGACGACAACCTCGGAGAAAAATAGCACGCATCAACATTCAACCTAAACAAACAGCCATTCTCCCGATACAAAGCTTCCTTCGTCTTCTCTCCTGCAACAAACTTCGTCGCCGCTGTCCTCAACCGCCCGGAAATTTTGTCGCTCTTCTCAAGCACAGTCCGAACCTGCTTATTCTCCCGCAAAAATCGCTCAGCAAATTTCTTCTTCTCCCGCAACTTCTCTCCACGCAGAAATTTAACCACTGCAATGTTTCCGATGACGTCATAGTTTGCCATCAACAACAAAAGCAAAGTTTATATATAAACTATTCTTCTTTTCAGCAAGAGGAAATTAAATGAAAAAAATTCTTGGTTACATTCTCGCGGTGGCAGGACTTGTTGGAGTCGCGGCCTGGGCAGTTAAACCAATCAGGCAGGCAATTCCAGAAATCGGCCAGTTCGGCGAGATGCCGCTAATCGCTGTCTCAATCGCACTCGCAGTCATCGGAATTTTCATGGTAGTAAGGAGCGGAAGTTTCAGAAAACAAAAGTCCAGCGAAGTCCCGATTTATCAGGGGAAGAATGTTGTGGGGTATCGAAGGGATTAAGCTAACTCGTTAAATTTTTACTAAAAATTAACTCTTCAATAAATCATTAAGCGCGCGCTCTTTGTCCCGAATTTCTGACTCAACAGAATTTCTCAAACTTGAATCACTTGTCCTTACCAGATCTTCTCTCAAATCGTCAATTTTAGCAGAAAGTTTTGCAGCTTGAACTCTCTTAGAACGATCCTTTATTTTATTTATAGAACTTCTAAACATTGCATTACGAATTTGTTTGTCAAAGAATACAATCAAAAATGCAACTGCACCAGCAAAAAGATAAATCAACCCAAGGTTGGGGAGAAGTTCAAGTTCTGTTTCCAAATCTTCCCACCTCATGTAACCCAATCCAAAGAAAATAGCTCCATAAAGCACCCACCCAAGTTTTCTAATCAAAGAACTATCAAATCCTTCAAGAAAGTAAAAAACAATAACAAAGGGCAAAAGAGTTGACAAAAGCACACCCATCACCCCATAGGGCAGCCAAATAAAATTAATCATTTGCTCTGTTGTGATAAATCTCACAGCAAGAACAGAAACAACTAAAGAAACAATGATGCCGATATTTGGTTGATTTTGAAACATCGGAACTCTGTCAACAGCAACTTTAACTAATGCAAACAAGAGAATAAAAACTAACAACTTCGCGAATAAAACCTCTCCTGGGTCAGCTCCATTGACATCAACATTTCCTAACAAAAACTTAATGCCTTCTGCAGCCCCATCAGTCCAACCCTTAAAAAAATCTCCAAAGCTTTCGGCAGAAACAAAACTTGCAACAAAGACCAATGACAACAACGCCACGAAAATTAAATTCCTCTTTTTCATTTTCTGCATGACTATTACATGTCAATCCCGTATTTAAAGATTTCGAAACAAAGTATCTGCTAACGGGAATTGGCTTGTTTTAAGCGATTCTCAGAGAATATTCTAAAAACCCTGTAGCGAACACCTGCAAATTGAGTTCTTTTTTAGCCCATTTTCCATATAATATTTTAGGAGAATTGTAAAAAACAGC
>JAHISS010000062.1 GCA_018817905.1 Nanobdellota archaeon
ACTCAGAGAGTTGTTTCGGAGGAGATAAGAAAATGTTTGGATGGAAAGTTAGACAGAAGAGGGTGGACAGAATTGATACTGCTCTTTTCTGTAGAGATATTTGGCATAACTTATTCAGGCTTTAATCCTGTCCCAAATTCCGAGCGAGCGATAGTTTTTTAAGTAATATTATTTATTGTATGTTAATGAAGACAAAATATACTTTGCTAATTGCATTTATTTTTTTAATCGGATTTGCGATTTTAGTTTCTGCTCAATCAGCAAATCTTATGAATATCTATCTAGATGAAGATGATGAAACCAGTATCGCCTATGACGTTGAGTTGGAACTTACAGAAGGTTGGAATCTAGTCTCAGGATTATTATCTGATAATCAGATTGATGCTTCAAGCGAAATAAAAAAGAAAGATATTACTGCTATCTATTTTTATTCTAATATGGATAATAAATATCTTCTAGCTTACCCTGAAAAATCTCCAGAATTTGAAGAATATACCAAAAAAAGGGATGTATGTGAAGATGGGATATGTTCTGCAGCAGAAAGAGAATACTTTGAAACATGGTGTTCTGCTGACTGCCAAGGAGAGCTAAGTGAGGATATTATGAACAATATTAATGTTATTTCAAAGGAGAGATTGATTTTAACAAAAGATGAACTTCAACCAGTTGGTCCTCCGGGTTTCAAGGAACACAGTTTCAAAACTTATTGGGATGAAGAAGCATTTACTGGAGCAACAGCAAGCGACGGAGAACAGCCAGGAAATTGCGATAGTTGGGGATATTCAGATATGGATTGTGTTGTTGTCCATAATAATATGGGTATTGGTGGTGAAACTTACAATTATAATATATTCATCAATTCACCTAATGATAGAAATCCCTATAACGATAATTTTGGTAAGGCTTTTGTTATAAGTAATGATCATAAAGTATATGCTCAAGTAGATTACACAGATACGCCTAATGTTTATGAAGTTGCTTTCTACGAACTTGCAGATTCAACATTAAAGCTTAGAACTGAAAAAAAAGTTCCTACTTTCAATGAACAATTTATGAGTCAGGCTAACTGGGTTTATTCTGAAAAGGCCGGAAAAATAAAATATGAGGCAATAATCCTCAGATTAAACCAAAGGAATTTAAAAGAAGGATGGAATTTTGTTAGCATAACTCCTGATATGATTGATGTTGACTTAGTGAACTTAAAAGGAAATTGTGATATCACAAAGACTTACTTTTACAATCCTTATGACAATCGGTGGGATTCATTCAGGTTAGAAGATGATTTTGAGCCTGGAATGGAGGGCATGGGCGCAATCATCAAAGTTTCAGAATCATGTATTTTAGGCACAAGTGAAGATAATGTGAACAACGCTATTATGCCTCCACAAATACCAACAGATTAAAATGAAAATAAAAAATAAAAGAGGTTCAACTTGGATATGGATATTAATAATCCTATTACTGATAGTAGTCGGTATTGGAATTTACTTTTTATTATCCAGCGGGGGCGGCGTTATACCTCAACCTCCTGCTTTACCTGAATAAATTATTCTAAGAAATTAAAATTATAACACCAGGGTAGTGAAATTTCCTCACCAAAATCCCAAAAAGTTCTCCCCAATATAACCAGCAATCTGTTCAGCCACAAATTCCGAACCTCTTTCATTAAGATGCAAGTCATCATAGAAAAAACCTAAAGATTTCTCAACTTCTTTCTCCAAATCTAAACAATAAACATCCGGATTTTCTGAACAAACATCCAACATTTTAGAATTGAATTTATCCATGGACTCTATCATGGACTCTGTCGAATAAAAGCGCCCATTAAAATCAGTAGATATCCACAAAGCAGAATCCTCAACTTCACTCATACCCTTTTTCCAAAGATATGGCTGCGTCACAAATAGAACACTCACATTCTTCTCTTTAGAAATTTCAATTAACCGGTTTAAATTCTTCTCATAATCCGACAACACAATGTCCAGCTCGGGCGGATAAATGATGCTTTCCGAATTTTTTCTTTCCAATCTCATTTCAACCAAGGATTTTCCCAAAGCAACAGGCCATCTTGTTTTCAGGTTAGATTTCCAAGGAAGAAGCTCACCCTCTCCAGGAATGTAATAAAACGTCCTGTTATAGTCATAAGAATCTTCGTCAAAAGGCCTCCACGCTTCTCGTATGCTCATCTTCAGCATCATATCATTGGCCCCAATTAAAAAAATCACAAGATTCGGATCATAACTTTCCGTTAAATGTTTCATTTCAAAAATATAATCTCTCGTAGTATGCCTGCTCTGGCCAACGTTCATCACAATAACCTCCCTTCCGTCTTCTGTCATCCCCAACTTATCCATTATCAAATACGGCCATGTCTCAAAATCGTCTAAATACAAAGATTCAGTAACACTTCCGCCAATAGTAAGAATCCTAAATTCTTCTTCTTTATTATCAATTAAAGACCCTCGATACCCAAGCCCGTTTATCGTAAAGCGAGACTCTCCTTCAACACCATAAATAACAGAAGAGTCTGGCAAATAAATCTGATTAAAGTAAGGCTGCCAAACATAATAGAAGTCCTCATTGATTACAGAAAAGTTAAACATCTGAGCATAATAATCCTCATCTCGAGTCACAACCGGAGGATTCACAAGTTTGATAAGAACAAAGCCAATAACCAAAACAAAAACAACAATAACGACCGTTTTATTCCTATAAATCCATCTATAAAACCTCTTTTCTTGCATATCTTAACATTAATCTATCTTGTTTATAATCCTTTCTTTCTATAAGAATTTGGGACAGGATTAAAGCCTGAATAAGTTATGCCAAATATCTCTACAGAAAAGAGCAGTATCAATTCTGTCCACCCTCTTCTGTCTAACTTTCCATCCAAACATTTTCTTATCTCCTCCGAAACAACTCTCT
>JAHISS010000063.1 GCA_018817905.1 Nanobdellota archaeon
AGAGAGTTGTTTCGGAGGAGATAAGAAAATGTTTGGATGGAAAGTTAGACAGAAGAGGGTGGACAGAATTGATACTGCTCTTTTCTGTAGAGATATTTGGCATAACTTATTCAGGCTTTAATCCTGTCCCAAATTCTTATACGAAGAGAAGTTTAAATAATTTCTTCTGGTTTTCTGTAACGAACAATGTCTAAGAGAGAATCAAAATGTTTGTCTCTTGTTACCCTGGTTGCCTTAAGGTCTCTCACAATAATCGCATGCAAGGCATCAAACAAGGGAATCTTTCTTTTCTTGGATAAATCCTTAGCCCTGCCAAATTGTTTTTTGTCAGAATAGATGAACACAAGATGTCTCCTCAACGGAAAAAACCAATCTTCGATTTCATATTTTGAATATCCTACAACTATCATTTCATTTCTAATAACTTCAGAACAAATTATTTTCCCCCTTTCTTTGATTATCCAATCTACTAATCTCTTAGCCCACTCACCTTTTGGAAAATTAGGTTCATCTCGGTTTTCGAAGAAGTCAAGCCAGATTGAAGTATCAAGATAATAAAATTTTGTCATGAAAAATCTAATTTGTAAAACTATCTAAAATCAGTTACTTAACAAACCGCTTCAACTCTTCACCCTGCAGCCTTGCAAGTTTTTCATCGCTTGATTTCACGTAACCAACTTCAAATCTACTAACCTCAAAATTCTTCCCCAAAAGATCTTTGAAAACTTTCAGGCCGAACTTTATGCCCTCTTCTATCGACATGCCTTCTTTGTAATCTTTTCTCAAAACTTCTTTTATTTTTTCGTCGTTTTCTCCGATAGCATTTGCGCGATATGAAAAAAAGCTTCCGATAACATCTGAAGCGTAGAGGTAGGATTTTCCCTTGTTTACTCCGCAGAGCATCAATGAAACACCGTAAGGTCTTGCTCCGCCGTATTGCGTGAAAAATTGTTTCCTGTCTGCAATCATTCGGATAATTGTTATCGGCTCGGCAGGAGAACCATAAGTCACTCTGTTTTGCTGCGCCAATACCTGGGCTTGGTCAATTAAAACTCGCGCATCTGCCAAAATTCCCGCAGCAGTCGCCAAAATATGAGAATCAATTTCAAAAATCTTATGTGCCGACTCTGGTGAAATGAGTTTATCCCGAACTCTTTTATCCGCGATAATCACAACTCCGTCCTTGCACAACAAACCAATGCTCGCACTTCCCAGCCGCACAGTTTTCTCTGCATATTCTGCCTGCAGCAAATGCCCGTCTGGCGAAAACATGGTCGCAGCTCTGTCATAACCCATTACCTGATGCTGCATCTCTGATGGCATATCCATTTTATAAATTCCTCATTCAACAATATGAGAAGACGTTTTTAAGCTTTTCTAACTCGCATCACAACAAAATTTATTAATAATCCACACTAAACGTACCAATGCCCTCAGGAAATGTTAGACAAAAAATTATTGAAATGACTGCAAAATATGCTGGAGTAGAGCCAAGAGAGATTTATGACGGGCTAAATTTAGACCGCATTTGTGGAGACAGCTTAGCTTCTATAGATTTAATCATAGATGTAGAAGAAGAATTTCATATGCCTTATTCAACTGGGGACTTTCCGCAGACAGTGGGATGTTTGATAAAATATGCAGAACATAACTTCGAAGTTGCGCCAGCACATTAACACAAAATTTATTAACCCCCATCTTTTCCACACTTCATGACAAATGTAGAAGCAAGAATCAGAATCAAAGGAAAACATTATGAAATTAACGTTGACTTAGACGAAGCTCTGAAAATCAAGAACAACCAGGGAGACATCACCTCTGCCTTGCAGTCGCCGCAGATTTTTTACGATTTGAAAAAAGGAACAATCGCATCTCAGTCAGATTTGCAAGAGGCGTTCGGAACTTCAGACATTTACGAGGTTGCTAAAAAAATTATCCATCAAGGAGAAGTCCAGAAAACCCAAGAATACCGTGATGAAGAAAGGGAAAAAAAGATTAAACAAGTGATGAATCTTATTCTGAAAAACGCAACTGACCAAAACGGTCGCCCTTACACAGAAGAAAGAATCAAGTCAGCAATTGACCAGGTGCATTTTAATTTTGATAAACGCCCAGCAGAAAAACAAATGCAGGAACTTATCTCCAAGCTCAAGGAAGTGATTCCAATAAAAATAGAAACAAAGAGAGTGAAATTGATAATCCCTGCGCAGCACACTGGCCAGATTTACGGATTTTTGCAAGAATACAAAGAAAGCGAAGAGTGGCTTTCAAACGGAAACTTGCAGGTAGTCATGAACATTCCTGCCGGCCTTTTGATGGACTTTTACGACAAGTTAAACTCAATAACCCACGGAGCGATTCAGTCAGAAGAGCTCACGCAGGAATAATCCAACCGTAAGAGCGTTAGAAATTAGTGGCTTTTCTTAATTTTTTCTTTTCTTGTTAAGTTCGTGGCTTTTCTTTTCAGGAGCATACCAAATTTTTACAAGTAATAAAGAAAGTAAAAAATAAAGTATCCCTGTGAGAACAATAGACAAAGGTATCAAAAAACCTTCCAATCCATAATAGGAAATTCCGCTAACTATTTCATATCCCATCGTTGTCCAATGCCAATGAAATTTTATTCCTACGAAGTCAGTCATGGTTACTCTGGGAAATATAATCGGAAGAAAAGCCCAGAGAATAATAGACAAGATTAAACTTCTCTTCAACTTGTTTTTTATCATGTATTTACATTGACTAACGCCTTTTTATTTTCTTCTAGGCTCTGACATTTTCACCACATCCCAACCGGATACTATATAGTTAACGTCACTTTTATATACTAAAGTGTTTTCTCTAAAAAAAGGAGGTTATGTAAAAGTGACTATTAAATGTCTAAATTGTAAATCTAAAAACTTAATCAAAAGAGGTTTAAGAAAAAATAAATCAGGA
>JAHISS010000064.1 GCA_018817905.1 Nanobdellota archaeon
AACTTTGTTTTTTCTATAACCTTGTTTTACCGCAGACAATTTCTTACAAAATTGGCATTTTGTTTTCATAGCATTAACCTCCTTTCAGAGAGGTTAAACTATCAAACTATATAAATCTGACGTTAATTGGACAGTATCTGTGTTAAACAATCTTTAAAACTGGGGACTTGTTACATCTTTTATGGGAAATTTAGATTGTTATTGCAGTGAGTGTGCAGATTACATTCCTTGCGTGGACAGATTGGGCATTTGCGGGAGACTTGAGGATGATTTAGCGGTGCAGGTTTCTGGTTCGGCGAGTTGTGTGTATGGCTCTCCTGGTGAAAGAATTTCTGAAGATGAGAAGCACAGAAAGAAGGCAGAGGCAATTTGTAAACACAATTCATTTCAAGCGCACCTTTTGCGTGTTTCTGAAGAAGTTTCTACTTGGCCTGAATGGGAAAGAAAAATTCTTGGATGATTAGAGAGATTTACTAAACTGTCTCGGCTCGCCCGCCCATCGAATTTTAATTTCGACCGCCACCATCTCCCGCCCCTGAAATTAAAACTCAATAATCGAAAAAATCTGCTAAGAAGATTGGGCTGTCTGGAGGGCATTAAATTTTTGTGTATAAATTATAAAATCATTTAGAAAATAGTTTCACTTCCAACCAACTCATTAGGTTAATAATAAAACCAATCGATGTAATATTAATTGAGTTTGGATAATATCGAATTAGTTGGATTTGTGGAGGTGGCGGGGTAACTTGTTTGCTTATTTAGATTTGTGGTGGGCATGGTAACTTCTAGAAATCTCTTTCAATAACTTCCCAGCTTTTTTCGGCGGTGTGTTCGCAATCGCGCTCGCAATCAAAACTCCCTTGCAGCCGAGTTTTTTTGCAGCTGCCACGTCTTCTCTCGAATGGATGCCTGCTCCGCAGAGAGGGATGATTTTTGTTTTTTTGAGGATGGCAACGAATTTTTTTACTTCGTTTTGTTTAAAGGAGGTGATTGATTTTTTTGTGGAAATTAGCTTTTTGTCTTCAAGCGCCATTGCCCAAGGTTTTAGGGAAAGGAATTTTTCTGCTTGTTGGGTAGTGCCGACGCAAATGATGACCTTTAATTTATTTTTGTCGGCGAGTTTTTTCGCTTTCTTTATTTTTTCAAAATTGAGGGGATGGTCTGAATGGTTCAACAAAGTTCCTCTTGCTTTGGGAGAATTGTTTTTTGGAAGATATTGCGAGAAAACTTTTAGCTTTGTTTTTTGCGAGATGTTTGTGATGTCATTTGTCGGTGGGCAGATGATTGCTTTTGGCAGATGTTTCTCAATGAGTTTTGCTAAGGCGAGAGCTTTTTCCCCGGTGACGTAGTTTTTGAAGTTTATTATTATCATTTTATTTCTATTGAAGATGAGCGATAGAGTTTAATAATCTTGTTTTATGTTTGCCATTATCTCGGATGGAAATTATTGATAACGCTGCGTTTGATGAGGCATACTTTTTGTAATGTGTTTTTTCTTTTTTGTTGAAGAGACTTAACAGGAGAGCGACCTTTGTGCCTCCATGTGTTACTAACAGAACGTTTTTGCCTTTTTCTTTTTTTATGAGAGTTTTTAGAAATTCTGAAGTTCTTTTTTTGAGATCTTGAAACGATTCTCCCCCGGGTATTTTGAAATTAAAGTTTGAACTTTCAGAATAACCCTCCTCTTTTATCCATTTTAAGAACTTTACTAGTTTTTTGCCTTCGAATATTCCCAGATTCCTTTCTCGGAGATGTTTTGTGTAGACGACAGGGATTTTATTTAATTTGAGGAAGGGTTTTATTGTCTCTCTGGCTCTTATCAAATCTGAACAATAAATTATGTCTACCTTTTCTTTCAGTAGCCTTTCAGTCAGTTTTTTAGCTTGTGCTTTTCCTTTTTTTGATAGACCTATCTCTGAGTGCCCTTGTAAGATTTTTTTAATGTTATGGGGCGTTTCGGCGTGTCTAACAATTAGGAGTTTCATTTTAACCCCATATTATCTTCCTAATTTTCTTAGTAATCTCAAGAGGTTTAGGATTTTGCCAAACATTTCTCCCAATTGCCAAACCAATTGCTCCGCTTTTCATGATTTCTTTGGTTTGTTTTAGGAGAGTTTTTTCGTCTTTTTTTACTCCTCCAGCGACTACGATTTTTGTTTTTCCAGCTGACTTAACTGCCCAGGCCAGGTCTTTTGGTTTTCCGTTGTAATTTAATTTTACAATGTCTGCTCCAATCTCCAAGCCAACGCGCGCAGCATAGGCCATTAGCTTTGCCTTGCTTTTTCCTTCGACACTTTTTCCGCGAGGGTAAATCCATGCAATTACTGGAAGCCCTTTTGCGTGGGCGTTGCGTTCGATGTTTTCGAATTCCTTTAACATTTTCGCTTCGTGTTCGGAGCCGATGTAAATTGTGTAACCGACAGCTGCTGCTTTCAGTTTGATGGCTTCTGCGACTGTGCAGAGTTGTGTTGAAATTGGGTCGCCTTTTCTTAGGGAAGTTTTGCCGTTGAGTTTTACAATTAGAGGAACCTTTGATTTTTTGATTTCTTTTTGATATTTTTCAGCGATTCCTTTTTGGAAGATGACTGCGTTGTATTTTCCTCGCTTGGCGATGTCGATTATGTAATTTGGGTCGACGTTTTTGTCGTTGAAGTCAACTGGACCGTGTTCAATGCCTTGGTCGTACGCTAAGTAAATTGCTTTTCCTTTTGTAAGGATTTTTGAGAGTAGGGGTTTCATTTTGTTTCCTTAAGAAAAGAGGCAAGGGAATTTTATAAAGCTAATGTTTGGTAAAAACAAGCCGATGCATTTTGTTACAACCTTGTAATCGTTAGACAATTTTATATATTTGACAAAACTAATTAATTCAGATATTCTTGGATTTAAGGGAATGGCAATAGCTAGTAAGGACAAGGAGAAAATTGACGAAATTATCCTTGATTATAATTCTGGAAAGGACAAACAAAAACAGAGGAAGAAAATTTTAGAGTTAATTAAGAAATACAATCCAAAAATTTTGTTAGTTGCATGCACAGAGTTATCTTCTTTATTAAAAACCGTTGATATAAATAAAATTGACACAATGAAAATTCTTTTAAACGCAACTATCAGAAAATGGTCTGCAAGAGAGTGATTAACCTTTCACAACAGCAAGAGGTTTCAACTTCGCGACCAAGTTTCCAATTCCTAATTCGTGCGACACGCGGACAACTTCATCGACGTCTTTGTAGGCCTGCGGAGCTTCGTCGACAATTCCTGCCATTGAGTTGGTTTCTATGATGATGTTTTTTTCTTGGAGTTGTTTTTTTATTTGTTCTGGAGTGAATTGTTTTTTCGCAGCTGTTCTGGAGAGGACGCGGCCGGCTCCGTGAGCTGTGCTTCCCCAAGTCAGTTCTTCTGCTTTTTTTGTTCCGACTAAAACATAACTTGAAGTTCCCATTGAGCCGGGGATGAAAATCGGCTGGCCGGTTTTTTTGTAAGTCTCGGGGATTTCTTTTCTGCCAGGCCCGAAAGAACGGGTTGCGCCTTTTCTCATGACTAAAAGTTCTTTTTGTTTTCCGTTGACTTCGTGGGTTTCAAATTTTGCAATGTTATGGCAAATGTCGTAAACAACTTCTGCTTTTATTTTTGGAAAATAATGTTTTAGGTTTTCGCGAATCCAGTGTGTGATTATTTGTTTGTTTGCAAAGGCAAAGTTTGCCGCGGATGCCATTGCTGCGAGATATTTTTTTCCGAGCTCTGATTTAATTGGCGCGTTAACCAATTCTCTGTCTGGCAGGTTTTTTATTCCATATTGGTTTTCCATTTCCTTAATGTAATCACTTGCAACTTGATGCCCTAATCCGCGGCTTCCACAATGAATCATGATTGTTAATTGTCCTTTTTCTAATTTGAAAACTTTTGCAGTTTTCTCGTCGAAGATTTCCTCGACTTCTTGGATTTCTAAAAAATGATTTCCAGAACCAAGAGTTCCGAGTTGGTTTTTTCCTCTGGCGCGAGCTCGCTGCGAAACTGCCGTTGGTTCTGCTCCTGTTAAACAACCGTTTTCTTCTGTGTGGCGGAAATCGTTTTCAACGCCGTAACCTTTTTTCACAGCCCATTGCGTGCCTTGTTTCAGAACGTCATTTAATTCTTCTTCAGAAAGTTTCAACTTGCTATTGCGACCAACTCCGGAAGGAATTGTTCTGAAAAGCGAATGCGCGATTTCTTTCATGTTTTTTACGTCTTTGACTTTTAGGTTTGTCTGCAAGAGCCGGACAGAACAATTGATGTCATAGCCGACGCCGCCTGGCGAGATTACACCTTTGTCGATGTCGAACGCTGCGACGCCTCCGATTGGGAAGCCGTAGCCAGAATGCACGTCACTCATAGCCAAAGAATAATTAATTATTCCAGGGAGCTGAGCTACATTACCTAATTGCTGAATACAGTTTTCTTCAACGTTTTCTAACAACCCGGGGGAAACAAAAATTCTTCCTGGAACTAACATTTTGCTTTCTTTTGGCAGCTCATAGATATTTTCAGATATTTTTTTAAGTTTTTCTTTCATCCAAATATTAACTTTTTGATATTTATTAAACTATCCAAAAGATTATAATGGGTTTTTTGTAAGATAATTCTGTTTGCTGGGAAAGATTTAAATAAGATAAATTATAGATTTGGGGATGAAAAAGAGAGTGGTGGCTTGGATTTTTTTGTCGGTTGTTTTAATCGCGGTTTTGTCTTTTGGTTTTTTCACAACAGGGGAAACATTTAAGAGTTCTCCTCCGGGGGAGTTGACTAGGTCGATTACTCCGACAGAAATTCAATGTACTGATCAGGATGGGGATAATGTTCGTATTGAGAGCTATGTGTTGGTTGGAGGCGGAGATTTGCCGTCGCAGATTTTCGATTCTTGTGATGTGAACGGAGATATCAATGAGCAGATTTGCGTAGGCAATGAGCCAGATAGTTTTACAGAACCGTGTTCGGATGGCTTTGCGTGCCAGCGAGCTGCGTGTCGGGGTGTTCCTGAGTGGACGCAGACGGGTTTTTTGACGGCGCCGGATGCTGGAGAAACAGATTTTTTTGGCATTTCAGTTGCTGTTTCAGGAGATGTAATGATTGTTGGAGCCCATAATGATGATGACCTTGGTTCAAACTCAGGTTCTGCCTATGCATTCCGTAATGATGGCGATCAGTGGGTGTTTGAACAAAAGTTATTAGCTCTGGACGGAGAAGCTTCTGATAACTTTGGATATTCTG
>JAHISS010000007.1 GCA_018817905.1 Nanobdellota archaeon
TCCAACTTTGTTTTTTCTATAACCTTGTTTTACCGCAGACAATTTCTTACAAAATTGGCATTTTGTTTTCATAGCATTAACCTCCTTTCAGAGAGGTTAAACTATCAAACTATATAAATCTGACGTTAATTGGACAGTATCGCCAGATAGGTGAATTTTTAAGGAATATAGATGCTGAACCTACAACGAGAGATAGATCCTATTTTCATAAACTAACAAAGACTTTAGCTATCAGCATTCCTGCTATTTGCTATTCTGATGAAGCGGGAAACTTAATGTTTCAAGATAGAGAGCTAATCAGGATTTATGGGCATGAGGGGATGGGGCATGCATTAAACAATGTTGTAACTGGAAATAATGACCTGCCTTATTTTCTCTCTGAAAGTTCTCCGCTTACTACTGCAACAGAAGAATCCGTAGCCCAGTTTTTTCAAGAAAGATTATTTGAAGACTTGCGGAACGCACCTGAAGTTCAAAGAGAGTTAGATATTGAACATAAATTTGAAAGGATTTATCAAGAAGCTGAAGATATAAAAAAATTAAAAGAGTTTTGGTTAAGGCAGAAGCATTACGGAATTGTAGTTTTAGGGAACAAACGCCTTGGAGATCCTACAGACCCAAGCGTCATAACTAAAAAAATAGAATTGTTAAATGAGGTAATGTTGCAAGGAGAAACTGCAAGGTATTTCATCGAACAACATAGGCATAATTTTGATTCAGAAGGTAATCTCGATAGGGGAGTGGTTGGTGAATTGGTTTATTGTGCTCAGCCTGTTGCGCGAGCAATGAAGATTTTTTCTGGAAGGGGAATAAAGTATGACTCGGGTGAAGAAAGAACGTTGATTGATAGAACTCTGCTAAGGGGTTTCTGGACACCTGAAGGGTTTGTAGATAATGCAAGGGTGGTTGCTGAAAATTATTCCTCAAGAATTCCTGATTAAATCAACTTCGCAACAGCCAGCGCAATAAAACAGCCGGTTGTTATGAACGGCATTGCTGGATAGAATTTTCCTTTTTCAGAAAGATAAAACAATCCGGCAAGAGCCAAAGTTGCGCCGAGAGAAACAAGGAGCGCTTGGATTAGGCCCATCTGGATTAAAACAATTCCCGCAAGAATTGCCGGAAAGACAACGTCTCCGCCGCCGAGAATTGCAACACCGACTTTTATGTTTTTTTGCTTTTGTTTCTTTGACTTTGTTTTCGCTGTTTTAGCAATCGCTTGTCTTTGACCTTTCCCAAGATAAGGAACAAAAAAACCTGTGAATACTTTTAGTGTTTGAATTTGATATTGCGCCATTTTTTGCATAAAACCAGAATGCCAGACCGCATACATGTCATAAAGTGAAATCAAAATAAGAATTATTACAATTGCTAAAATCGGCGCCTTTGTCCAAGACAGCAACATGATGACAAAAATTGCGGCAATGCCTGGATAAATCAGAAGTTCTGTTAGGTTGTGGACGATTAAATTTCTTTTAAAGATTTTGTAAAATGCCAAAGGAAGTGCGACAGCGAGAGAAATCAGAGAGGCGTGCGGTGCTTTGAGAATTACTGAGTTTAAGGTTATTCCAATTGCAAGTGTGACAACTGTAAAGAACCAAAGCCGCAGGAACGTTTCTGCTCTGTATTTTGTCAAGACAAGCATTATTATTACGACAACTGAAAAGGCGATTGCAAAAGACAAGACTAAATCCCACGGAGACCTTGGTTCGATATCTGCCGGCGGCTCCATGCCATAAGGCAAAACTGCTTCGCTCGACGCATACTGACTAACAACAAAAATCCCGAGCAATTGCGCTACCAAAAACATTAGAAGAAGTAAGAAAGTTATTTTCCAAGTGTGTTTCATGAGAGATAAAAAGAAACGGAGTTTTTATACCTTACTCAAGATTGTGTTGATTATTTTGCTCTTTACTTCTTTACGTATTTCAAATGTGTTTGCCCATTTTGCATAAGCTTGCCAACCTTGATAACTTTCCATGATGCTTCTAAATCCAATCTCTTTCTCTTCGAAAAGTTTTATTTTTTGTTGCATATTTTTCAAGTTTCTTTTTCTCAATATCTGATGGTGGTAAAAATTTCTAAATCCAAGAAAATCAACTCCCCTAAAAAGCGGAATGATTTGCGTTTTTTGTGGATGCAATTCAAGTTTTAGTTTTTTCTTTAGAAAAATATTAATTGCTTTTCTCCATTGTTCTAATTGTCGTCTTGATTGGTGCAACAAAACAAAATCATCAACATAGCGAACATAATATTTAACTTTCAATTCGTGTTTAACAAAATAATCTAATTCGTGAAGATAAATATTTGCGAAAATTTGCGAGGTGAGATTTCCAAGAGGCATTCCTTTGCCTGCTTCGCCCCCCCCCCAAGAACGATTCCGTTGTTTAGAATAACTTCAATCAGCCAAATTGTATCTTCATCAATAATCTTTCGTTTGATGATTGAAAGTAAAATGTTATGATTAACTTCTTGAAAATAATGTTTTACGTCTGCTTTCAAACAATAGCCTCTAATGAAATTGTTATCTTCAAAATCATTTTTTAGAATTGTTCCTCCGTGAGAAACTTTTTTCATGAATTCATCTAATCTTTTGATTGCGAATAAATTTCCCTTCTCTTTTCTGTTTGCACAAGAGTCGTAAATGAAAGTTCTTTCAAAGATTGGTTCGATTACTCTAACCAATGCGTGATGAACAACTCTATCTTTAAAATCTGACTTTGCGATTTTGCGCGTTTTTGGTTCGTGTAAGATAAATGTTGTTAAATACCTTGGGCTGTATGTTTGGTTTTTTAATTCGTTATGTAAAGTTAATAGATTTCTTAGGGTTTCTTTTTCGAACTTTTTTACCTCGCTCTTCTTGGTTTTTCCTTTTCTTGTTTTTCTCCAAGCAAGGAGTAAGTTCCCCAAGGAGTAAATCTCTGGGTAAATATTATTGTAGGTTTTCATAAAATTGCCTCGACCTGAAGCCATTCCAAAGGCATGGTCGTTGTAGTTCAAGTTCCTGTTGTTGCCGTTGAAGTTCGAATCGTTGGCAAGGTCGTTGAGCCATGAACCTCAATGTAGCCCTTGTACCAAACAGCAATTCCTGAAAATTGCTGGGCAGTTTTAACTGCAAAGCACCACTGCTTCAGACGTTCATTCTGTAAAGAATTACCAGTTGTCGCAGTTGAATTTTACTAAATACAAGGGCGTGTGACCCCTTGTCTGCTCAGAGAGCAACGGTCGAGGCAGAAGTATTAAAGAAATGTAGTTTTTATTCTTTTCTCAAACCTTCAAGAAAAATTCTAACTTTCAGTATTTCTGATTCTAATCTTCCAATTCTTTTTAATTCTCTTTGAACTTGTCTTGGTGTGCAAGGCATTACTAAAGGTTCGCTTTTTGCAGCTTGCTTTCCACGAGGCGAAATTTTTCGCTCGCCCGCTGGGCGAGAAACAGGAAACACCCCAAAGGCATGGCCGCGGTAGCGCAAGTCCCTGCCGCGGCCGCTGAAGCTCGAAGCGCCGGCAAGGCCGCTGAGCCACGAATGCTGTAAAAAGGTTGCTCCTGCATTTTGTCTGACCCAATCAGCACTTGGAAGGTAAAAAGGAATTCCGTTTCTTCCTGATTCTTTTATTCTCGCAAAAAATGTTTTTCCAGCTTTTTTTCCTCTTGCTAAAAATCTTAAAGTTTTATCTTCACCATCTGAAATTGTGAAAGTATCTTGTGAGGGGAGAAGCATGACTCTTTGTCTTCCTGGAAGTTTGTCTTTGTCTGCTTTTGCAATTTGATAATGTGCTTCGTAAACTTCTTTGTCTGGGTAGAATAATTCTCCGCCTTGGTTTGCTGCGACAGCTTTTTGTGCTGTTTCAGGATTTAGCAAGATAGAATCTCTTGCTAACAAATAAGGTTTGTCTCCCTTTGGAATGAGTCGCATTCCTCTTGTCCATCCGTAAAACTTCCAGACTGGAGAATCTAAAGGTGCAAGGTTTCTTTCAGCTATGACTTGGGCTTCGCTTGCAAAATGTCTTTTTCCTAAGTGGACAACTGCGTCGTGAACATTTCTATAACTTTCATTTGTTATTCTTTGATTTCCAATGTATTCTCTTGGCATAGTTTTTCAAGAAATGTTGGTTATTTAAAGTTTTTGGTTTGTTGTAATTGTTTAATGGTGTTATTCCGATCCGTAATAATTCATTTTGTTACAACGCATAAAATAGCAAGATTATTTACTTCTCGCAATCACGCATGGAATTAATAATAACCCAATACTCCGCACGTAACATGCTCGCCTGTTGCCGAATATTTTTTGAATAATTATTATCAAGTTACCCAACCCACCAAACCCCATCCAACCAAATAGTTATCACAAACCCAATTAACATATCTGGATTGATTTTATTATTAATTTGAGGGGTGGATATTATTTAAGCTATTTTTTCAAAAATTATGGGCCTCAAGCTAACAAATCTCACTTCAACCGAATCGTCTCCAAGTTCTTCGGAACAGTTGTTTCAATTTTATTCGACCGGTAAATCGTAGATGCTAAATCCAAAGATTTTGAAACTTCGCCGTGGTTTATTATTATTTTTTTTGGTCTTGGCTGCATGCGGTTCACAAACTGCAACAACTCGTTCCTGCCAGAGTGCGGAGACAAACCATACATTGTTTCTACGCGCATGTTAACTTTGACTCTTTCATTTCCGTAATCTTTTTCTAAATTTACTTCTTTTGCTCCTTCTTTGACTTCTCTTCCTAATGAACCGACTGCCTGGAAGCAACCGAAGATTATTACGTTATTGGAATGTTCAGCTAAGTGGCGGAAATATTCAACTGAGGCTCCGCCGACAAGCATTCCAGATGTTGCGATTATGATGCACGGGCCGCCTTCAAGAACTTCTTTTCTTTCTACAGATGAACCGATTCTTTTGAAAATTTCAGACAAGAAAGGATTGTTGTCTTGGAAAACTTGGTTTCTTACATTGGCGCTTAAGAAATCTGGGTAAGCTGTGTGGATTGCGTTGATGTCCCAAATCATTCCATCGACATAAACTGGAATCTTCGGCAGTTTGCCTGTGCGAATAGCTTCTTCAACTCTTAACATTGTTTCCTGAGCGTGACCAAGTCCAAGTTCTGGAAGTAAGACCTTTCCTTTTTGTCCTATTGTCTCTTTGACAATTTCCATAAACCTTTCTTCAACTTCCCTCATTGGCGGCAAAATATCTTGCTTAGCTCCGTAAGTAGATTCCAAATGCAAAGTTTCAACTCGTGGAAATCTATTTGCGGCTGCGTCGAGCAAACGGGTTTTGGCGTATTTTGTGTCTCCGGTGTAGACGAAATTGTGCAAACCGTTTCCAATGTTTATATGAACAAGTGCAGAACCAAGAACATGGCCTGCGTTGTAAAGCGTTATTCTGATGTCTGGCGTGATGTCTGTAACTTCTCCGTAATCCAAGCAAATGGAATGTCTGACCATTTCTTTAATGTGCTCTGCTTTGTAAATCGGGAACTGGGCTTTTTTATAGGCGACTCCGATTAAATCCAACTGAAGCAGGGCTGCAATGTCTCTTGTTGGCGGTGTCAGATATGTCGGGCCTTTGTAACCCATTTTGTAGAGGAAAGGTATCAAGCCAGAATGGTCTAAGTGCGCGTGCGACAAAATTATTGCGTCTATTGTATTAATGTCTCCGATTTCAGAAACATCGAGGTAGGGAAATCTTTCTGTTCCGTCGGTGATTGCTGGGTTGATTCCACAATCTAAGATAATTTTTGAGTTTGGCGTTTGCAAGAGAAGACAGGAACGTCCGACCTGACTGCTGCCTCCGAGAAAGGTAACTCTTGCCCAGATTTCTTTTTTCTCAGGATTCCAGTCGTTATAGATTTTTCTTCCTACATCATTCAGGAATTTTTTCCGATAATTGTTGTTTGCATAAAGAACTGAACGAATTTTTTCTGTTATTTTTGAAGGGATTGCAGGACTTCTCTGCACAACTGGAATCCAGAATGTTGATTTTTTTATGTCGCTTAAAATAGAACCATGCTTGCCAATAACCATCCCAGGTTTTTTTGCTTCTATCACCACTGTGCTTCGCTGGCTGTCAAAAATAATGTTAACTATTTCTGCTTCTTCTTCAACTAAAGCGCGAATTGTTTTTTCAGTTTCTTCTTCTGAAGCAAGGATTTTTTTGTCAGCCCGCAATTCTATTCTTTTCTTTATCGTTGAAACAACTTGCTTTATTTTCTCATCGCTGTTCTTGAAAAATTCCTTGTCCTCGGTGTAGAGAACTATGTTCGCACCTTCAAAAGCAGCGTCGCTAATTGAATTTGGTAAAGCTTCTTTAATTGTTTTCAAAATGTCTGCCATTTTAGTTGTTTAGTTTAATTACTTGTATTGAGGAATAATTTCTTCAGAAACCGCGTGCTGAATACCATCTTTTGTGATTGTGAAAACGTCGATTCCGTTGCCAGAGCCAGAGTCTCTTTCTATTGCTGATTTGATACAGTCCTTTGCGAGTTCTATTGCTTCTTTGACTGTTACATCTTTGTGATACTGCTTTTCTAAAAGGCCCAAGATGTAGGGCATTCCAGAAGAAAAGTTTGCGTCGAAATCTGTAACTTCTGATGCCGAGCCAGCTGGCTCGATTGTAAACAGCGAGGCCTTGCCATCTTCGTCAACTCCTGCGATTAATGTTCCTACAATGCTCGGAACCATGCTCGGTGTTCTTATGTTTCTATAAGTCGAGATTGCGAGCAGATTCGCTGCTTCAGCAACTGTTGGTCTTGCATGTGTTTTTAATTCCTTCAATCTCAGTTCTGCGGAAAGAACTTTGTTAGCCAGCTCTATGTCTGAAACGCTGCCTGTGTAAGACGCAATAATATGGTCTGTTATGTTCCTTATCTTTTGTTTATTTTTTTTCATTACAATGGACATTCCTTCGCCGCCGGCTGTTGAACGCCTGTCTGCTCCTAAAACCACGCCGTCTTTACAAACAATTCCAACTATGCTTGTTCCTGACTTCAACATGTTTTTTGAAATTTCTTGATTTATTGTCTCCATAGTTCTATAGAATCCCTCTAACGTGTGGGGAAAACCTGGTAGGTATTTAAGTTTTTTGGTTGCCCTTTGCTCCAACGCAAGATTTAAATTTGTCCTGTGATAGTCCAGCGAATGGAACCTGAAAAAAAGAGAACAGACAAGGAAGAAGATGAAAGTTTGGCTGGACTTGACGAAGAGGACGAACCGACTTTGCTTGGTTAGCTCGCTATTTCTTTTGAGGGGGAAAGTTGTTCAATAAAAGAGATATCGCCTTCTTTTGAAACCCTGAGGACGTTGTCTACGAAGCTTTCTATTTTTTGTTCGTGGCTCACGATTATCAGCTGGTCTGCGTTTAGTTCTGCAAGAATTTCGCGCATCTTGTCAATCTGCGCTTCTGAAAAACCGTCTGTTGGTTCGTCTAGAATAATCAGACCGCGCGTTTTTATTTTGCTCATTAAAGAATTAATTGTTTGATTCAAAGCTAACCGGTAAGCAAGCGCAACCGCTGTTCTTTCTCCTCCGGAAAGATAGCTATAATCCATTTCTGTTTCGCCTTGTAAAATTAATGGCGTGAAATTTTCATCTATTTGAGAGTCAAGAGAATTTTCTGAGATAAGCATTAAAAACCATTTTCTAAAAAGAATAGAGAATTCTTTTCTCAGCTTGAGGAGAACGTTGCGTTCTGTTATCTCAACAAGTTTCAAGAATTGGGAAGAAAGCCAGAAGATTAATTCATTTAATCCTTGAAGTTTTTTCTTGGATTGTTCTTTTTGGTTTATCATTTCCTCGAACAAGGATATTTCTTTATGGGAAAGTTCAAGTTCTTTTTCGAATTCAGCTAGTGAGATTTCCGTGTTTTTTTCCTCGAGAACTGCTTGTTTTAACTCTGCTTCCTTTTTCCTGAATTTGAACTCAAACGGCGAGTATTTTAGAATTTTTTCCTTGAAATCACTTATATGCTTTATGAGAAGATTCTGGTCATTTTCAACTGCCTGTTTTTGTTTTTCTAAACTTGCTAATTTGTTTCTTGACCTTTGCAAATGTTCTATCCGGGATTTTAAAATTTCTAATTTGACTTTGTTCTCTTCCAAATGATTGATTTCTTTTTTTTGTTTTTCAATGCTTTCAAAAATCTCTGTTTTCTCTTTCTGCAAGATTTCTATGTTGTTTTTTATTTCAGAAAGTTTGCGCTCTGTTTCATTCAAAATATTGTGCTTGTGATGTTCCGGCACGTCCTGCAAACAAGTCGGACAAATGTCTATCTTGAAAATCCTTTCTTTTTTAGACAAAACCTCTGTTCTTTCCTGCTCAAAAAGATTTTCTTTTGCGATAAGTTTGGCATAACTTGAACCGGCTTCTTCGAGTAAATCCTTCCCTATTTTCATCCTCCTGACTAAACTGAAATAATCCTCTTCGTTGAATGGCTCTCCTGCTTCTACAACCACTTGTTTCAATTCTTCTATTTCAAGATTTATGGAAGAAAGAATCTCTCTTTTTGTTGAAATTAGAATCTGGGTTTTTTCTATTTCTCTTTCAAAGGTTTTCTTCTCTTCTAATTTTTTTTCTAACTCTTTTAGTTCTTGTTCAAAGAGTTCCCGGTTCGTTGATTTTTTACCCAATTCATTCTTACAAAAATTTATTTTTTCATGGAGGATTGTCAGCGCGGCTTTTCTTACGCTGATGTTTTCCTTGTCTTGCTCTAATGTTGAAATTTCTCCCTGCAAAATTTTGGCGTCGCTCTTTAGGTCTGAGAGCAGGATTGAAAGATTGTTTTTGATTATCCGATATTTGTCTATGCCAAAAACATGCCGGAGAATATTCACCCTTGTTTCAGGGTCTTCGAGAATTATCTGCTTCATTTGCTCTTGAGCCGTGTGGACTGTGTAACGATAAAGAACATTGTTTTTCTTTACAAACTCTGGAGGGTAACCAAGAAGTTCGACAATTTTTGATTTTATTTCTGTTATGGAAGATTCTGTTTTCTGGCCATTTATAGTGATGGCAGCGTATTCATTGCTCACACCTTTCAGTGTTCTTTTTAATTTTCTTTCTATTTTGATAGGATTTCCAGACAGCTCCAATTCCAGAACAACTTCTCCGGTTTGTTCTGTATTTCTTAACAAGGAGTTTCCTTTTTGTCCAGGCTGAAGACCGAAAAGTGCGTATTCAATTGCCAGCAAAATTGAGGTCTTCCCAGCTCCGACATCTCCTGCAAGCAAGAGCGAGCCATCTGGGAATTCTATCTCCTGATTTTTATAAGACCTTATGTTAGATATTCTTATTTTTTTGAATTTCATTTTCATGCAAATTGAGAAATTTTTTTGTTTCTGAGAGCAATCGGTCTTCAAATGTGAACGAAGTTTCGTCTTCTAATTTTTCTATTTGGAGAGTTCTTAAAAGTGTGAGAATTAGTGTGTTGAATCTGGATGGGTTTTTTTCTTCAAACTGTTTTATTATCTCGTTTTCCATATTCTCTGAATCAGGGATGTCTGTTTCAATCTCTAATTCTGCCATGTGTAATTTTGAAGTGCTTCTTAACAAAACCAGCGCTCCAAGTTCTTTTGCAGTTGATTCTATTTTCTGAAAATCAACGTCTGAAATTTTTCCTTTTTCTAAAATTCCAGAAAGTCGAAGGACAACGATTTTGTCTTTTATTCCTTTTTCTTTTAGCACTGTAATAACTCCGTCTGTTAAGCCAAGAGAATTATTTGTTTCCAAGTGAATTGAGACAATTTCTACCAGTTTAATCTCTTGTTTTTTTATTTTTCCGTTGTCGTAGATGTAAAACGAACCAGCCCTAAGCTCTTCTAACTCTGAAAGGTTGTTTGGAAATATCGGGCCGGAATAAACCCTTGTGCCCTTGCTGTAATTTATGTGGAGATGCGCTAATGCTAAGTAATCTGTTTGTGGAAGTTTTTGTTCGTCAACAGATTTCATCGGAATTGTTCCAATTGCGCCCCTTATTGTTGTGTGAAGCATCAGGATTTTGAACAAACCTGGAGAGTCTTGGAGTTTTATTTTTTCAAGGTCTTCCACTTCTAATCCGGATTTTTTTCCAGGATAGCCGTAAATTGCAATATTTTTGTAAATCGTTGGCTGGAGAATTATTCTGTCGTCCTTTTCTTCATAGACTGAAACATTTTTGCAAAACCCTGCTTTCTCCAAAACATCGAGAAAAGTTTTCCCAGAAACAGAGTAGTCGTGACTGCCAGCAATTAAAAAAACCGGAATCTTCGCTTCTTTTATTTTATTGAATTCTCCGAACGTATCTTTCAAAGTTTCTATCGGCGGATACGCTGAGTCAAATAAATCTCCAGCTATCAAGATGAAATCTACTTTTTCCTTGATACAGGTTTTTACGGCTTGTTGAAAACTTTTGAAATTCAGCTCTTTTAATTCTGGTTGGCGCCAACCTCCGAGGTGGCAATCCCCGAGATGTGCGAATTTCATAAAAATAAAGTAGCAGAACAGATTATAAGGATTTGTATTCGGTAATAGTCACTGTTTATGGAGAACAATCTACTGGCTGCGTGACTATCGTTCCCTCGCAAGGGACAAGTGTCCATTTTTCCTGCACTGCTGGCTGAACTTCTAAGATGTAATTATTTACACCGGCCTCGTATTGGGAAGATATTGAAAAAGTATCTGTGCGGGAAGAGCTAGGTTCAAGCGCTCCTTGGGAAAAAGTTTCATTCCTTGGATTTAACTGCGGCCTTACCACTCTGCTTTCATTGCTGAATCTTACAAATGCTCCGTCAATGTTGAACAATCCGCTATTGAACAATTCCACAGTTATTCTTGTAGTCGTGCTGTTGCACCAAACACGGTTGATAGTCAGACTTATGTCTTGCTGACATTCTGCTTTTTCAGAAAAAATGTATGACTTTAAAAACGGATAAATAATTGCGCCCATTGCAACTGCTATCACGACAAGCAGTGCGTAAGAAACCATTAGGCTTATGGCTTTTTTGTTTTTCATTTTTTTATTTAGTTGGTTTAGTTTAAATGTTTAATCATTGGTCTGGCTCTGAGGCGGAAACATATTGTTCGCCTTGGCGTTGTTTTTTCAGGATGATGAAGAAGGTTTGGCCGGGTTTTATTTTAAATGTGTGTTGGATGTCTTCTGAAATTATTATTGTTATTGTTTCTTCTCCTTCTCCTGGGACGAACGTGCTGTTAAATTTTCTGTCTGTGGTGATGTAATCGGTTGGTGCTGAACTGCCAAGGCCAATTCCAACACTGCCAGTGCTGCTTGTTGTGTAAAATACAACAAAGATTTCTGCCATATCTCCGTAAACAACAATAAGGTCTGTTCCAATGTTTGTTCTTGCATAATAATCTGTTAGGTTTTCTATGTTTGCATTTCTGTCTGTTTCATCTATTGAATTAAAAATTCCACTGTCAATTACTGCGCCTGCTTCGTAATTTATTTCTTTTGATAAGTCGTAAACAGTCGTGTCTTCTGGAGGAACTTCGGCATTTGTGTAGACTGCTGCGATTCCAATTATTATTGCAACGATGACAACTGCTGCGACGAGAAAGAACTGGGCTCTTTTATTTTTCATGATAAATTGAGGGAAGAGAGGTTTTTATTTCTTGGGTTTGAATAAGTTGGTGGTTAGCTCCTAGCTTCTAAGCTCTCGAGACTTAATCGATTAAAATCCTCAATCGGATAATAAGTGCAACCTCCCTCCCGGTTTAAGACGAATCCAGATATGCCAAAAACGACTAAATGCTTGCTGCATTGATAACACTTTGGGCTTCTTGATTTTTGCAATATTCCTCTTTCTGTTCTTGCGTGATACATTGTGGCATTGAATAGTTTTTGTCCATTTCCTCTTCTGACAGCGTTGGCGATTGCATTCATTTCAGCATGCACTGCGTAATCTTTACATGTTGGCTCGCAATGCCTTGGTTCACATTCAAGTCCGGCGGGTGGAGCATTGAAACCAGAACCGATTTCTAGACCGATGCTATCGACAATGACCGCCCCTCTTTTGTCTCTCTTACAAGGAGATTTCCCAGCTTCTTCTACTGCGGCTTGGAGCCACCCCTGTGCTTCTTTTAGCTCGGGGCCGTTGAGAATTTTTTCCATTGATTATTGATTCAGCTTGAATCGTATATAATTTTTTACGTGATGGCTGGATTAGTTTAGAAAGTGCGCGGACGGGGAATTTGCTCAGCTTCTGGCTGATAGCTACCTCATGTCTTCCTCAGCTTTGCGACCCTGAAAGCACCATACTTCCTAATTAGGGCTGCTCCGATCAAGGCCTGACCCGATTCATAAGAGTACGGTCGAACAGGACAAAGCCTCAACGTTGGACAAAAGACCAACAACCTTCAGCTTTACTCCTTCCTTTAAGCCTGCCATAAAGCCCGTTTGCAAACGGCGCAGGGCTAACGCGCCAGCTCGTCCGCACAGAATTAGCAATTATGGAGAGTTTTTAAGGTTAACTGCCAGTAATTATTCATCTTCATCCTTAGAAATCTGCTCTTTGATTTTTTTCAAATCGTCTTTGACTTTATGCGATTTTTTTGCAAAGCCATTTCTAAATAAAACTGAAATCAAAATCAAAAATACAACTAAGAGAAACAGGCTGTTTGCTAACAACAATATTGCGATGTTCATTAAGACAAGAACAAAATTTATGTTTTTAAAGATTTAGTTTGTTTACATTTCTTCCAAGGTTTCAATTCCGAGCAAGTTGAGCGAGTTCTTTAAAACCTGGGAGAACGCTTCGACAATTGACAAGCGAAAGTCTTCTTCTTGTGAGTTAATAACTTGTTGTGAGTGGTAAAATTCGTTAAATGTCTTGGCAAGTTGATAGGCGTAGTTTGCGATAAGGCTCGGGGCAAGTTCAGCGTAAGAACGTGCGACAATGTCTGGAAAGCTGCTTAACTTTGAGAGAAGAATTTTTTCAATGTCTTTGATTTTTTTTGCCGTCACTTTTTTTGAAAAAGTTTTCTTTGCCTTTTTCAAAATATTTCTTGCTCGCGCATAAGTGTAGAGAAGATACGGGCCGGTGTTTCCTTCAAATTTCATAGCTTCTTCTTTGTTAAAAATAATTGTTCTGTTTGCGTCTTGTTTCAGCATTGCATATTTCATAGAAGCGATTGCGATTGCTAAAGCTCGTCGGGAAAGTTCTTTTTCATTTGTCTTGTGTCTTTTTTTTATTTGGATTTTCGCATAATCAACAAGTTCATTTTTGAAATCAGAATAAAGGATGTTTTCTCCAGAACGCGAAGACATTTTTCCGGTTGGAAGTCTGACTTCAGAAAGCATGATGTGAAAACTTTTTCCAGCTGCTTTTGACTTCATTAACTCGAATGTCTTGAAAACCTGCTGAAAGTAGAGGTCTTGCTCCCTGCCTATTATATAATAGGACTTGTCTAATTTGAACTCTTTAAATTTTCTTTCTGCAAGAGACATATCCTTGCCTCCGTAAAGAACAGTTCCATCTTTTCTTAGCAAAAGAAAAACCCCCAGGTTTTCTGCGTTGAAATCTTTGAAATCAACAACTGTTGCCCCTTCAGAAATCTTTGCGATTTTCTTTTTCACAAGTTCTTTAGCAAGCAACTTTGCTGGCTTTTCGACTTCGCTCTCAAAATAATGAACATCAAACTTTGTGTTCAATTCTTTGTAAATCTTTTCCCACGATTTTATCGACGCTGTTCTTGTTTTTTTCCATAATTCGTTGAGTTCTTTATTGCTCCTTGATTCTAACTGCCTATTGACTTCGTCTACTTCTTCCTGCAAGTCCAGATTTTCTTTAAGTTTTTTAATGGCGTCGACATAAATCCCTGCAATCCATGATTCGTCATCTTTTAGTTTTGCTTTGGAATGATATTTTTTGTAACACCACAACCACTTTGCAATGTGCATTCCTGTGTCGCCAGAATAATTTGCACGGACTACTTTATTTCCTGCAAGTTCTAAAATACGAGAAATACTTTCTCCTAATGATGTTCCGCGAACATGCCCGACGTGAAAAGCTTTGTGAGTGTTTGGCTGGGAAAATTCAATCATTACCTTGTCGCTGGAAAGTTTTGCTGAGCCATATTTGCCTTTTTCTTTTTGGATTTTTCCGAGAGTTTTCTCGGCCAATCCCCGACGATTAATGAAAAAGTTAATGTAGGGTCCTCTTGCTTCGATTTTTTCAAATTCTTTTGATTTTTTTATTTTACCGACGACATTTGAAGCAATTTGGTTTGGGTTTTGTTTTAATTTTTTTGATAGAAGAAAACATGGGAAAGCATAATCCCCTAATTCTGGAGACGGTGGAACTTCTAACAATTTTTCAATTTCTTTTTTTGAGAGGTTTGTTTGCTTTGTAAGGAGGGCAATTGTCTTTTCTTTCATGTAAATAATTTGGAAAGAGAATTAATAAATTTATGTAAGCCTCCACCGGGAATTGAACCCGGGACTTCCACTTTACGGGAGTGGCGCTCTGACCGCTGAGCTATGGAGGCAGATTTGCAAGGGGGGGAATATTTATAAAGTTGTTTTTTTAAATAGATGTAATAAAAGATGGTGAAAAGAGAATTTATTCTGCTGATGTTTGTTTCTGTAATTTTATTTGGGGCATTTGCTCTTGCTGATCATACTGTGACTACTTCTGGTGGGTTGACGCGGTTTGATGTTGTTGAGGACGTTCAGAACTTTTATAATATCACTGTTAATATTACTGGAACTACAGAGGCAGGAAATGTGACTGAGGTTAATATTACTTTGCCTTCTAATTTCACTTACAATCCGGGGATTCAGAATGGGACTGATGCTCTTGGCACGTTTACGAATACGAGTTCTGTTTTGAGTTGGAGTAATTATACTGGATATCTTATTAATTCGACTGCTGCGGGAGCGTTAAAAAACTTCTGGTTTAATGCCACGGCTGCAACGCCTGGAAATTATAACCTCACTGTTTCAGTGGTTAATGGTACTGGCACGTATTGGTCGAATATCTCTGTCTATGTTAATGATAGTACTGCTCCGAGCAGTGTTACGATAAATACTCCTGTTAGTGGAGGTAATTACTCTGGAAATCTTGTTTTGAATGCTACTGTGACAGATAATGGGGTTATCGGTGCTGTGTTCTTTAATATAACGAATAGCACTGGTCAACAAAATGCTACTTATACTGGTGGTGCTCAGGGTAATGAGTATAACGTTACTATCCCGACTGCGGGCTTCCCTGATGGTATTTATAATATTACTGTCTGGGCTAATGATACTTGGGGTAATTTGAATAATACTGTTTTAGTTAGTAATGTTGTATTTGATAACACTGGTCCGGGGACAGTAAACTTCGTGGCTCCTACAAATGTGACTGGAACAAATCTTACAACTGGAGTAATAAACTATAATGTTTCAGTTACTTCTACTGTGGCAGGTATTGGTACGATAACAATGCATTTGTATAATAATAACTCTATTGAAATAAATAATGCAACATCATCTACTTCTCCGTTGAATGGGAGCTTTACTGGGTTAGCTAATGGAATTTATTACATTAATGCGAGTGTGAATGATACTGCCGGGAATATAAACTGGACCGGGGCTGCAAGGACTCTAAATATCACAGATTCTGTAATACCTTTGATTTCTTATGACGGGGCAACAGCTCATGGGGCAAATGTGTCGTCAATTTTTGTTAATGTGAGTGTTACTGAGATAAATGAAGCAAACATAACATTTAAATTGTTTTACACCAACCACACAGTTGTAAATACGACAGTGTACACGGATGCGTCTCGATCAGTCACATGGTCTGGAATGGCTGATGGCGGGTATTATTATAATGCAACAATAGTAGATTATGGCAATAATAAGAATTACACATCTACTCGAACTGTTTTGTTGGATGGTACGGCTCCTGTTGTGGCTCCACCAACAAAGTCTAGTAGTTCTACTAAAACTCAGGTAGTGATGGATGTTGCTATTACTGAAAGTGGGAGCAACATAAGTGGGTCTTGTGGAGTTAATGGCTATAGTAGTGTCACGGTAGGTGGCTCTGGAACTAATGCCCAAACTATAACTCTTACTGGATTTTCCTGTGGTCAGTCTAACAGCTTTATTGTGAGTTGCACAGACCGTGCGGGAAATACTGGGAGCAGCGCTAGCACTACGATTTCTACTGACGCTTGCTCTGGCGGAGGAGGCTCTGGGGGCGGTGGAACTCCTTCTCTTTCACCATCAACGGTAGTATGGAAGACTACATATACTGAAGATGATAAACCATTGAATGAAAAAGCAAGTGGTGTAACCAAAGCGTTGGGCAAGGAACAAAGAGTTAAACTCAAGGTAACTGGAGAAACGCATTATGTTGGTGTAGTTGACATTGTAGGGGATTTGGCTACAGTAGAAGTTTCGAGTGATCCTCAAGAAGCCACGCTTAGTGTTGGAGAAACCAAAAAATTTGAGATTGACGACGACGATTACTATGACATTAACATTATGTTAAACAGCATTAGCAATAACAAAGCAGAGATTACAATTAGTTATGTTCACGAATTGATTCCTGAACAAGTGGTGCCTGAAGAACCTGTTGGGAGTGATGATGATGAAGTGGTTCTCGGCGAAGACGAAGACTTGGGCGGTGAAGAAGGTGCCGGAGCAGCAGGGACATGGATAATCACAATCATAATCTTGGTCGTTGTTGCAGCAGTTATTGCCTACTATCTTTCTAAGAAAAAAACAAATCCTCCAAAAAGACACAGATAGATTTATTATGTGGTGTTTTGTTTATTTGGCATGGTTAAAGTTGATTGTTTTGCTCTTGTTGCAGGACTTGTCTTAACAGTTGGAGGAATTGTTTTAATTTTAATTTCAATATTTTCTGTTTGGTTTTTGGCGATTCCTGGTTTGGTGCTTTTTATCCTTGGTATTGTGATACTGCTAACCTTAAAACAACAAGAGTATGTTGAACCAACAAAAGAAAGAACTAAAAAGAACAAAAAACAAATAAGAAGATGATAATTACGACAACAGATGCCATGCCTGGAAAGAAAGTTACGGAGATTTTAGGAGTTGTAAAAGGAAACACTGTGCGAGCGAAAAATATTGGGAGAGACATTGCGGCAGGTCTGAAGAACATAGTTGGGGGAGAGATAAAAAGTTACACACATTTGTTGACCCAGGCGAGAGAAGAAGCTTACAACAGAATGGTAAATGCGGCGATTGAGCTTGGCGCTGACGCTGTTGTGAACATGAGGTTTATGACTTCAATGGTTATGGCTGGTTCTGCAGAGATTTTAGCTTACGGCACAGCTGTTAAGCTGAAATAATTATTTCTTCTTTTTGTTAGCGAATTTTTTGAAAAACTTGAATTCTGAGAGCAGGTTTGGGATTGCCCACAAGACTGCGATAAATCCGATTATGAAAATATAGATGTAATATTCTGCTACGTCGTCTGTGAGGAAAGGTTTGCCGGTGATTGAGAAGTAGATTAAGGAAACGCCTGCGTAAAGTAAGGCGATTGCGAGGAATTTTTCTATTATTTCTTTTGGTTCGCTGATGATTCTTTTTTCAGAGAGCAAGACTAAAAAATAGTAAAGTAAAAATGAGGAGATCACAATGATGTAGCTTAAGCTTGCCATTTTGTTTTAAGGGAAGAAGTCGTTATAAAGTTTTTGATTGGTTGGTTTTGGATGGTTAAACGAACTTATTCCTTGAGCGGAAAGTTTTTAGAGACGATAGGAAGTTTCAGCAGGAAGTATTGGCCTTACTTCTCCAAGGGCTGTATTGAATCTGAAGAAAAAGTATTTTTGTCCTGGTGTTTCAACAAGTTTCCAATGTTTTGCGATTGTTGTTTTTGTATCAAGAAAATGTGTTACTTGCTTGTTTGAGTTTTGTTTAAGCCATTGCCGGGAGATGTTTTTTCTCCTTCCGTCAACTAATCCTGCATCTGCTAAGTTTCTGACAGCTCCTGCTTCATCATAAATTTCCCGCCCAAATGCTTCTTCTAAAGCATTACCAATCCTCTGCAAATCTTCTAAAATTGTTTTCATGAAAAAGAGCAGCCCTTTGCTTTTTTAAATTTTGCTAAAACGAACTTTTCTCCAGAAAAAGTCGGTTCGTTTAATGACACTTGTGCGAAGTTTTGGGAGTTTTTTAGGAAACATCAGGTATAGGCCAGCGAGATTTACAACCAACCTCAAATTTACCATCTCCTCTCTGTTCACAATATAGTATCAGACCTGTGTTGTGATCTAAGAAAGGAGGCAGACTTTTTCCGCAAACACTGTTAAAATATGAAACTGCTTCTTTGTGTGTGTCCACTAGTGCCCTGTCTTCGAATGCCCAAGGCTCGTTACCTAACAAATCTTTAATTGTTTTGCTCATGAAATCCCATCCATTTCATCTTATAAAAACCTTCCGCTTTTAGCAGAAGAACCTCTCCTTGGCCTTTGGGCGATAATTATTGTTTTGGGGATGATAATAATGCCGAGTGCGTTCGGCGCTTCGCGCCTCACATCTTACTGTTGCTATTTTTATTTGCAAATCTTAGCAAAAAAGATCATCTCTAAGAGATAGTTTTCTTTGAATTAAACGAACTTATCTCTTGTGCTGGAAGTTTTGAGAAACGCTAAAAAGATTGAGCAAGAAAATAAATGAGGATTTTGCTTATTTGTGTTTGGCTTCGACCTTGCCAATCCAGATTGCTGCGATTACTGCAATTATTGTTACGATGATTGCGTATGTTACCATCGGGCCGATCCCTTCTGCTGTCCCGTAATATTTTTTGAAAATCGCTTGAATTGCGCCGTTCCAGGCAAGAGCTGCGACAAGAGCAAATGCTGCAGTAATAAGGGCTGCGAGTTGTTCTATTACTTTTGTTTTCATTTTGCCTCCTTTCATTCATCTCTTTTTTCTCTTAACAAATGTGCTGTGATGTAAATAATGAGCAAGCTAATTAATGTTATTACGATTGACGTTAAGACACTTGAAGGAAGGCCGTTTGAGTTTGTTAATTTTTGGACAAGTGTTTGGACAGCGTCGAAAATTGTTTGGCGCCAGGAGAACGCAATTGTGAACCCAAGAGTTACGATGACGATGAGACGCACTTGTTTTTTGAATTCTTTCTGGAAATTCTTGCCGCCTACAAAAAAACGTCTGACTTTGTCTCTTTTTTTCATTTTATTTTGTTTCGGTCTGTGAAACAAGAACTTGGGGTTTTTTAGCCCAAGATGTGACGATTAAAATTCCGATAATTGCGATTAAAGTTACGACAATTGCGGCGATTAGCGCTGGGAGATATGGCGTTTGTTGGAGAAGATCTTCTTTGATAAGGGAGTTTGTGGCTTGGACAATAAGATCTTTCCATGCGAGAGCAATAAGAAAAGAAAAGGCAGCTATGATTGCTGTTGAAACGTGCTGTTTGAATTGGTAGCCCAGCAACTCTGCCTTTGAAACCAGGTGTTTAGACAGCGTTTTATCGACGTGTTTTTCTACATGTTGTTTGATGTTCTCTTGTTGTTGTTTGGACAGCTCTTTGGTAGACATTTTAACAGGGCAATAAGAAGAAGAAAGAGTTTAAAAAATTAATGGAAAAATAAAAAGAAAACGTGTTTGGGGTTTACTTGGCGCCAGTTAGTTCAAGGATTCCGACAAGAGCCATTGCAATCACTGCGATCCAGCTCATCCAAGTTGCAAACGTCATCACTAAAGGCAATAACCACATAAGTGCAATTACCAAGAATAACCAGGGTGTAAATTTGTTCATCTTTTCTATTACCTCCTTTCACCTTTTCTTTGAGTGTTCTGGTTTAACAAGGCTTGAAGGGTTTATATATGTTTCTTTTTCCTCGGCGATAAAGTCGGTTTTTATCAACGATAAAAAGTTTTGTAACTTGGCTTGCGTTGCTGTATTGGATTTAAAATAATGTTTTAGTTTTAAATTTTTGGTGTTTGGGCAGCTGACCTTGAATGTTTGTTCGGGTTGAAGGAAATTTTTTCATCGTCGGTTCTATGTTTTTGGGTGTTTGGACAGCTGTTTAAAACTTGTTTTGGAGTGTTTAAGTTATATTTTTTCTGTTTTTGGAAAACAAACAGGGATTGATTTTTTTGGACAGAGTTGCTCCTTGGGGCTTGAAAAGGCAAAATTTAAATAGTCTGGGTGTTTATTAAAAACATGTTTGGTTGGTTTTCAAAAAAGAGGATAAGAGAACTTGAAGAAAAAACTCAAGATGGTTTTTTTGCTGTTAAGAGAGACATGGATTCTGTTGGAAAATGGGTTAAACACCTGGAAAGCAAAGATAAACAGCTGTTTGATTTAATTTTTTCCTTAAAACAAGAAATAGCGTCGATAAAAGACGAGGTTGGCGCTTTGGGCGAAGGTATGAATTTGGTCTCTGGGGGTGGAAAAAACAAACAGGTGTTTAAAAAATTGCCTGTTTTGGACAAACAAACAGGTGTTGAGGGTGTCCAAATGGCTGTCCAAACAGCTGTCCAAACAGACAATATTCACGGAATTTTGAAAAATCTTTCAGGGAATGAAAGGTTGGTAGTATTCACTTTGTTGAATAGTGATATGAAATTAAGTTATGAAGACCTGGCATTACTTTTGGGAAAAGAGAGATCTACAATTAGGGGACAGGTAAATTCAATCAAACAGAAAAGTGAAGGTTTGATACGGGAATTTTCAGAAAAAAATGGTAAAAAAAGGGTATTTATTTGTGAAGAAATGAGGGGGAAAATGCAAAAATACGCGAAAGTGAGAGTTGGAAAGGAGAGATAATAGCTCTTTTTAGTAGTTTGTGTTAAAAATTGCTTTGAAAATGTGAGAAGTGAGACTTTGAATCAACAAAAAAATGCTGAAAATCAAAAAGGGAGATTTGGAAAGCGGGGTGGTGGTGTAAAAGTGAGAATAGATTGGAATTTGCGTGGAAATGGGAGTTGATAGCGTGTCGTTAAACGAACTTTTGACGTTTGTTTAGAAAAGAGCAGGGGATATTTTGGAGAATGAGGATGGAACTGAGACTTATTCGGTTAAGAGATTAAGTAGCTGGAGCTACAGACTTCTCAAAGAAACTAAGGTTTGAAGGGATGCCATTGTCTTGAAGTCATTTGGAATTGAGAGAGTTATGCGCTTGTTGTTTTCCTTTGTTTTGACGACGGGAACTCCTTTTTTTATTATTTTTTGCACATAGTCTCGAATCGAGCTTTCTGAAAGATTTGTTTTTGCAGCGATAGTTGGATAATCTACGTCTGGGGCGCGATCGGTGAGGTGATAGATTGCGGAAAAAACTAGCATCTCTTGAGAAGTTAATTTTTTAAATTGTTTTCTTAAATCCCTTTTCAAACTATCGAGGGAGTTTATTACTTCTGTTACTTTTTCTATTTGGGTTAGGGGATCTTGCTCCTTAGGTATTAGTGCGAACTTTTCTATGTGTCTGTCTGTCTGTCTGATTGTCTGTCTGTCTGTCTGAACCCCATCGTTTCCTGTGGAAACACTTAAATTTGGCTGTTTTAGGGCTTCTGAGTAATTATCTGTCTGAAGCGTCTGGTTTTGTGTCTGGTTTATCCGTCTGTTTGTCTGATTGTCTTCGACAGATAAAGTTCGTTTAATTTCTTTTATTTCTTGAGAAATTTGGTTAATCTCGGCTTGCAAAGTAGTGATGTTTTCTTTAACTTTTCTAAACGCTTGCTTGATAAGTTCTTTGTCCATGCAGTATTAGGATGAAGGAAAGTTATAAATTTTGTTGTGGAGTTTGTTGCTTGTTGTAAGCCTCATAGGTTAGATTAGAGAGTCTCCAGCGCTTTCTTCTTAGGTATTTTAGGCCTAAATTATTTTGGTTTACTTCTGCGATAAGACCTTTGAGATTTAAGTCAATGAGCAAGGATTTTGTGAATTCTTCGTCGCGGGCTATTTCGCGGGCGATTTGAGCTGTGAAGATGGGCTGCGGTGAAACTGAGAATAAATGATGGAGGATTTGCTCTGCGATTTTGTCTTTTTTTGTTTGGGATATTGGCGGCATCTTGATATGTGGGATATTAGTTATTTAAGGTGTTTGGTTTTTATTAGAGGATATTTCATTGCTCTTGCTGGGTTTTTTATGGCGTTTAGGTAAGGTCCGACAGGTTGTAACAGTATTCCTCCGTCTGGGGAGGCGCCTTTGTATCTCCAATCATTTAGTGTTCGTGAAGGCTTGAAGTTGAACGTTACGCCGCGTGGTGCGATAGATTCATCAGAATACTCAAAAACTGCGTTTTCTGGCATTTGATCTACTAATTGTTCGAGCGACTTTCTGCCCATAAGAAAAAGTGCTGAAGCCATGTCTGGGAATTGTTCTATGAACTCTTGCACTAGATAAATTCTTTTTCCACCCGATTTATTGCAAAAAGGATTGCCCTCTCTAGACGTTAAATCGTATCTTTTGGGAAGTATGAGCATGAGGTCTCCAGGATTTTCAATGTCTGTGCTTGGATCTGCTTCAAAGGGCATTTTGTGGCTGAGGAAGCGGGGGTTTACGCCATGGATTACGTAAGAATAATCTGCCTGCCAATCGTCTGGGAATGCTATAACTGTTGAAGTCATTTCGGTATCGAAAAAAGAAGGATCTTGGAGGGCTGCATGGGCGATAACCCAGGAGGGTGGGATCGCATAACCCCTTCCACGCATTTTTGTTTCTTTTAATTCCTTAACTCCTTCGTAAGTTGTTTTGTCCGATTCCCTGATTTTTTTTGGGCCTTGTTCGATGGCTTGGAAGTGGCTTTGTATGAAAGCTGGTTGCCCGCCGAATAGTTTTCCTTTTTCTATGTCAACCCCGACAGTGGGGTAATAGTTAAGCCGTTCAGAGTGATTAAAGCACAGACATCTATTCCTTGCGATGGCTACCCCTTCGCTTGGTCTTTCTGGGGTAATAATAAATCTTTTGAACCTTTTGCTGGCTTTTGGATTACTTGCTGCCCTATCTGATTTTTTTGTTTCTATTTGGATCGTTTGCTGTTCATTTGTCATAACTATTTAGTGAATTTATACAGTATATAAGCCTTTGTTGGTTAAAGATTACTACAGAATGGAAAAATTTATATACGTGTTTTTGTGTAATTTGGGATGGAAATGCGGAAAGCCCTAGAGGAGTTTGGGTTGTCATCTAATGAGGGGAGTGTTTACCTTGCTTCGTTGCAGCTTGGATTGGCAAGGGTTAATGAGATTAGTAAGAAATCTAGATTATTGAGAGAGACGACTTATGGCGTGATAAACTCATTGTCCGCGAAGGGGCTAATGAGTTATGTAGTTAAATCTGGGGTGAGGTATTTTGAAGCTGCGAAACCTGCGAGATTAAAGCAAATTTTAAAAGAAAAAGAGGAAGTGATTAACAAAGTTATGCCTGATTTGCTTGGATTGGGAAGTGCTTGGATAAGTAAACCTGGCGTAGAGTTTTATGAGGGGAAAGAAGGTCTGAAAACTGTTATTGAAGACTTACTGAATGCTAAGGACGAGATTTTAGGCTTTGTGTCGACTGATAATTTAAGGGAAATATTTGAGTTTTATTTTCCTAATGTTGTAAAGAGAAGAGAAAAGCTTGGAATTAATGTGCGGTTGTTGACGGACGGTGAACCTTTCTCTAAATTTCTGGTGAAAAGTAAGATTTTACCGAAAAGTTTTGCGTTTAAGACTTGCATGTGGATTTATAATGATAAGGTAACTATAGTTTCTTTGAATCAGAATGAGCCCATTGGGGTAATGATAAAAGATAAAGACATTAGCTTTACGCAGAAAAATGTTTTTGAATTGGTTTGGAAGTTGTTAAAATAAAATGAGGAAAGTTTTTTATAATCCCCTGCCGAGTTGTTGAGAGATAACATTATTCTGAACACAATAAATATGGTGATGGAAAACAATCAAAATGTCGCAGAAAATCGAGTACCTGCAGTCGTGGAAGAAGTCGGACGTAGATGGGATCTTGAATCCGCTTGTGCGGGAATGGTTTTTCTCGAAGTTTAAGGATTTTTCGGCGACGCAGCTTTACGGAGTTAAGACAATTCACGATAGGAAAAACATACTTGTTTCGGCGCCAACTGGTGGGACGAAGACGTTGACTGCTTTTTTGTCCATATTGAATTATCTTGTTGATCTTGCGCTGAAAGAGGAACTAGAAGATAAGATGTATGCGGTTTATTGTTCGCCGTTGAAGGCTTTGAGTAATGATATTTATGTTAATCTCGTGCGGCCCCTTGAAGAAATTTCTGAGTTAGCTAAGGAGAAGAAATTGAAGATGCAGGAAATTCGAGTTGGTCTGAGAACTGGAGACACGACGGTTTCGGAAAGAGCGAAAATGGCCAGGAAAATTCCTCACATTTTTGTTACAACTCCGGAGACATTGGCGATTGTTTTGACTACGCAGAAATTTGTGGAGAATATACGGAAGCTTGAGTTCTTGATTGTTGACGAGATTCATGCGTTGACTAACAAACGGGGAGTTTATTTGAGTTTGACGCTTGAAAGATTGTCTGAGATGTGTGTTTTCGATCCGGTTCGAATTGGTCTTTCGGCTACGATTTCGCCGTTAGAGGAAATTGCTAAGTTCTTAGTTGGTAATGGGCGAGATTGCTTGATTGCTGACGTTAAACTTGTTAAGGAGATTGAGATTGATCTTGATTTTCCGGGAAAGGAAATCTTGGATACGGAGACTTCTGAAGGATTTGACGCTTTATACGACCAATTGGATGAGATAATCAGTAAGTATCGGACGACTTTGATTTTTACGAACACGCGGGCTGCGACTGAAAGGGTGGTGCATCATCTTCAGGATAAGTTTCCTGGGAAATATGTTGGGTTTGTTGGGGCGCATCATAGTTCGATGAGCAAGGACCAGAGGTTTATGATTGAGGAGCGGTTGAGGAAGGGAGAGTTGAAGTGTGTTGTTAGTTCTACTTCGTTGGAGTTGGGGATTGATATTGGAAGTATTGACTTTGTTGTTTTGTTGACTTCGCCGAAGGGAGTTGCTCGGGCGTTGCAGAGAATTGGCCGGGCGGGGCATCAGCTGCATGCTAATCCAAAAGGGAAGTTTATTGTTTTGGGAAGGGATGATCTTGTTGAATGCGGAGTTTTGATGAAAGAGATGGTTGAAAAAAGAATCGATAAGGCGCGGATTCCGAAGAATGCTCTGGACGTTTTGGCGCAGCAGATTTATGGGATGGCAATTACAAAAGTTTGGGATGTGGATGAGATGCTTGAAACCATAAGAAAGAGTTATTGTTACGGGGATTTGACCAAGGATGACTTTTTTGCGGTTGTTAGTTATCTTGCTGGGGATTATGCGTTGGAGCATAGGCATGTTTACGCTAAGATTTGGTATGATCCTGTTGAAAAGAAAATCGGAAAGAAAGGGAAGATGGCGAGGGTTCTTTATATGACGAACGTTGGGACGATTCCTTCTGAAAGCCACATCACGGTTGTTGTTAAGAGTCCTGCCGGGCAGAAGGGGGAAGTTGTTGGGAAAATTGACGAGGGTTTTTTGGAACGGATGAAACGCGGCGATGTTTTTGTTCTTGGCGGGCGGAAGTATCAGTATTTGTATTCGCGGGGGATGACTGCTTCTGTTAAGGCAGATGTTTCGAAAAATCCGACAATTCCTTCGTGGTTTTCAGAAATGCTGCCGCTTAGTTTTGATGCTGCAATAGCTATTGGAAAGTTTAGAAAACTTGTCAGGGAAAAGATTGGAAATAAAAAAAAGTGCTTGGATTTTATTCAGGAATATTTGTATTGTAAAAAACGAGTGGCTGAGGAGATTTATGAGTATTTTAGGGAACAGGCGGGTTTTTCGGAGATCCCGACGTCTGAGACGATTGTTGTTGAGAAGTTTAAGGAGGAAAAGGAATACATGTTGTTTCATACGATGTATGGGCGGCGGGTTAATGATGCCTTGTCGCGGGCTTATGCTTATGCTGCTGCGCGGTTAAAGCATAGAGATGTGGAGTTAGGTATCGGAGATAATGGATTTTATATTGCTGGTGAGAAGTTAGACGAGAAGAAGATTTTAGAGTTTGTTAAGAGCCAGGACTTGAAGAAAATTTTGAGTGAA
>JAHISS010000065.1 GCA_018817905.1 Nanobdellota archaeon
CAAAGAGAGAAGTGAATGGCGGAAGAGTGCATGAAAGTTTTGAAGTGATGAAAAAAGAATTGAGAAATTTTTTGAAGTACAAAAAGTTTAAGCAAGACATGGGGAAATACTTACGTCCTTAGCTATAGTCTAAAAGAATTGTTACAATACAAGAGATAAACGGAACCGCCCTGCATAGCCACAAGAATAAAACCCTCACCCAAACTTTAAAAACATCTTTCTTCTGATAATCAAATAAAAATGAGACTGAACATCCTAATCGGCGGGAAAGCCGGCCAAGGCATCAATAAAATTTCTGAAATCGTTTCCTGTACTTTGACAGCCCACGGATACTTCATTTTTAATTACCGAGACTATCCATCAATAATCCGCGGAGGTCATAACTTTAACGTCCTGTCAATCTCCGACGAAAAAATCTCAAGCCACGAGTCAAGAATCCAAGGCATCGTTGCAATGGACGACAAAACAATCGGCCTCCACGAAAAAGAATTAGAACAAGATGGTTTTTCCATCAAGCCCGACGAATTCCTTGAATTCGGAAGAAACCTCAACGTCGCCCTTGCCGGTGCGCTAATAAAAATCTTAGGAATAAAAAAAGAACTTCTTTTAGAAGAAATAAAAGAACAACTTAACAACCCTGAATCAATAAAAGCCGCAGAAGCTGGTTTTGCAAGTCAAAAAGAAAAATTCAACTTAAAAAAATTAAACAACAAACTAACAATCCTCAACGGAAGCGAAGCAGTTGCTCAGGGCGCGATTAATTCAAAGCTTGACATTTACCTTGCCTACCCGATGACACCTGCAACTCCTGTTCTCCACGAACTCGCCTCTAAACAAATTGAAAACAAATTTCTTGTCTTCCAGCCGGAAAACGAAATCGCAGTTGCAAATGCCGCGCTTGGCGCAAGTTTTTCCGGGGCAAAAGTCATGGTCGGAACTTCTGGCGGCGGCTTTGACCTAATGACAGAAGCATTGAGCTTGCAGGGAATTTCTGAAATTCCTCTTACCGTTTACCTCGCTTCCCGTCCCGGCCCTGGAACATCAATCCCAACTTACACGTTGCAAAACGATTTAGACATCGCGCTCCGCGGCGGACACGGCGAATTCCCAAGAGTTGTCATCGCTCCAGGAAACCCAAAAGAGTCGGCAGAAACAACAAACCAAGCGCTTTACCTTGCTCAAAAATTCAACACTCTCTCAATAATCCTTTCAGACAAACACCTCGGAGAATCCGCTTTCTCATTTTCTGAAAAAATAAATCCTCCTCTAAAAGTGGAAGTAAAACGCACAGTTCCAGGCGAAAAAGTTGTCAGGGCAAGTTCCTATGAACACGACAAATTCGGCAACACAACCGAAGACGGACAAATCGCAGTGGAAAACGCAGACAACCGCATGAAAAAATACCAAGAAATAAAAAAAGAATGCGAAAAGTTTGAAATGATAAAATTCCACGGTAAAAAAGATTCTAAAAACCTGATTATCGGCTGGGGCTCAACAGCCGGCGCAATCACCGACGCTATCAAAGGTCTGGATTTCAAATTCCTCCAAGTCATTTATCTAAAACCACTTTCAAACCAAATAAAAACAGAAATGGAAAAAGCAAAAAAAGTCATCCTAATTGAAAACAACGTCACCGGCCAGCTCGGCCGCCTTATCAGAGAAAAAACAGGAATTTCAATTCCAAAAGAAAACAGAATTTTGAAATATGATGGTCGGCCTTTCAGGTCTGATGAATTAAGGGAGGAAATTTTGAAGAAATGAAAATAAGAAATGGAAAAACCAAAGACGCAAATGAGTGTTTAACATTACAAAAGTTAGATAAAGAAAACTTCTGGAAAAAGAAGGATTTTGTATTATCGGCAAAAGATAAAGGGGTTATATTTTTAGTAGCAGAAGAAAAAGATAAAATAATTGGATATATTACTGGCTCAATAAATTTAGTGAAACGGAATGAAGCGTTCTTGCAAGAAACAAGAGTCGATAAGAGAAGAAGAAGGGGGAAAATTGGAACTAATTTAGTGAACGCATTTTGTGAAACAGCCAAGAAAAAGGGAATTACTAAAATTTTCAGTGAAATTGAAAGAGAGCATATTCCATTCTATATAGAATCATGTAAATTCAAGGATAGGGGAAAACATATCCTAATAAAGAAAGAGATAAAATGAAAAAACCATTCAAAACCGAAGCAGAAATAACTTGGTGCCCAGGTTGCCCGAACTTTATGATTCTCGAGTCAGTGAGAAAAACTTTAATGAATCTTTCTGAACAAGGCGTGCAACAAAAAGACTTTGCAATGGCCACAGGAATCGGATGCCATGGAAAAATGTTTGACTACCTCGACATTTCCGGAATTTACGGCCTACATGGAAGAGTCATCCCGACAATGCTCGGAATAAAATTAGGAAACCCTAACTTAACTGTTCTCGGTTTTGCCGGCGACGGCGACACTTACGCCGAAGGCATGGGGCACTTTGTCCACGCTGGAAGATACAACGCAAACATCACATTAATTGTCCACGACAACCAGGCTTTCGCCCTAACAACAGGCCAGGCAACCCCAACATCACAGAAAGGCTACAAAAACAAAGCAATGCCTTTCGGAAAACCAACACTTGCCTTAAACCCAATCAAGCTCGCCCTGACCTCGAGAGCTTCCTTTGTCGCAAGATGCAACGCAAGAGACATCGCCCACACCTCGGAAATTCTTGAAAAAGCAATCAAACACAACGGCTTTTCTTTCGTAGAAATCTTGCAGGATTGCATTTCGTTCAACCTCGAAACAAACAACCGCGACAAACAAATGTACAAATTCTCTCAACCTTGTAAAGACCAAGAACAAGCATTAAAACTTGCAGACGAATGGGATTATGATGATGGAAAAGGAAAAATTGCTCTTGGAATTTTCTGGCAAGACACAACAAGAACACCGCTTGAAGAAGAGCTTCCGCAATTGAAAGAACTCTTGAAAAAGAAAGTTGGGTGGACTGGTTTTAAGAGGTAAACTAAATCTTCTTCCGTCTCAATAAATTAGCACTTCAACAACCTTTAAATCAAACAACACAATTATCTAAACATGTGGAACGGAAAATCAACTGCAGAGAAATATGACAAATATGCAGCAGAGTATCCGATGTATAAAGAAACCAATAAGTTTCTAGTTGAGCTTGCAAAAATCAACAAAGGAATGACCGTATTGGATCTTGCTTGCGGGACAGGACTCACAACCCCAGAGATTTTAAAGAAGCTAGGGAATTCTGGAAAAGTCATTTCTATTGATTCCTCAAAATATATGTTAGATATAGCAAAAGGAAAAATAAAACAAGAAAACGTTTCTTTTGTATTGTCTCCTGCAGAAAACGTCAACGAACTAGTAAAGGGAAAAATAGGCCTAGTGTTATGCAACTCAGCATTCTGGCAAACAGATATGCCAAAAACGTTACAAGCAATACATTCAATATTAAAACAAGAAGGTAAGTTCGTATTCAATTTCCCAGACCAATTTTTCCAATCTAAGGACAATCCTAAAAGTAAATATCTGAGGAAAGTCATGGCAGAAGTTGCAAATGAATATGGGCATGAATCATATTTAGACGCAGTAATACCTAAAACGTTTAAGCTCTGGACGTACGAATCCATAAAAAAACTACTAGAAAGCAACTCTTTCAAACTCACGGACTACAAGGAATTCATACTAAAAAGAACAGCCGAAGACATCAAAGAACATCTAGGAACCCTAGGTGTAATGGCCATAGTCTTCCCAAACCTCACAGATGAAGAAAGAGCAAAAATACTAGACAAAACCATTAATAGATTAGACGAGTCAAACCTCCCAGACACAACTTGGGCTTGTTTCGTTGCGGAGAAGATCATCTAAATTTTCAACACATCACCATAAAGTTTATATACAAAAGAAAAGGGTATCAAATATGAGTGGGGATACAAGATATTTAACAGTTCATTTTAGCGATTCTAATACTGAGAAACAACGAAGAGAGTTAAGACGATTGGGGGGAACGCTTGGACAAAGAAAAGGTTATAAGGTTGATTTTGTCCCGCCCGCCTCCAATGCCCCCACAGAAATCTGGGTAAGCGGAAGAGGAACAAAATTTGGTTTTGTTACAAGTTATGAAAGTTGCAGGAGCTTGTTAGAGACGGAGCTTGCCAGGGTTATTGCGTAGTAGGCCGCGGCGACTATAACAAGAATCTTAAGCATCAACCTCCTTAATATCCCATGGCACACAACTGCGAACAGTGCAAGGCAGAAATTCCCGAGAAAGTCCACAATTATTCTAAGAAAAACTATGGAAAAGTTTTATGTCGAGATTGTCAAAAGGATTCTGATTCGAAACCAAACAACAAGAAAGATTCAAATAAAAAAGAAGAGCCTGTCGGCTTGTCAAAACGAGAGGGATATTATAAGGAGGGAATGATTAAGGGAAGAATTGCTGAAACATTAATTGAAGAATTGTTTTTATCATTAAAATATAATGTATTTCGTTATGGCATGGAAAACACAGTTCCAGGAATAATGGAACTCCTGAAGGGAGTAAGAAGCGATGTCGCAGATAACATAAGAAGAATGCCTGATTTCGTCATTCAAAAAAAGGAAGGCGGGCAAGTATATTTTCTCGAAGTAAAGTTTAGGAAAAATGAAGAATTTTCAATTAAAGACTTGCCAAAGAATTATCCTTTCGAAAACGCCTACTTCGTTGTCGTTTCAAAGAAGCACATTAAGTGCATTACGTACGAGGAGCTCAAGGCCGGAAAGGAGATAAGCCCCACTTCTAAAAATTACCTAGGCAGCAGAAAGGAATTTGAACTAGATAAGGGAGCGATTATTGATTTCTGCAATTTCGCGATTAAGTTTTTTCGGGATGTTTAGAATTCTTTGGGGTTTCTCTGCGTGTTTCTCTATCCTGTTTTATGGAGGGTGGGAGAGTTTTAAATGTTAGGTGGTGAGATGTAGGGTTGTTTGATCAAGGAGCTTCTTAAATTAATAGGAGGTATTCAAATTTATTTTCATCAAAAATTTTGCTAAAAAGGAGGTAAAATATGCTTATTTTCTTTAATTTAATGAAAAAAATAGAAAGTTTTAAATACCAAAAGGGTTAACTTAAATGGACATGATTAAAAATAATGAAAGCATTATTGAGAAAGTAAAAGAGGCTCAAGAAATTGTAAAGGCTTCGGGTATCGGAGAGAATCTAGCGAACTCGGCATTTAAGGTCGTTTTAGAATATCTGATAAAATCCGAAGTTAAACTGGATAATCTTCAAGAAGAGAAAGTTCAAGAGGGCTCTGTAAAAAAAGTTGGGAACAAGTCCCTAATCAATTACTTAAAACAAGCTGGATCAAAATCTCACGCAGATAAAATTCTGATGATGGCTTACTATATGCTAACTCACGAAAATAAACTCCTCTTTGATCGCAAAGATATTAAAGAAGAATATCTTAAAATAAAAGAACCTCAAAGTAAAAATCTTACAGTTGAATTCAACAGTTTGATTAAACGAGGATTCATAATGTTATCTGAAGACAAGTCTCATTTTATTCTAACTCAACCAGGAATTGAGGAAATAAAAAGAAGGTTGCAAGATGAATGACAGATATAAAAACGCTGTTGAAATTGCCGAAAAAGCTGTTGAAGGTATCAAAGATCCGAGTTTAAAACTAGAAGGATTTAAGACCATCCTTTGGGATATGCTAAATGAAAGGAATAGTAAAGAATCCATAAGTGTGAGGGAGCCTCAAAATGAACAGGAAAACATTGAGGAGCCGAGTGTGCCCAGACTAGGTAACTTGTTTTTGAAAAAGTTGAAGATATCTCGCAGGGAATTGGAATTAGTTTACAGGATAGACGGAGATAAATTTGAATTGTGTAGTTATTTTGGAAGCAATGGCAAGTGGCAACAGATTCAATATGTTTTCCTCCGTCTGTTCGGAAATTATCTAGCTACTAACAACGAAAGGAGAGTCAGCTCGCAAGTAATTTTAAGCGCAATGAAGTTGAGGGGATTTAGCAAACTTCCAAATCTAAATGCTTTTCTGAGAGAGTTGGATCCGAGACTTATTTATGTAAAGACATTCAAAAAGAAAAGCGAGAATTTTTTCGAATTGACACTGAACGGCGTAAATGTATGTGAGAGATTGATTCGGTCCATTATAGAAAATTCTGGGAAAACTCTTTCTTCTCCTGAAGAGGTTTTTGGAATTAACAGAAAAGAAAGAAGTAAAGAGGTGGGCGGGAGCAACAGTCTAAGAAGCCCCCTTGCACTCCAGATCATGAAACTAATAAACGAGGGGTTATTAAATAAACCGATTACCACACAAGAAATCAAAAAGTTATTGGACGAAAAGGGAGCGATTTACGAGAAGGGCATAGTGGATGAGAAAATAAGAAGGGTCTTTCTTGGGAAAGAACTAAGGAGAATTGAACAAGAGAAAAAGTGGCACTATTTTAAAAATGGAAATTAAAAGCTTTATTAGCAAGGTCAAAGACTTTAGGGATCTAAATAATTCTATTCAAATACCTTACTTCGTTTATTATCTACAGCAAATTGAGGAAAACGGGGGGATCACCCAGTCGGATATTATAGCTAAGGACGTAAGTATTTCCCCATGTCTTGCTTAAACTTTTTGTACTTCAAAAAATTTCTCAATTCTTTTTTCATCACTTCAAAACTTTCATGCACTCTTCCGCCATTCACTTCTCTCTTTGCCTGCCTCCAGC
>JAHISS010000066.1 GCA_018817905.1 Nanobdellota archaeon
AGAGCAATTTTGGAGGATAAACCTCCAAATTCCTAATAAAAAAGCCAACTGTCAAAACTGGTTGAGTGATAGAATTAGTTGGAGCTAGATGGCGAAGTCAAGTGTCAAGAAGACAAGAAACTGTTGGAGAAACCTTGGCAAAGTTAGACAGTAAACAGCCATTCCAACGGCAGGGACAGAGTTTTTAGAGAAATATCAGAGGTAACCAGAAGAATGAGAAGAAACGGATACGAGCCAGGAGATTCTCCGGAATACTTGTTCGCAACAAACAATCCTCTGAGATTATTCTATATTGACGAATCTGGAAACATGTTAACCTACAAAGAGTTTTGCAAGTCTAGAGAAAAGGAGCCTGGAGAATTAGAAGTTTTAGCAATTGGCTCTGGTTCCGATCACATGGAAAGATACATCGAAACACAAATAGAAGACGATGAAGAAGGCATTTACTTAAAAAGATTTAGTATTTCAGGAGCACCATCTGCAATTGTAGAAATCCTTCATAAACCAATAAAAAAAGATGTAGACAGTTCAGCGCCAGTTGTGATAGCAGGAATAACAGAAAGACAAGTTTTTTATGATCAAAACAGATTCGCCAAAGCGGCTGCAAAAGCAGAAGCAGAAGAAGCAGAAGATTTTGGGACGGAAGTTCAAGACTCTTTTGATAAAAAACCTTAATAACTCTTCTAACTATTTCTCTCAGTAAGAAACATGGCATACGACATAATAATCGGAAGGGACACAACTGACAAAGAACGCTTCGGCAGCCGCGGTCTGATTTTTATCGGAAAAGGTTATGTAAAAATGGGAAACTACACTTCGCTCTCTAATAAAATCTGGATGGACGTCGCGCGCTCGCACGTCATCCTTATCGCCGGCAAAAGAGGTTCAGGAAAATCATACTCGCTCGGAGCAATCGCCGAAGAACTTTCAAATCTTCCAACTGAAACAGCCAAAAACATCGCGCCACTAATCTTCGACACAATGGGAATTTTCTGGACAATGAAATACAAAAACGAAAAAGACAAAGAACTGTTAGAAGAATGGGGATTAGAAAGCAAAAACCTTCCTGTAAAAGTTTTCGTTCCGTTAGGCAAGAAAGAAGAATACGAAGAAAAACAAATCCCGTTCGACGAAACTTTCGCCCTCAAGCCGTCTGAACTCGAAGCAGAGGACTGGTTAACTCTCTTTAACTTAGAGATGACTTCTACCACTGGAGTTTTATTGGTAAGAACCGTCACAAAATTGCGCGACAATTCTAAAGACTTCACAATTTCTGAAATTCAAAAAACAATTTCCGAAGACAACAAATCGTCAGAAGAAACAAAAGAAATCGTCTCCGCATTATTTTCAGCAGCAGACACCTGGGGAATTTTTTCAAAGACAAAAGAGGGAACTGAAATCTCTGACCTTGTCAACGCCGGCATAACAACTGTCTTAGACGTCTCAATTTATTCTTCAATCGGCGCGTTTAACATTCGAGCTTTAGTAATTTCCTTAATCTCAAGAAAACTCTTCACCACAAGAATGGACGCGCGAAAAAAAGAAGAACTCGAAGCCCTGCAGCGCGGACAAGATTATCTTTCCTACAAAACAACAAGAAAAGAACCTCTTGTCTGGATTTTTATTGACGAAGCTCATGAGTTTCTTCCAAAGGTAGGGAAAACTCCGGCAACCGACGCGCTCGTCCAACTGTTGAGAGAAGGCCGTCAGCCCGGAATCTCGCTCGTGCTTGCAACCCAGCAGCCAGGCCAAATCCACAAAGATGTTATGACTCAATCAGACATTGTCATTTCTCATAGAATAACAGCAAAGCCAGACATCGAAGCTCTGAACGAAATAATGCAAACATATCTCTTAAAAAAAATCCAACAGCAAATTGACGACCTTCCCTCGCTAAAAGGTTCTGCAATAATCCTCGACGACAATTCAGAAAGAATCTACCCAATTCGCATCAGGCCAAGATTCACCTGGCACGGCGGAGAAGCTCCAACAGCTGTGAAGGCAGATGTGAAGTTTTAGCGTCTGGGAAGCGTTCTTCTTTTTGGTTCTCTACAACTTGTTCTTCCAACTGCAAGCCCTATGGCTCCAAGAATACATGCCCCTGAAACACCGCGACTAAAAGCTTTCTTCTTAGCCTGTTCTAATCTTTCCTTATTTTCTCTTTCAACAGAAATCCTCTGAGGCATTTGTTGAACATCACTAATCGCCACGTCCAGCATAAGTTTTTCAACGTCTCCAGGCTGTGAAGTTGAGTAATCTATTTTTCTCTGTTCATACCTTGGTGCATCTGCTTCCACAAGTTCAGGCTTGCTGTATGACAAGTGATACCCGGCAAAATAACCAACCAAAACCCCGGCCGCTGCTCCCCCGATTGTTCTCGTTGATTTTTCTAAAAAACTCATTCTTTGCTTTCGTCTGAGTTTGCTCATGATTGGCACAGAAAGAAAATCTTTATAAACTTTATGTCAATTTTGTTACTAGTAGATCTAATAGAGGTAATATCAATAAGCTATCTGTTTTCTTGTTTTTATCAGTGTAAACATGTTTAAGCACTCAACTCCCTCAAACGATTATCTCATAAACCAGCAGATTATTACTGATGTTTATTATCGATGTCTATTTTTTAATCATAAAATCAGGAATTAGATTTTACGATTGCGCAAGAGTCATATCGTGAAAGCAATAAAATCAAAAATTGTTATGAACCTGCGCATGTCAATTTTGTTACCAGATTAACAACTAATTCAGGGTTCTTCCTCAAAAGATGATGGTCAGCACCAACTTCTTTATAATCCACGCTCCCGTGCATTTCTTTTAATTTCTCAGCAACTCTTCGGGTATGTTCGACCGGGACAACTCTATCAAACTCCCCTCCGACAACAGTTATCGGAATATCTTTTCTTACCCTTAGAGGTTGTCTATTAAGATAACTTCTCACATCCTTCTGCTCAAACAAAACGCCGCTAAGGTCCCCGAAAAAAGGCTTTTCCCCCAATGCTTCTGCCAAAGAAATCATGTCAGTTTCCCTCAAGAAACTTGCAACTCTGCTGAAAACAGGATTTTTAATAACCCAGGCTCTTCGAAGATATTTCCAGAGTAAAAAATCCAACGACGGCATTTTAGGAGAATATATTATCAGACCATTAAGTTTACCTGCAGTTTCCATCGAAGAAAGATAAGCAACATCTCCTCCAAAACACGAACCAACCGCAACAACCTTATCATGTCCCCCTTTAGCAAATTCCAAAGCTCTGTGAAAATCATCGATTGTCCTGTCAATTTCTATCACTCCATTTTTACCATTCGTCCTCAACCCATTATAATCCAAACCGACAAAACTAACTCCCCCATTAGCCAGAGCGTAACTAAAATTAACAAAGCTCTCATACCTATCACCAAGCTGAGAAGCCCCAACTACACACGTACTCCCGCCAGCATCATAAAAACCAAACTCTCCACCGTTGAGTTTTCTTCCAGCCAACCAATTAGGGGCAGGTTTTGGTTCAGGAAACCTCTTCATTTTTGGTCGAGAAGATTGAGTAGGCAGCAGCCAATCATTCGCAAACTGCACTGCTAATTTTTTTATTTTTCCCATTTTAGTGTTCCTTAAAATTTTTTGAGCTGCTAAACATTTTTAAGTTTTCTCGTTATTGAGTTGCATATTTTTCAATCTAAAAAATAAGACTATTATAACAGAATTGTCCAATTAACTAAATGATTTTAAATAACTAAAGTGCAGATTCTTGGATGGCTTACTCGCTTTACTGCCAGGAGCAATCACAAGACTTACAAGCGGAATTAAATAATCCTAGTCTCTAATCAAAATTTTCCACAATTTCTCTAACAACCTGCGCATTGTCAAGAAGCCAATGTCCTGCATTGATTTCATACACGTTCGACTCACCATACCTTTCTCCCAAAGTCTGCGAATCTTCGACAGGAAACAGCACGTCTTTGGCGCCGATTATCCAAGAGATTTCAGAGTTAAGATAGGGCAGCGTCTGGCTAACATCAAAATCAGGCATTGTCTGACAATATTCCAATAAAGGTTCTGTGTCCTTCAACGGATTGAAAAGACTTTCTAAGACCACGGCTGCATAAACAAAATTCTCCGCGTCCGACGGAAAACCGTCATACGAATTGATAATAATCGCATTCAAGTCATTTTCAGGATAGTCGTTGAGATACTGGCAGACTGTAAATCCGCCCATAGAAAAACCAACCAAATAAACTCTTTCCAAATCTGCGCGCCCGGAAATAAACTGCGAATCGCGAGCAAAGTTTACAACATCATCCAAAACTCTCGCAGTTGCAGGAATCGTGTGTCTCGCAGGCAAAGAATCCGACGGTGCATGCCCTGGCTGAGTGTAGCTTAAAACATTAAACTTATCTTGAAAGAAACCGCGAAAGTCAGAAGCAGAACCATCGAATCCATGCACTGCAATTATCAAAGGCTGCCCTCCCTCCCCTAAATAAAATTCCCATTGAGTTTCAACGCCATAAGAGTTCGTCATAAATCCGCATTCCACGTCGGAAACACAACCTGGCTCTGAAAACAAAGGAAAACCGCACCCGGCGGCACAGCCGGCGGCTGACAGCAAAACACCCCTCACCAATTTTTCAAGCATGAACTAAAAAAGTAAAAACACTATTTATTGATTGTCTTTCTTGCATTAAACTATTCGTACGTGTTCAGCACTTAGCTAAACCGAAAAATAGTTGAGGCCTGATTTCTTTAATCATTAATGGAAAACGAGGTATGTGAAAGGTGTAAACCTTTCTTTGAAAAACTTTTGAAAAAAATTGAGTTGTTAGAGAACCA
>JAHISS010000067.1 GCA_018817905.1 Nanobdellota archaeon
CCCAACTTTGTTTTTTCTATAACCTTGTTTTACCGCAGACAATTTCTTACAAAATTGGCATTTTGTTTTCATAGAACATACCTCCTTATCAGAAGGTTAATCTATCAGATTATATAAATCTGACGTTAATTGGACAGTATCGAGTTGTAGAAAAGTTTAAATAACGACTTATGGTGGAAAAATCATGAATAAGGGAGATATAGCATTTGGAGGGCTTGTGAGTTTGGTGGTTGGAATGATAGGACTTAGTTGTGCTGGGTTTTGTTTTGATGGAGTCAGAGATAGAAAAACTAGGGAGCATTTGCCAGAAGTTGCACAAGTTGCTAGGCGAGCAGTTGCAAAGTCTGCGGGCAGTGATAGAATTTGGACAACTGCAGAAAAAAGGAATTTTGTAGACCAATTAGGTTATGAAGGTGCAATTCTCCAAGAATGCCAGGATGTTTATTTCAGACCTTATTGCAGAGATGTTTCTGAGGCGATGTTTTCAACAGAACCTACTTTTGATGCTGGAGTTGAGATAGTTTTGGGTTATAATTTAGAGAACAACGGTAGCGTATTAGTGGGTTCAAGTTCGAGGAGTGGCACGGTTGTAGGAAGAACTTCTGAAAAAGACCTCTGGGCTTATGTAATAGAGTAATTTTATAAAGAATATTTCTTTAAGATAATCATGAAAAACTCTTTCAAGGTGACGCCGTGGGAAGTTTCCGGCGAGGTGAATTACGAGCGGTTGATTAAGGAATTTGGGTTGCAGCTGTTGAAGCACTTGCCGGGGGTTTTTGACAAGGAGATTGTTTTTAGGAGAGGATTGGTTTTTGCGCATAGGGATTTCGCGAGGATTGTTGAGGCGATTGAGAAAAAGAAGAAGTTTGTCGTTATGACTGGATTGATGCCGACTGGGAAGTTTCACATCGGGCATATGTCTCTTGTTAAACAGTTGATTTTTTATCAGAGTTTGGGAGCGAAGCTGTATATCTCTGTTGCTGACCTTGAGACGTATAATGCGCGAGGCCAGAGTTTGGAAGAGAGCAGGAAGATTGCTCTTGAGGATTATATCTTGAATTATTTTGCGTTGGGTTTGAAGAAGGAGAATTGTGAAATTTATTTTCAGAGTGAAAGGAGCGAGGATGCGAAGAAATCGAATTCGTATTATCGGTTGCAAAACTTGTTGGCGCGGCATGGAACGTTTAACGAGTTCAAGGCGGTTTATGGAGAGATAAGTCCGGGGAAAATGGTTTCAGCTTTGCTGCAGGCGTCAGACATGCTGCATCCGCAATTGAAGGAATTTGAGGGAAATGGGAAAGATGGCGTGCCTGTTCTTGTTCCTGTTGGGGCTGATCAAGATCCGCACTTACGTTTGGCGAGGGGAATTGCAAGAAGATTGAAGATGTATAACTTCATTCCGTTGAGTTCGACTGCGCATACGTTTATTCCTGGCTTGAAGGGCGGGAAAATGTCTGCTTCTGACGAAACATCTTACATTGCATTGACTGACACGCCGAAAGAAGTTGAGAAGAAAATCAAGAAATACGCTTTCTCTGGCGGAAGAGACACGATTGAAGAACATCGTGAGAAAGGCGGGAATCCTGACGTGGATGTTTCGTTCCAATATTTGAAATATCTGTTTGAAGAAGATGATGCGAAGTTAGCGCAGATTGAGAAAGATTATCGCAGTGGGAAGATGCTGACTTCTGAGTTGAAAGATTATACGATAAAGAAGATTAATGGGTTTTTGAAGGAGCATCAGGTTCGGCGGGCAAAGGTGAAGAAGGATGTTGATAAGTTTTTGTGGGGGGGTTAATGATCAGAGTCATAAACTCCGTGTTCGAATATCTGTCTTTCTTTCGCTCTTCTTTTTACTAAGCCCTTAGAAACTTTTCCATTGACCAGCCTCCAAACATCAAATTGTTCTGCTGCTCCGTGATAGTCCTCTGCGTTTAGTTTTCTTACTAGTGTGCTGTTCCTAAAAGCGGTTGGACCAATGTTATATGTTAAACTAACAAGAGAATCATACTGGTTTTGTGTTATGCCCACGCGTACAGTTTCATTGACTGTGTCTTCGTAAACTGATAGGTCTCTTCTTAAAATACTCTCTGCCTGTTCCTCGGTTATCGAATCAAATTGCTCCCCATGTTTTATTAGATGGCCGTAGCCGATTGTTGGTCTTCCTCCCTGGTCATTGTAGGTTCTTGCCCTGAACTGTTCAAAGTTTTTTATGAAATCTGTTGCTTCTTGAGATGCGTTGTAAGGCCTGCTTAATGTGCTTGCTATTGCGGATTCTTTAAGGGTTTGAGGGTTTCCATTGGATAACTGGTCAACTAAGGTGTGATTTTCAAAATCGCGTCCTTTCCTGATTAGCGACAGTCCGATTGAAGCTGCTAAGACTGCTCCAAGCCCTCCAAAAAAGTCTCTTCGAGATATTCTTCTTTCCATTTTAACTCAACCTCGGAACTTCTGTTGAATCGGTTTTTATTCTTTGAGGCACATGACTTCCTGTTAATTCGACTTTGTCAAATGCGTAAAATTGTTCTAACAAAAGTTGTTTAACAACTGGCTGAACTCTTTCCTGGTATTCTCTTACTTGAACTGTGCATTTTCCTGTGTCTTCGAAAAAAACTTCGACATCTGCTAAGTCAATTTCAAGAAAACGGTTTCTGTCTGTAACGGAATATACTGGAGGAATTTCTGGGATTCTTAACCGGTCATACCCTGCCTTTCCGCCAGGTAAACTCCCATTAGAATGAGTTAACACTTTGGCTAAATCGTTCACAAATTCTTCCGCACTCGCCAGTTTAGCTTCTATTGGGACTTCCATAAAAAATTCAAAGAGTGGTCTTATTTAAAGTTTTCTGTTGTTGTTACTTTGGGAAGGTTACAATAAGAATGGTCTAAGTTTCGTACGTGTTCAGCACTTAGCTAAACCGAAAAATAGTTGAGGCCTGATTTCTTTAATCATTAATGGAAAACGAGGTATGTGAAAGGTGTAAACCTTTCTTTGAAAAACTTTTGAAAAAAATTGAGTTGTTAGAGAACCA
>JAHISS010000068.1 GCA_018817905.1 Nanobdellota archaeon
CGCGATAATCCACACCATATGAACTTAAATCAAAAATAACATTTTCATTTGCTCTTGCCTTAGATGTCCAGCTTGGCCCAGAGTAAGAAACAATATGCGCACCTAACGACGTGCTTTCAGGAGGAACAACAAAACTCCCGCTAAACGCATCTATAAAATTTTTTTCTGCCGTTATAATTAAACCATAAGGCAGTTCTTCTTCTTCATAAATAAAATCAATATACGAATCAGGGAAAAGTCTTGACGGAGCTGCTCCACCATACGACACCAGTGTCTGCTCAACATATTCTGTGATGATGTCAGATGCAATTTGTTCATAAACAGTAGAAAGGTTATCCACATCTGAATAATAATAACTTCCATTACAACCATTGTCTGCAATAGCCTTAAGAGTTATATCATCAACACCGTCTCCAAATCCAATTGCATGAACTATAATTCCATAATCTTCGCACGCATCTATTGACGCTTGGATTGCATCTTGTGTCGCATCTCCTGTGTCTTGTTCATCGCAAGTAGAAGTTGCCTGCCCATCACTCATAACAACCATTGACCTGTGCCTTGTTTCTACTTCACATTCATCATTACAACCATCAAAATCTTCAAGGTTTCCGTCATCGCATTCTTCTCCGTCATTTAAAACTCCATCACCACATTCTCCGTCTAAATCGCAATCTAAAAATCCATCACAAAAACCAGGGGAATCGATGTTCTGACAATTCAAGGAACCAGCTTGCCCTCCAGATTCACAAAGCTGAGCATCACGGTCACAAACTTCTCCGACCTCTGTAACAGCATTGTCACAATTAGGAGTTATATCATTCAAACCCTGAACTTCTTCTAAAGAAAGTGGTTTTGTATAAATTCTGAAATCATCAATCAGCCCATCGAAGTAAGGACCACCAGAAGAATGTGTTGTATCTCCAAGACGTGGAGAATTAAAGTTAGGCATGTTTCCTGCAGGTCTATCATCTGAATCAACTAAGTTACCATCAAAATACAACTCTACCGACGGCGCATTCCCTCCAAAACGCCAAACACCAACTACATGATGCCACTCGCCTGGTGAAAGTCCTGAAACATCCTGCTCTGTCAAATAATCAACGTCAGAAGTGTCCTCAATCATAAATTGTATAAATCCTCTATAATCAATAACCATTGCAAACCTCTTATTATTCGAACCCGGCGAATCACCAGTCCAAGGATCTCCAACTGTCGCATCAAAAATTGTCTGCTGTCCCCAATTGTCTGCCTTAATCCAAACAGAAACACTTCCTTGCGTTGTGTCAATTATATCTGGAAGTCCAATAAAATCTCCACTTCCATCAAACTCTGCAGCATTTTCCTCCAATCCCACAACAGAAACAACATTTCCGTTAATTGCTCCATCATTACCCAATCCACTTTCATCTGAAATTACAGCTCCTCCAAACGAAGAATCAAAGTCATAATAAACAATCAACCTCCCATTGTTTTCATTCGGCAATACAGTTCCAGGAAAACTATGCGCTGCCCTGTTAATCCCGCAGCAAATACAGGTCCATCCATATGCATCCCAACCTTCAACTATTGCCTTTAACGAATCATTATCACCTGAAAGAGGATGATAATCTTCATCTGCAGCAGACGTGCTATAACCAACCAAGCCAACTTCATTCCCGCTGTTATTCAAAATAAAATCAATAAACAAATTATTTGCTTCTTTTGCAGAATTTATCGGCCCCATCCAAACACCTCCACATTTCCCGCACCAATGTGAACTTTCATGACACTGATGCGATCCATAATACCCAACCTCTGAACACAACATGCTCCCAGACAAATCTGTCACAGAAAAAACATCAATCCTTTGTGAGATTCCTTCAGTGTAAGAAGCATTTGGCGTTCCCAATCTCAACGGAATTGTTCTTCCTTCCAATGAATCATAACTTCCCCCAAACAATTCTTTAAGAAAATCATTGTCAAAATTCAAAGTCTCCACGCCGTCTGTAGAACCCTCGTAAACAGTCACATTTCCAATATTCAAAAACGTCGTGTAATTTGTATCAAGATGCAAAGAAATATCCATTCCTGTCAAACTATTCGGAACATAAAACCCGTCATACAAATTAACCAGCCCGTCAATTCCAGGAAAACGATAGCGCTTTTGCTCGTCAATCGCCACACCACTATAACTCACTTTAATAAATCCGCCTGCAATATAAAGGTTTTCTCCCCTAAACTCTACAGTGTTTTCCCCAGAACTAAAGTTAGCAGTAGAAAAAGTATAATTCGCTGGCTCTGTTTCTGAAGGCGACGCTGCAAAACTTCCAACTAAATTATTGTTGACATACATATCAAAATCATTGTTAATCACAAGTTCCATTTTCCCAACTGGCGTGATGTTTCCTTCATAATCTATCCTTGCAGAAATATCTCCGTCGCCAACATAACCTCCAAAATAAAAATAAGAAGTTGTTACATTGCTGGAAAGAAAAGCTCTTGCTGCAAATCCAGTAATATTCTTCCCGGCAACTATCCCAGTAATAACCTGCCGCGCAACATCAACATCCCGCGCACTTTCAAACGGCGTGTTGTTCTTAGAAAAAATTAAATCATCCTTGCCATACCACAACCCAAAATTTTCAGTTGTCTCTATCCCTCCCAAAACATCTTCTGCAAGCAGCCTCGCAATTGTAATATTTAAAATATAAAACTCCCCAATCTGCTCAAGCAGGTTCTTATTTGGGTCTCTTATCTTCCCGTTTGCAATCAGCGACCTAACATAGTCACTATCAACTTCAGAAACTTTCAACGTCGACAAAACCTTCAAAATATCTGAATGTATGTCTGGGTCTGGCTGAAGATAATTACTCACCGGATAACTCACTAAAATAACAAAGAAAATAATTATCAAAGCTATGAGCGCGTCAACACTAAAAAAAGCTCCTTTCTTCTGCAAAATTAAATTTTTCAATTCCATATATGCAAGTTCATCGTTGTGACTTTATTATTGTAAACAACTGCCCGCGTGAGTTTCACCAAGTTCTCGCTGCCACCTGAATCCAGCCCAATGCCATTATCAGTCTCATCACCAAAATAAACAAAAAAATTATTTCTAACTCTAAATAAAGACTTAGCAGTCGCATAATCTAAAGCACTAAAATTTCCCACCTTGCTTTCATTAATTTTATCTCCGCTAAGCAGACCAATCCGAATAACATTGCTCGCATCCCAATCCACCGGACTTCCTTCAGAAAGCAAACTGTCTGCTATCAACTCTCCGTCGTGCTGCAGCTCCTGAAATTTCTCTTCCTCTCCGCCAGGATAATTCAACGCAAACATATAAAAAAATACAATTCCTGTTAAAAAAATTACCATTGCCACAATTAAATCAAAGCCCCATGCTTGCGCCAGATTTGCTTTCACCATCTTTTTCTTTTCACTAAAACAAAACATTCGCTGTATTAAAAGTTAATCTTTTATCATGTGTTGTTGAAAAAACGCCGACGACAGGATTCGAACCTGTGAGCCCCGAAAGGCCCAGATCTCCAATCTGGTGCGTTAACCACTCCGCCACGTCGGCTTGTTTTCTTTCAACGTGGTGGTTGAAACCTTTTGGTTGATTCCGCCACGTCGGCATAGAAATTAAGAGAAATATGAGCTTATAAGTTTTTAGTAAACAATCACTCAAAAGCCCGCGAAACTGACTTCTTCCCAACAACAATTCCATTTTTAACAACTGAAAAAGGAAAAACCTCCCGCGAATGATTTGTTCCCCTCATCTTAAGAACTTCCAAATATCTCTGTCTCTCTTTCTCATCCCTAACAAAATAAAAAACCAATATCGAGTCAACTTCAAACTCAATAGCTCGCGAAGTTTTTTTGTTTTTGTCAAATGGTTCTTCTTCAAGCGTCAACAACGACGTGCAGTCCCAATCGCGAATCATACCAAACAAAGAAAGCGCCGCCGCCCTCTGCGAAAGTTCATCTTCAAAAAGCAAAGCAAACGAAGTTATGCTATCAATAACTATCCGTCTGATTTTTTTATTCAGGATAATGCTCTCAATCGTTCCACCGCCCTCTTCAAGCATAGTCTTAACTTTTATCGGCGTGTATTCCAAAAAGGTAAAAAGCCCTTTCTCCTCGTAAACCTTTAAGTCCCACCCCAACGACAGCATATTTTCATAAAACTGCGCTTTTTTTTCTTCAAACGTAACGTACAAACATTTCTCCCCTTTTTGCATAGCACTAATCAAAAACTGCGTAGCAAAGATTGTCTTTCCACTTCCCGACCCGCCAACTAAAAGATTAGTAGAATCCTTAACAAATCCTCCGCCGATAAGTGAATCAAATTCCCCAATCCCCACAGGAACCCTATCAACTCCGCTGGCACTTTTTCCCACAACTTTCGGCAGAACTTTCTTCCTCACTAACATACGCGTCCTCTTTTTCACCTTCTTCATCTTACTATTTAATTATCCAACATATAAAAAGTTAACTGCGGAGTGAAAATGCGTGTTATCCAAATTTTCAATAGACTCAAATTCTTTCGTGATGCTAAGATTTCCCTTAGTCATAGTCCTACAACCCTCGACAAGCAATTGTTCTTGCTCCTTCTTAAATTTCTCAGCAGTTACCACGCATCTGTAGAACAAATATAGTTCAAATATTTTTGGCTACTGCCGAATAATCGCCTTGAGATTTATAGTAATTTGTGAATGGAGTTTTAATAAAACAATCAGTCCCTTTCTTGAAGAATCGGTTTTTGAACTACTGAAACAGTTTCTTGATTTTCTACTCCTAAATCTTGTTTAGTTAAAAACCAAGCAAACTTCAAAAAATTCTGAGCAGTAGCATTGTCCATGTTCAATTTATACATATCAGACTTTCCAACTCTTCTTGTCTTAACAATTATTCCTTTTTCCAAAAAATCTTCAAAAAAACTTTTAAGAGAATTGTAACTTATGTTTGCTTCTCTCGCCATATCAGTCATATTGAAGTCAAAAAAGTGATTTCCAATTAAGAAATCCAAAAATCTCAATTTTGGCGTATCTCCAAAATATTCCAAAAATGCTGATTTGTTTTCTCCATTCTCCATTCACACACTCACACACTCACACTTATAAAAGTTTCTATTTGAGACGTTTAAACTGTCAAAATCGGAAACATTTAAATAAAACATATTCCTGTGGTTCTAATGAAAAAAGAGAAATCACAACTTATGTTTAAACTTGCATATTCAAAAAAGAATTGGGGGGCAAAGTACGATAGACTTGAACATTTCAAGAGATTTCCAAACCTAAAAAAGATAGTAAAAGAATTAGAAAATCTTGGATGGCTGATTGTAAAAAAGAAAGTCAACTACACTGGAATATCTTTAAATTCAAAATTCAAAAAAGAGATCATTGAATTTATCGAAGAGCAAATGCCAGAGGTTAGAGATTGGATAACGTGAAGATGAAAGTAAAAGAAATCTGCCTTTAAGAAAATTGGAGCTAAAAAATCTTAAAATTAATAAGCCAAAATGAAAGATACTAAGGTTCTTAATCATCCAACATAATCAGTCTTTTTCTCCACTCAGGATTATCTAAAACATCACCATAATCTGCCATAAGTGCAGGACCATCAAGATTCATTCTAAAAGCCTGCTCCATTAAAGAGGGAACATCAAAAGATAATCTCTCCCCGCTATATCCCTCTAATTTATCTACTAATTCTTCTCTTGTTTTAACTAAAGTTTCATCATTTTCATTTCTACTTCCTAAAGCTACTCTTCCAACAGCTATGCTATCGTCATAAAAAGAAGCTACTGCTCGTGAAGGTGCAAGACCTGAAATCATCCAAAGACTTCCATATCTCTCTGCAAGCCCATTCTCCAACTTAGCTAATCTTTCATTAAGATGCTTTCTCGCAGCTTCTTCACTAAGAACTGCACCAAAAACCTTCCCGATGTATTTAACATGAGTACCTAAGTTTTTTAGAAATCCTCTTGCTTTTTCCACTTCTCCAACCTCTCCCTTTTCCAAGGTAAAAGCATCAACTAAATAATCGCCTGCTCCAAAAAGATTATGTGAAGGAGTTGTTAAAACATGATGCGGACCCATCTGTTGTTCAAAAGCAACTAAATATTCACTCAAGGGAATTGTTTCTTTACTTCTCTTTTTCTGAGCATCTCCTGTAACTGCGCCAACATCACTTTCTCTCACTTGAAGAGCACCAATATTTCTACTTAGAATTTCATTAACATCTCTTGCTAAAGAAACAACTTGGTCTCTTGGAACATTCACATAAACACAATTTCCTTCTACTAATAAGTTCGGTTGCACAAGGTCAAATTTAAATTCCATAATTTTTTAGGCAAATGACAGTATTTAAATTTTTCTATAATGTAACTACTTTAAAATTCTATCATAAAAAACTAACTCCTCAAACTTTCCAACAAAACAAATACAATTCTACTTCTAAGAGCTTTGTAAAAATCTGTTATCTAAATCAAACCTGTTGACACTCTTTCCAGCAGCTACCCAAAAGAACTCACAAAATATTTGAGCAAAAACCACCGCGAAACAAAGAACACAAGCAAAGCAATAACCACCAGCACAACCATAAACTTCATCCCTTCCCTCTCGCTCCCCTTGCTAACCAAGCCTATAATCAGCGAAGCAAAAATACACATTGCAATAATAAAAGATATGCAAAAGTAAAAAATAAAAGCAGACGAAATATTAATGTCTGTAATCGTAAAAGGCAGATTCACAGTTACATCTACTCCTGACACTCCTGCAAACATCTCTGCCATTATCTCAACAAGAACAGACGAAAGCGCGAACAACAGCGGCGCCCCAACTGCAACAGCAAAAAAAATAAAAATAACATACATCAAAACATTTGAAGCCGCCCTTTTGTTAACAAATATTCTCTCTCGCATATTATTCGAAGTCTTTTCCAGCAGAACAGAAAGATTTCCTCCAGAACGAATTCCAGAAATTATCAGCTGAATAGTCTTGCGGATTTCCTCTGACTTGATTCGTTTCCCCATATCCTGCAGCGCCTCGCTTATTTCCCGCCCAGTCAAAATATCCTTCCCAACATTCAGAATTTCCGCGTCAAGCGGCGCAAACTCTTTTCGCGCACTGATTATCAACGCCCGGTCAACTGTCATTCCTGCCCGCAGATTAGAAGACATCAAAGAAATAAAATCAGGAAAAGAAAGTTCCATTTTCTTGATTTGATTGTGTTCATCCAGTTTCTTCTTCGTAAAAACATAAACAAAGAACAAAACAATCGCCCCGCTAAACAAGAAAAAAGATTTAACAGCATCCCTCGTCAAAACAAAAAAAATCGCAGTCACAATCAACATCCCAATGAGGAAAAAAACAAAAATCTTTTGCATACTCAACTTTGCCTTTTTCTTTATCTTCTTCTCTTTTTCCTTCCTTTTTGCTTCCAGCTCAGCAAGCGTTTCAAACGCTTTTTTCTTCTCTTCAGCAGATTTATCTTTTGTTTTCATTTTACAGTAAACTTGGTCTGATTGATTTTACAACTCCTAAAAATAAAATTTGAATTATTACAACTGCGGCAAACAATGCTAAAAACATTACTTTTGTAATCAGCGAAGGAAGATTAATCAACGAAGAGATAATTGTCAAAAAAGTTATAGCAAGCGCTGGAAGAATAACTGAAGAAAGCATATAAAACATAATCGCTGGATTTAATTTGTTTCCATAATGTTGTATTTGTATAAACTGCTCCTCTCCGAGCGAATGAACTGTATCTTCGATAACAATAGAAATATCGCTTCCAGCGCGCATACCGTTGCTGATTTGCCACAGCGCGCGCCTGAAAAACTCCGACGGATTCCTCTTGCCAAGATTTTCAAGCACGTCAATCTGCGGCATGCCTGCGTTTATCTCTTTCACAGCTTTCTTAAATTCCTGGCTCAACTCGCTGTAATCTGCAGCAGAGATATTTATCATTATCGTAAACAACGGAACTCCTGCGTTCAACTGCACAAGCATGTCCTGCAAAGCAGGTATCAGATTTTTCTCAATCTCCTTTTGCTTCCGCGAATTATATACTGAAGGATACACAGCTCTGCTGAAAAAAACAAAAAACCCGAAAAGAAACGAAAGTCCGAAAGAGAAAAGAAACGCGTTATTAATACCAAGCAAAATAAGCGCCGTCGAAGACAGAACAAACAAAATAATAAAAGAAATAAAAAACCCGCTGGTGCAAACTGCCAAATATTCTTCCCGAGTTGCATCAGCATCAGCATTCTTAAGACTGTCCCCAATTTTCGATTTATTCTTGTAACCGACAAATCTCTTAAAAAAACCAGACCTTTTTTTCAGCTTGTCCAGAGAACCAAAAGCAAACGGCACTCTAAATATCAGTTTATTCGATTTTTTCTTAAAGTTAAATAACTTAAACTTTTTTTTAGATTTCATTTTACTTCGAAATAACTTCCCTCTTGTCTCTGCTGCTCTGGAGAACTTTTCCTTCAGGTTTTTTGTTAAGAACCTCGTTTTTCTTCTTAACTGCCCAGTCCTTGAAAATCGCCCCAGGATTATTCTGCTTTATAGCACTCAACAATAATTCCTTATTCCTATAAAACAAATTCATCACCTTGCCGATTTCTTCCAAACTCCGAACGTTGTTTTTAATAAGCCACGTCAAAATGTTCTGCTTTGCCTTCAAATCTTCTTGAATTTCTGTTTGAGACATTCCAGTATTTCTGCTAATGTCTTCAAAAAAACGCGAGCTTTCGCTGTGCCTAACAATCTCGTCCCTGTCCGCAATCAAGCGATATAAAATATTTGCCTTCGCGCCGCTCCGTTCAGCCTCAACCTCTGCAAGTTGAAGGATTCTTCTCCTGCCTCTTCTTCTGTCTCTAAACATCACAACATTAAGATTAATCGCCTTCAACAGATTCGGAGGAACATTTAACGGAGGATTTATCAGACGAGAAATAGTTTCTGGCGCAGAGTCAGCGTGAACAGTAGAATAAACACTATGCCCTGTATGCATTGCCTCAAACAAAACCATTGCTTCTTTTTCTTTCCTCATCTCACCAAGAACAATTCTATCCGGTCTCATTCTCAAAGAATTAACCAATAAATCCAACATTGAAACTTCCCCCTTGCCTTCGGGATTAGGAGTCCTTGTAACAAGCGGAGTCCAATACAAAAAGTCAGGCAGCATCAGTTCCCGAGTGTCTTCAATACTGATTATTCTCTGATTCGGTGGAATAAACGGCATGCATGCGTTCAAAAAAGAGGTCTTCCCACTTCCGGTTCCACCTGAAATCAAAACGTTCATCTCATATTCAATCGCGAGCCACAACAACGCCGCAATTTCCAAATTGCAGGTTTTATTGTTAACCATGTCAACTATTGTAAAAGGATCGCGGGCAAATTTTCTTATTGTAATTGTATTCCCCTTAGTATTCACCGGATAAAGCACCGCATTAACCCTGTCCCCGGTAACTAAATGCGCATCAAGAAGAGGACTCAGCACAGTAATCTGCTTTCCAACCCTCCTCGCAATGATATTTGAATAATTAATTATCTTCTCCTCCTTCTCAACTGTGATGTTTGTCAAAAGCCAGCCATACTTTTTGTAAAAAACTCTTATCGGTTCTTTCGCAGAAGGGATTACAATTTCCTCAAGATTCGGATCAGCAATCAAAAATTCTATCTGTCCGAGGCCAAGCATTTCCTGCATCAAAGTCCCAACCAAAAAATCTTCAACATCTTTTTCTGTATGGGGAAGTTTTTCCTTCAACAATTTTCTGGCATCATCCATAAATCTTTTCTTTATTTTCGAAAACAAAGAAGGGTCTGTAAGTTCTTTCATGCTGACAGTTGTTGCAGAAATAAGCTCATTCCTTATCTCCCCAAGAAAAATCGAGGTCGGGGCGCTGATTTCTGGAATGTAAAGGTTGTAAGTTATTCCTGATTCATCTTTCCTGATTTCTGTTTCAACATGCGCACCGTCAACAACAAGTTCATATTTTTCAAGAACATTCCCGCTCCCCTTGCGCTGAACTTTACGAACTTCTCCTTTCATCTGAAAAACTTTTTCTGCAGCAGGTGCAGCAGGTTTAACAACCGCAGGAGCTTTTGCTGCAGCAACAGGTTCCTTCACAACCTCTTTCGGTTTCTCCTGAACTGGTTCTGCTGGTTTTTCCACTCTTTTTTCAACCTTCTGAGAAGGATCATATTCATGTTCGCCCTCTTCTCCAGGCAAAGGAGGCAGTTCTGGAAAATCTTCGACAAAACTTCCTTTTTTCCCTGATTCCATTTTATTCACTCCTCCTTCTCATCGTTCTCCTCATCGTTCTCACCTTGTCCAACTTTTTTCAATCTCACTTCAGGTCCGCCAATCCTCGGATAAGTCAATTCAGCGAACTTTCCAGTTTCAAGACTCTTAGCCCAGCTCTCAATAATCTCTTCGTCAACATCAAAAACCCTTGCCGCCGTCGACAATCTAAAATGCCCTACCCTCTTCAAAAGTTCATAAAAATTATCCAGCTCTGTTCCCTTAGTAAAATGCATCTTATTCTTCAAAATTTCCAAGTCGTGATACTCTTTTTTCAAATCAATCTTATGCTTCGCATAAACAAAAAGAATTCCCATCAAGATAAGTGCCCATTCAAAAAAAAGAATTATTTCAGACAGCGGGAATCTAAAACTTTCTTCCCCATCGACATCGCTTTCATCAACAGCAAAACCAGCAATCCCACTAAAATGAAACTCCCCGCCGTAAAAATAAAGATGGGCCAGCAGATGCCCAACTGCAAGAACTCCAACAAATATTAAAAAAAATCTTGCGATGTGCACCCCTTTTTCCATGTATATCTTAAAACAAGAACCTTTAAAATATTAACTGTCTTTCATGTTCTGTTGAAAAAGTCAGAAAAGGAATGTGCTATTTTTTCAACAGTCAAATATATCAGAAAAGATGCAAAAAGAAAAAAGAGGTCAAATTAGCACAGAGTATGTTATAATAATTTCGTTTGTCCTGTTCCTTGTGCTGAGCACTCTCGGCATTGCGTTCTTTTATTCCGCTCAAATTCGCGACGCAATAAAATTCCACCAAATAGAAAGTTTCTCACAAAAACTAACCTCTCTGTCTGAATCCATTTACTACTCTGGAGAACCGTCGAGAACAACAATGACTGGCTATCTCCCAGAAGGAATAAACGAACTTCAGATTTTAGATTATTTCATCGTTTACAACGTCTCAACAAACAGCGGCAACGCAATAACAGCTTTCAGGAGCAATGTTAAATTAAGCGGAAGCATATCTCCCTCGAGCGGACTGCGGAAAATTTACCTAAATGCCACCGAAGACAGCGTCGTGGTTTATGGGTAAGATGAACGCACCACAAACAGAAAACACAGAAAAATAAAATGTTACAAAAAACTAACCCTCAAAAAAATTTAATAAAACTCCCAATCGCAGAAGATAAAATCAAAAGACAATCGTTATCAACAACCCCTATTCTCCCATTTGATTCTGGTTTATGTGACAACCTTGAAGTGGGGCGGGGCGACGCAAGAAAATATATTTTTACCCAATCACAGCAAGCCGGGGAGGTTTCCCACCAATTAAATTCCAAGGCATCCTTGAATTGATGTAATGAAAAAAAACAAAGCCCAATCTGCAATTGAATTTCTCATCCTTGTAGGAGCAGTTTTCTTTTTTGTCGTTACCCTAACTGGGATATTTCAACAAAACATCAGCGAAAAAACAATTGAAAAGCGAAACTTCGAAATTCAAGAATTAGCACTGGCAGCACAAAACGAACTCAACATCGCAGCAAAAGCTACCGACGGCTATCGGCGGGAATTCTACCTTCAAGAAAAAGTCGCAGGAATTGACTACGAGATAAATTTAATCGGCAGCTTTGTCTACTTCAACACATCTGACGGCAGGCACACCATAGGAATTCCAGGCCAAAACGCCACAGGAAACTTCGTCAAAGGAACAAATGTGATTGAAAAACAGAATGGGATTATTATTTTGAATTAGTAGTGATGGTTCCTAAATCTTTTCAGTCTTTCTCTAACCAAACAATCTTTCAACAGCCCCAGCAACTTCATTTTTTAATACACCACTGCCGCTAAGCCCTGCAATAGCAAAATAAAAAAGAACAACTAAAATAATTATGATAATGTTCAAAATCAAAAATACAACATTTTTCTTCTTACTGTAAATCTCCTTTCCAAGCCCGCGAATAGAAAACAAAGAAAGTATTGGTATTGCAACCCCTGCCAGCGATAAAATGATTGTATAAAATATACCGCTAACATTCCACTCCAGCCCGTTTTCACCTAAAGTTTTAGAAAAAAGAGGGAGATAAATAAAAGTACAAATCACAACAGCCAAAATCGCTATTATCGCAACGACAATAAAGACCACCTTTTTCATAGCCAACTAAACATTTCGAAGATTATAAACTTTACTCAACAACACTTTTGATCTCAATAACTGCGCGGCACTACCCAAATTCACCTTTTGCAATTGATAATTCGGTTTGCACAACTCTCAATTGCAAACCGAAACTATCTGGGCGTGGTGGGTGGGTGCAAAAGGCAAAAGCCAATCTGCCATGCCAATCATTCTACAACGCTCTTTCCTAACCAAACAATCCCTTCAACCAATCCCAAAACCCTTCACCTTCAGGAGACAGCTCCATCTTTTCTTTCTCAATAAAACCACCAGCACGCTGCTCAGGAACTGGTTCTCTTTGAGGCGCTTCTCGTGAGACGCTTCCGTTGTCTTCCACCATATCTTTTTCACAACACAAATATCCAGGATAACCTTCATCAGCACATTCATCTCCAGAAGCCAGTATCACATTACAGTCATCCGGCAACATACAAACACCACCCAACTCGCTGCACGTCAAAGGCATCGTCCTAACGCAACATTGATATTCTGAACCATATTCTTGCTCACACCAAGCATCTCCTTCTGGAACATAATCCTGTCCGCAACCATCGCTTCGGCATTGGTGTTGTGGTTCACAAGACATAATTGGTTCCTTCAAACAAACAAACCCGTAGTCGTCGTCATCCGAAACGAGAAATTCCTGCAACTGGCAATTGCTTCCGTTCATTGCCTGCGTTCCACAAGAGTCATAAACAACCTCGTCGCAAACAGGATGAACGAAATGAAATCCCGTATCATGCCATAGTTTATGTTCAGTTACTCGCACAAATCCGATACAGCCATAATAATGCCCCGGATAACCTTCGCACACTTCACCAGGTCTCAAATGAAAACTATCGCAAACCGAATTCAACTCCAAACTGTTTGCAAGCCAGCCATCTTCGGATTCACAATATGAAACAGCTTGGCCATACGTCAAATTCATCTCATATCCGTTGAAAACACATTTATCAATTTGCGGAAAGTATTGCCAGTTCAGTGGACATATTTTTGGCGAACTTTCGATTTTATGTAAAGAAGGATAATGTCCGTCTTCTTGATACCAAACATTTTCAAAATCCCAACCAACATAAGTATCGGCAGGTCTTGGAACAGAAGTCATTTCTTCTGTTGTGCGACCTTCTCCACTCCCATACGGGCTCTCTGTTTGACCGGAAGAATTAACGTCCCAATATGAGAAAATTGTTTCGCCTAAACTACAACAACCTACCAAACCACCAATCAAACCATCACAATCTAAACAGCTTACCAACCCTGATGAATATGAATTAATTATTTTTCCTCTGTAATCGTCACCAATTAGCCCGCCACTGCAATAGCTCAATGCACTAACCTGTGTATGCGAATAAGAGTTTTCTGTGGTTAAATTCCACGAATCTCCAACTAATCCCCCCACATAGTACTCTCCAATTACAAGTCCAGTAGAAGATGACTGCGTGATTTGAGAATATGCTGCATGCCCCACCAGCCCACCAATTCGAATGTTTCCTTCCACCCTTGCATCTTCAATTGATACTTTATTGACTACACTCTCTCCCTTAATCGAACCTGCTAATCCACCAACAAAATCATCGCCCTTTAAGGTTATATTAATTAGCGTTAAATTTTTAATGACTCCACCATCTATCTCCCCAAATAAACCAACTTTATCTTTAGTTGTCTGATAAACAAAATTTGAAATCTTATGGCCGTTTCCGTCGTAGGTTCCATAAAAATTTTCAATTGGCTCAAAGTTCTCTAAATCAGACAAATCAATATCGCAAACCTGAACATAACTTCTTTCTGGGAAATCTCTAATTTGGTCAAATTCTTCGGGTGTACAGATCTCAATAAGACATACTCCGTCTGAACAAGGACAGGAAAATCGAGTGTGAGTATATACGTCCCCATTGCAGCGATACTCTATTAAAACAGTTCCATTAATAATACATCTATCTGTTGCATTTGCCCTATTCTCCAACTCAACAGTGCCCTTCAGATAAGGATTAATTCCATCAGGATATTCTAGCGTTGTATCTGAATCTTGGCATTTTACACATGCTCCATCTAAGCAAGCCAAGGGACACCCATACAACTCATAAAGGAGATCACCCTGCCCATTACATCGCCATTCTTGCAAGTCTCCCCAGAAAGAGCATTTTTCTTCTCGGTCAACATAATAGTCGCCGTCACTAAAAGAAGCTACCCCTCTTACTAAACTTTTTTCATAGTAATCTCGCCCCCCATCTGTATCAATACAGTCTATCATATTGAATGGGAAGGTTTCACTATTATCTTCCGCTGAGTCACATGATGGATCGCCCAAATCAATTAGTCCATCTCCATCGTTATCAATTCCATCATTGCATTCTGTAGTTCCACAACGGAATCCATTAGCCATATACTCACTTGGATCGTTATCGTTACAATCCCCTATGAAATCGTTGCATCCCGGTGGGCAATTATCTGGCTTTGTTGGAGAAATCCCCCAATTACAGTAACCATCGCCATCATTGTTTTCACAAGTTACTATTCTTGGTACTAAGTCGCTAATTGCTGGATCGAATAAACTATAAGTCCACTCAAAATCCTCAAAAGGAATCATTATTTCACCATAACCCTCTTCTCCCCAATTATCCCCCCAACTATTTTTGAATATCCAAATGTCTTCTCCCTGACTGTCATTATATCCGATTAAAGCCATCGCATGCCACCAGTCCCAAATGCCACCTGAAACAGAACCTTTTATAATTCGAGTTTTGAGAAATTCCTCGTTTTGAACCATTGAATTAAACTCTTCCTTGGCAGCTATTTTCATTTTTTCATCAGGATCAGCACATTTGTTAACACAAGATTCATCACTTGCACTGTAGGGAAAACAGTTTTCGTCTACAACTCCTTGTGACTTGATATAATCCAGCGCGTAACCCGGTTGACCCCCATCACAACTGCCCCCTCCACTACAGGACAACACATCTTGCTCTGATAAATCCAGGTCAATATGCTGATTGAAATAAAGATTTGTTAAGAGTTCAGTGGCCCCCACAGCAGCAAATGCCCAACAGCTTCCGCAACTGCCCTGGTTCTTGACAGGAGTATTCCAATTTTCTCCGTGGACGTTTCTCCAATCCCAACTTTCCGGAAGTTCGGAAGGAGAAAAAAGCACCTTGCCCGATGAAGACTGTTCGTTTTCTTCTTTATCAATTTCCTGTTCTTCCGCGATTATTTCAGGTTCTTGTTCTGGCAGTTCTTGATGAGTTTTTGGTACCTCTCGTGTTATCTCTTCTTGCATTTTAGGTTTTGTTCTACTTGGAGAAACTTCAAAAATTCCTCCTTTATAATACTCAAACCCCTGTAAGTTAGGTAATTCATCTGGAATTTGGCCATTGCCCCCCAACAACTTTCTTTTTTCCTCATAAGTAAAACCAGAAACAGATGTCTTATCCGGCATCCACCTCAAATTTTCTCTAGCAACTTTCTCCTGCCAAGCCTCAACTTTCAAGTTTTCCTGATTATCTAAGTAAACCTCATTCGGCAAAAGATCCTGAGAAGATTTTGAACTCAAGGGAAGAACTTCAATAGAATCTATCCGCAGCAAGGCATCCTTAATCTCGACTGCAATAGATTTAATTTTCTTCCCGTCAAAATTACACGTCTCCTCACAGATAGACAAAACCTCGAAGTCCTCACCCAAGACCAGCGAATCACTTCCGAATATTAAATGCTTTCTTCCGAGTTCATCAACAGCAAGTACTCTTGCATAACCCGCCGGAGAAAAAATTTCCCCGTCCCCTGAAAAAGTCACAGAAGAAACAGGTTCATCAAAATCAAGAAGAACAATTTCGCTTTTCTCAAAAGCTCCATAAACTTCAGTCTTAACAACGCCCTTATCAGGAACAGTGAGATATGAAAGACTTTCCCAATACATTAGCAGATTACTTGAAAAAATATACGCTTGGTCGTATTGCTCAGAACTCGGACCCAACCCCACATCCTCCTCTCCAACAAAATATTCCAACCCTGCAAAAACTGCGACAAACAAAATAATCAAAACAATCCCAACAACCTCTTTTCTCATCCATCAATAAACTTTCAGACTTATATAAAATTTACTACGCCGCCTTCAAAAATTACAACATCTATTTCCGATTCCGAAATCTGTTAAAATCCTACTCAACAACACTCTTAACCCTTCTAACCCCAGCACTCACCGACTCTTCCTTCAAAATCTTAAACTTCCCAATATCTTTCGTGTTGCGAACATGCGGTCCGGTACAAATCTCCTTACTAAAATATCCTTTCTCCTCGTCAGGCTCAACAACAGTGTAAACCGAAACAACGTCAGGATACTTCGCCCCGAACTCTCCCTGCGCACCTGCCTCAAACGCCTCTTGCAATGGAACTTCCTCCCTCTTCACTTCCAAACCCCGCGAAATTTTCTCGTTAACTAAATCTTCAACCGCTTGTCTCTCTTCATCCGTCAACTTTCTCTCAAAAGAAAAATCAAACCTTGACCTCGCAGGGGTAATATTCGAACCCTTCTGCTTAACATCTGCATTCAAAACTCTCTTCAATGCCTCCACCAACAAATGCGTCGCAGTGTGCAACTTCTTCGTCTGCTCCGAATCATCAGCCAAACCTGACTTAAACTGCCCTGCAGAAGAAGTCCTAGACAAATCCTGATGTTTCTTAAACTCCTCATTGTATTCTTCCAAATCAACCTTCGCCCCTCGTTCGTTAGCCAACTCGACAGTCATCTCAATCGGAAAACCAAAACTCTGGAACAAAAGAAACGCCTCCCTTCCAGAAATAATCTCATCCTTCGCAACCTTCTCAAACATCTTCAACCCTTTTTCCAACGTCTGCCTAAATCTTTTCTCCTCCTCTTCCAACTCTGCATAAATAAACTTATGATTCCTATGCAATTCCTGATAATCTGGATAAATCGGGAGAACCGTCTTCGCAACGTTAACAGTAAAATCTCCTTCGATTCCCAAAATTTTCCCATAACGAATCGCTCTTCTAATCAATCTTCTAAGAACATAACCCTGCCCTAAGTTCGAAGGATTCACACCTCGTTCATCCCCAAGAATAAAAACCGCCGCCTTAATGTGGTCAGCAATAATCCTAAACTCCTTCTTGTTATCTTCATATTTCTTCCCACTCAACAACTCAATCTCCTCAATAATCGGCCAAAACATCGGGGTCTTATAATTATCATCCAGCCCAAGCAAAACCGCAATCGTCCTCTCAACTCCCATTCCGGTATCAACATTCTTTTGCGAAAGACTTTCATACCTTCCTTCCTTCGTCCGATTATACTGCATAAAAACATCATTCCAAATCTCGACCCAATTTTTATCTTCAGAATCAAACTTCTCCGGCAACACCTCTTCTGGACCAATCCAATAAAACATTTCTGTGTCTGGTCCGCACGGTCCTGTCTCTCCAGCAGGCCCCCACCAATTTTCCGACTTAGAAAGAAAAACAATTCTTTCCTCTGGAATTCCCAACGATTTCCAAATCTCTGCACTTTCTCCATCTCGCGGAGCAGTTTCATCTCCAGCGAAACACGAAACAGCCAACCTCTCAACAGGAATCTCCAAAACCCTCGTCAAAAACTCAAAAGAAAACTCAATCGCATCTTTCTTCCAATAATCCCCAAGCGACCAATTCCCAAGCATCTCAAAAAAAGTATGATGCGTCTCATTTCCAACCTCGTCTATATCTCCGGTCCGAATGCACTTCTGCGCGTTCACCAACCGCCGACCATAAGGATGCCTCTGGCCCTGCAAGTAAGAAACAAGCGGATGCATTCCTGCAGTCGTAAAAAGCACAGTCGGATCATTTTCAGGAATCAGCGACGCCGATGGAATCTCATGATGCTTCTTCGACTTAAAAAACTCAACATACGCCTTGATTAATTCCCAGCGGGTTTTTATTTTAACCATGACCAATCAAAAAATAGGTTGTATATAAAATTATTCCTTAAATGCTAAACAACCTCTTTCCTCATCCCTTAACGAACTTTTAGAATTATAAAAAACTTCTAGCCCATTCTCTTAACAGACTCCTTCTTTATCAAATCCCTTTTTTCCTCTGAAACAGAAAACAAAATTTTCTCAATCATTCTTTCTGAAATAGTGAAAACATAATTCATCTTTATAACGCTATCTTTAATCGCGCCCTCCTTCTTCAGCAAGGGCACTCCCTTCATCTTTAAATTAGATGTAATGCCTGCACTACCACATTTCCCAACTCCTCGAAAAGAACCAAAGCAGGCCTCTTCTTTATTTCAAAAGTGTCAGCATACTGAACAGAAGCAAGAACAACTTCCCCAAACTTATGCATCTTCCCAAGCCCCTTCTTCTTTATTATCCCACAGCTCTTTCATTTTCTCCTGTTGTATCTTATGCAAAAATTCGTCATACTGATTACTTTGCTTGACTTTAACAAAGATAGAAATCATCTTCTCTATCAATTCATTGTAAGTCTGCTTAGGATACTCCTTCGTCTTTTTCAGCATCCCAATTATTTTCTTATCCAGCAAAACAGTTGATTGAATCATTCTATTTACTCTCTATATAACAACTATATACAAACTATATAACCGTTCCTACTCAAAAAACTTTTTCAACCAATCCCAAAACCCTTCACCTTCAGGAGAAAGCGCCATCTTTTCTTTTTCAATAAAACCTCCACCGCCACGCTCAGGAACTGGTTCTCTTTGAGGCACTTCTCTTAAGATTCTTCCTTTATCTTCTTCACAACAATAATATCTAGGATAACCTTCATCAGCACACTCGTCTCCAGAAGCCAATATCACATCACAATCCTCGGGCAACATACATTCCCCACCTAATTCACTACATGTTAAAGGAGAAGTTCGAACACAACACTGATATTCTAAACCATATTCTTGCTCACACCAAGCGTCTCCTTCTGGCACAGGGTCTTGGCCGCAGCCATCGCTGCGGCATTGGTATTGTGGTTCGCAAGTGGATGATTGACATTTTCCCGCACTGCTTGCTTCATATATCCTCTGAATCTCATTCTGAGAAAGGACACTGTTATACAAAGAAACTTCGTCAATTAAACCGTCAAAATAAAGAGTGCTAGGGGATGGAGTTCCGCCAATAAACAAGGGCTCGTCGTCTACTAAAATCGGAACATTAATCTGTCCGATACTCGATAATCCAGCAATCTCTCCATTAATATACAGATTACCCTCGCCAGTTAATTCGTCGTACGTACACGCAACATGATTCCACGCTTCTAAATTCAAAAGAATTTCACCACTACCTGCAACCTCCAACAAGCCAGCAGAAGTTTCAAAATAACAGAATAAATCTTCTTCTGGGTAATCATCAATAAACATGCCATAAGAATAATCTTTTAAGACAACAGTCCCCTCACCAGTAAAATTATTTGATTTTATCCATGCTTCAATTGTCACAGAAGTAACATCTAAATTGTCCGCATCCGGAATTTCTACGTAATCATCATAACTGTTGAAAGAAAATGCCTGTTCAGCCCTGCCTTCTGCAAAACCCACACCACCCTTTAATTCTCCATCATTCTCATCTACAACATCTTCTGCATTTCCTTCTCCAGGCCACCAACTTACTATTCCAAAAGATACGGAGGCGCATTCAAACAAAGCATTATAATTAACTCTTAAGAAAGCAGGATTGTAATCATTCATATCATCAACCCAAAGCGTATTTGTTTTATCCAGATCAATAACTTCATCAGAAATATCATGTCCTTCTCTAACTCCGAACGTGGTAAATCCTTCCCTGTTCAAGAAGTTTAGTCCTTCATCATTTAGAACAATTTTACTCTCTTCGCCTAACGCCATCTCTGATAAATACAAATTTTCAGACAAGAGAACTGGATTATCCACTGTGCCACATTGATTGAAATCTTCGCCAGAAAGAAATAGGGGTGATTGCTGTGTAGACTCTACGGCAGATATGTAATGATTCCCGTCATCATCATCTGATTCGATGGAAATAGGAAAAACAACAAGTTCGGTTGAGCTTATAGTCATTTCATCAATTAATTGAGAGGTGTCAAAAGATAGAAACAGCCTACTCGCCTTAATAATCTCTAAAGTTTGATCTCTCATAACTCCCACTTCAAATATATTTTGTGCGTCTCCCTGCCCTGCATCATGAACACTATCCCAATCATCTACGTCGTTTGTAGTTTTCCGAATGCTACCACTTCCTAAAAAATTGTGCATTATTTCTAAACTGCACGTTCCGTCTAAATTATAACTTCCCCCATAATTACAGACAAATTGACTGCATTCGCTAACATCTAACTGACACCCAGCACTACAATTCAAAATGCCCCCGGCATGTCCTAAACTCTCGCAAGTTTCACCATTAAAATAAATTCCATCGCATTCTTCCCCAAATTCAATTATCCCGTTACCACAATTAGAGTTCTGAACCAATATCATAGACATATCTTCACTTGACATTCCATCAATATCATAACCTATTAACTTCAAATAATAAAGATCATTTTCATAAGATATAGAATCAAACAGATGGATGGTTTCGTCTTCCTTCTGATTTGTAGAAATTGAAATCAGGTACCACTCATTTATCAAAGGGACAAATTCGCTGAAATTTGATTCTTCACTAAACTCAAAAGTGTCTAAATAAATATCATCCATCTCTAACGCTTTCTCTAAACTTCCTTTCCAAGTCTCTCCCTGTAGAAACCCGCTCAATTCACTTTCAGTAATTAAATCTAAATCGATAGCAGATCTAAAAAATCCCTTGCTTACATACAACTCATAATGATCAAAACTATCAGCCATGGCGGTGCCAATTATTTCTTCCTGCCCAACAATTATCCCGCCAGTCTCGACAATCGAAATAGGTGGCTTTTCAGAGAATACAGAATTCAATGCATCAATCCTCCCGTAACCTTCACGGTTTGGAGAAATATAGACTGTATGTTCAATAGCTCCTTCCCTTAAGCTGTGTTGTATTTCTCTTGGAGACCAGCCAGGATGTGCTTGTTTTATTAAAGCCACTAAACCAGATACATGTGGTGTAGACATTGAGGTGCCTGACTTGTACTCATATTCTCCTTCTCGGCATAGATTAAAATCATCGCTATAAGGAACTGCTGCGCAAATCATTACCCCATGAGCAGTAACATCAGGTTTTACAATCCCAAAACTCTCTCCAAAAATCGGACCTTTTGATGATGATTGTGCTAAAAAATCGTTTTTGTCAGAGTTTCCAACAACGATTATTTCTTTTGACATTGGACTGCCAATAGTCATAGCAGACTCACCACTATTACCTGCAGAAGTAACTGCAACAACTCCGACCTGAACAGAGTTGTCAAAAGCATTCGACAAAATATCGTTAGGACCGCATATGCCGCTATACCCTCCAAAATAAACACAAGGCATGCCTGCACTCATACTAATAATATCGAGGTGATCAGAGAAACCCCCATCTTGGTTAGGATCAACACTCCAATCAACCGCTCTCAAAATGGTGTCTGTAAAAGTATGGCGACTCGAAACTGAGACTTTCAATGCATAAATTTTCGCACCTGGAGCAACACCATTAAACCCTTCATTTTCTTCAACAAGGCCATTGCCATCCCAGTCACCCTTCCCCGCCGCTATAGAAGCAACATGAGTTCCATGCTCACCGCCAGCCATTGGATCAGGATCATCATCACCAAAATCCCACCCCCCAACAACCTTCTCACAATCCCCTGCCAAAAATTCTTCCGTTGTGCAGTTCCCTAAATCCGGATGGGTGTAATCAACCCCAGTATCAATAATACCAATTGTAATACCTTCTCCCGTAAGATTTCTCCCGAAATTATCTTGCATCTGCCAAACGTCATCTGCGTTTATCAAAGGAACAGACTCATTCAAATTAAACTCCAACGGATAGTTCGGAACAATACGCAATACTTCGGGCTGGTTTTTCAAATAGTTTAGTTCTGCTTTGGTCACATCTTTAATGAAGATTGCATTCAAGACATTCTTAACAGCTCCCACAGTTTTCCCTTTTTCGGAAAATCTGCTTAATTTAGTTCTGAAAGAATTCTGTTCCGCTTCAATCGTATTTCTTTGCTGTACCAGTTTTGATTCGACGTTTATCTCTCTGGATTTTTCAAGTGAAACTTTTTTTTCTATAACGCTCTGCTCCCTAAGCTGCACGATATATTCTGCATTGCTGCTGCTTTCGAGAACCGTGCCCTCTCTTGCAGAATATTTTATCTTAGGAAAAAACATCTCGTTATCTAAAGAATATTCCAACCCTGCAAAAACTGCGACAAACAAAATAATCAAAACAATCCCAACAACCTCTTTCCTCATTTATTCCTCTCTCAACTTCTCCAGCTTCTCCCTAACTCTTTCAATTTCTTCCTTTAAGCTTAACTTCTTTTCTTTCTTCTTCCCACCCTTAACAACTTTCTCTCTAGTTCCGTATTCTGTTTTTGGCAGAACTTTCTCCAACTTCGCAATCAACTCAAGTGTGCCTTCTACCTTGCTTTTCAAAGCAACTTTCAAAACAAGCTCCTCATTTCTCAGCGTTTTGTAATCCCTAAAACTCTGCACCAAATTCAAAAGCTCCAACTGCGATTGCAGTAAATGCTTCGCCCCGTAAAATTTTTCCGACGAAGAAAGTTTCACAAACTCAGATTTCATCTTTCTCTCCTTGAAACAAAAAAGGCTTCTGAAGTTAAAAAATAATCATTATCTAATCTGACGGTTCGGTTGTGTAATAATCTTAAGGCAGGGGGGCAGCAAGCTGCAGAAATTTCTTCTCGATTAAACATAAATCTTGGGTTTGTTTGTAATAACATTCTACTCCACCTTTTCAAAAATACTCTCTGAAACAATTTTAATCCTTCCCTTAATATGCGCCAAATCTTTTTCCCACGAAGCAAGTTCTTGTTCTTCCCGAAGTTTTGTCTCCCTAATCTTCTGCACAACTTCGTCAATCTCCTCCAGCCTCTCAGAAATTTCCCTCAAAGTTTTCCGCGCGCTATGAAATTTATCAATCCTCACAAAAATATCTGCCGGACGTGCTGTCTGCACATTTGTCCTCGGCGGTTCAACAACATATCTCTGCTCAACAGGTTCATCTTCTTCAATTTCTTCCACCTCATGATGCTCCAACTCCCTATGCTTTAGAGGATTAACAGGATGCCACTCATCCATTTCAATAACATTAACATCTCTCGACTCATGCCCAATTATCTCCTCAGGTTCTTTATCCTCAACTGCTTCCTTTATCGCAACTCGCGAAAACTGATTATGCGACGGAGAATCGGGAAACTTCGGCAAAGCGCTTTTCTCATTATCGTCGTCATATTCTGACCCGCCAAACTTCGCCCTCATCGAAGAACCTGGCAACGGCGGCAAATCCGGCAATTTCTCTTCTTCCTCTTTTTTTCTAAAAATCATTTCAACCTCGCAACTCAAAAGCAATTGCACTATAAAAAGTTATCTTTCAATTAATCCCAACACAACAAAAGATTAAGTCAAATAGCTTCAACAAGACAGCAGCCATCCAGTTACCCCTCCACCCCCACAAATCCAACTAATCCAGTATTATCCAAAACTCAATTAATACCACATCTGATTGGTTTTATTATTAATCTATGATCTGGTTGAAAGTGAAACTATTTTCTAAATGATTTTATAATTTATATACGACAAGTTATCCCAGCCCACCCAATTCTAACCAACCCAAACATTATCCACAAATCCAACCAGCGTTATGCTCCCGATTGATTTTATTATTAATTCTGGGGGGTGGAAATTATTTAAGCTATTCTTCTAAAAATAATTAATATCCCCTCCATCCTCGCGTGTTCCTCTGACATAATAACATTCACAAAAATATTGACCGCAGAATGATAAACAATTTTGCTATTTACCTGATTGTAACAAAAAATTCGTGCCTTGCACAAAACAAAAAGCTTTTTAACTAACTTTTCTCAAAATGATATATGGAAGAAGACATTCTAAAAAAACTCCTAAAAAAAATAATAACCGACTACGCCGGACCTGACGCTGAAAAGTTAGTTGACTTTCTATACAAAAAACAAAACGTGAACGAATTTGCTATAGCGAAAAAACTCGAGATGACAATCAACCAAACAAGAAACATGCTCTACAAACTCGCCGACTCTGGCTTAGTCCAATTCATCAGAAAAAAAGACAAGAAAAAGGGAGGCTGGTATACTTATTTCTGGACGCTGAAAGCAAAAAGAAGCGTCATAAAATACAAAGAGAAAATAGCAAACGAAATTGAAGTATTAAAAAACAATTTACAACGCTTGCAGAGAGAACAACACTTTTTCTGTAAAAACTGCGAACTTGAATACAGTGAAGAAAACGCTCTAACAAACGATTACACCTGCCCAGAATGCGGCGAAACTTTGGAAATGAAAGATACTACAAAAATAAATATACAAATAGAAAGCCAGACTAAAAGACTAAAAGATACCCTTGAAAGAATAGAAAAAGAAATAAGCCTAATAGAAGAAAAAGAACTAAAGACAAAAGAGAAACGGATTAAAGGGGAACAAAAGGAAAAAGAAGAAGAAAGAAAACGCAGAAGAAAGGAAAGAGAAAAAGAGAAAAAGAAAGAACTAAAGGAACAGGGAAAAAGCGCAAAGGTGAAAAAGCCAAAGTCTAAAGAGAAAATGAAAAAGAAATCCCCAAAAAAGTCTAAAAAAGCACCTTCAAAGAAAACAAGAAGTTCATTATTTAAAAAATTCAAACAATTTTCTAAAAAAAGGAAGAGGAAATAAATAATCCAGTCCTAAACCAAAAATGTTATCAAAAACAAACCCACAAAGAAAAGATTTAATAAAACTCCCAATCGCAGAAGATAAAACCAAAAGACAATCATTATTAACAACCCATATCATCCCATCTGATTCTGGTTTATGTGATAATCTTAAGGCGGGGGTGGCATTTACCCAAGCACACCAAGCGACAGAAATTTCTTTTCAATTAAACCTCAAGTTAAAGAAATGAACTACTATCAAATACGCAAGAAAAAGAGAAGCAGCCTTTTGCAAAAGGTGGAAGGTTTTTCCGTAGTAACATGGCTCATAATCATAAATATAATTTTTTCAATAACTGGATTTATTTTCTTCGGAATTTCTGAAGATTACATCAGCTACCTCGCTCTCAAGCCAGAAAATATCTTGCAGGGAAAGTATCTCTGGACATTAATCACTCACATGTTTGTCCACGGAGGAGTTTTCCATTTATTTGTCAATATGTTTTCCTTATTTTTCATTGGGAGATGGACTGAAAAAATAATTGGAGGAAGGAGGTTTTTTTGGTTTTACTTCGCGGCTGGCTTATTTGCCGTAACCCTTACAACATTATTGTCAGTATTTCTTGGAACAAGCGAACTTGGGATGAGAATTTTCGGATCGCCAGAAGTTTTCATGGTTGGAGCATCCGGAGCTATATTTGGATTAGTAGGAATATTATCCATCTTAATCCCTAAAAGCAAGGTTTCCCTAATCTTTGGGCCGTTGGTGGTTATAGTTGCTCAAATCATCTTAGAAAAAAGTTTCCCAAGCTTTTCAGGAATTATTAACGTTATTTCGACTGTGTTAATATTTGGGATGATAATTTTTCTTTTCTCTCCTAACAATGCAATGAGATCATTGGCTATGCCAATAACAATCAGTCTTTGGATGGTTCCTTTAATTGCGATAGTTCCATTAGTTTTAATAAGTTTATTTATTGCTCTCCCAATCGGAAACGTCGCACACTTCGGCGGCTTCCTCGCCGGAATCATCTACGGATTATATCTCAAAACAAAATACAAGAAGAAAGTCCAAAGGTTGCAAAAGATGTTCCGATGATTACCATTACATTTTAACAAATTCAGAAAGATTTAAATAAAAAGTAATGGTAATAAAATAATGAGAATCATAAAAAGAAAAAAAGGCGATAAAGAATATTTTTACCTACAGCACTCGTTCAGAAAAAAAGGAAAAATAATAACCAAGGAAAAATATCTTGGGAAAAAAGTTCCTTCTAATATCGAGAAGATTAAAGAAGAGCTTGTCCACGAAACAAAAAGAGAGCTTTATCTCAAGTTAGAAAAAATAAAAAACCATTTTCAAGAAGAATGGAAAAAAATTCCAAAATCTGCGAGAGAGAGAGAGTTAAAAGAAATCGCAATTGCTTTCACATACAATACAAACGCAATTGAGGGGTCGACTATAACGCTTGAAGAAACAGAAGGAATCATTCGGGAAAACATTGCGCCAAACAAACCCCTGAGAGATGTTAAAGAAACAGAAGACCACAACAAAGTTTTTCTCAATCTTTTGAACAAAAAAGAAAAGTTTACAAAGAAATTGCTTTTGAAATGGCATAAAGAAATTTTTAGCCAAACAAAGAAAGATATTGCTGGAAAATTTAGAGACTATTTTGTCAGAGTCGGAAACTACCGCGCAATAGATTGGCAGGATATTGATAAAGAAATGAAAAAACTAATCAAATTCGTTGACTCTGAAAATATTAACCCCGTTGAACTATCTGCCCGCGCACATTATCGCTTTGAAAAAATCCATCCTTTTGGCGACGGCAACGGGCGTGTCGGTCGTCTCCTCATGAACTTCATACTTTGGCACAATTCCTATCCAACGTTGATAACAGAATATAAAAAAAGACGCTCGTATTACAAAGCACTGCGAAAAGATGAAGATAAATTTGTAGATTACTTCCTCAGGCGATATCTCGCAGTTCATGGAAACAGAGCGGAATGAATAATCAAAAATAAAATGCCATCAAAAACAAACCCACGAAAAAAAGATTCGATGTTTAATTTTAGATTTAATTATCAAGTAAAATTCCAAATCACAGCAAGTAAAGTCAGAAGACAACCATTATTAACAACACAAATTATCGGATATGATAATCTCTTGGAGGCGGAACATTTTTATCCAGTAGTAATCTCTTTGGATTTCTCTTCAATTAAATTCCAGCTACAACAATCAATGTGACAATGAAAAAACAAAACCTCTCCGTAAAAACACAATTCAAAGAAGCCATTTCCTATTTGAAAGAATCAACAAATTACATCTACGCGTCAGTCGCAATTTTCTTCGCAAGTTCAATCGCTGGTTTTATCTTCAGCACACATCTCTCATTCATCGACAAACTCCTCGCAGAACTCATCGCCAAAACCCAAGATCTCAACACCGCGGAAATGGTTTTTTTCATTTTACAAAACAACCTGCAAAGTTCCTTCTTCGCAATCTTGCTCGGGGTTTTCCTCGGCCTGTTCCCACTTTTCGCCGCAATCTCCAACGGCGTTGTTCTCGGCTATGTCTTATCAAAAACTTACGAAGTCGCCGGCTTTCTTTCTTGGTGGCGGCTCCTTCCCCACGGAATCTTCGAACTCCCAGCAATTTTCATATCAATCGGCCTTGGAATAAAATTTGGATTTACCATCTTCCTAAACAAAAAAATCCGCATCAAAGAATTCAAAAGGCGATTCTACAATTCGCTCAACACATTCCTCATGCTCATCATCCCGCTACTGATAATCGCCGCAATTATCGAAGGTCTGTTGATCGGTCTGCTTAGTTAGGCTCAAACAATCTCCAGGCAATGCTAAAATCTCTATCTCCATAATCTTTGTAAGCGCGCGCCAATCTCTTCGCATCATCAAGAAGTTCATCGCCAAAAAGTTCCAGAAAAGACATAGTAGCATAAACCTTGAGATAAGGCCTTTCATCTTTCTTCAAACGCGATTTCCTCACAGCTCTAAAAACATCCAACGCTCTTCCTCTTTTAACAGAATAACCTCCTCCCAAAACCGCCTCTGCAATTTCAATATATCTCAACGTCTTGTCTAACGCATTCCTATCTCTTCCCCGCTGGTCATCAATTCCTTCCATCGCTTCACAACTAAAAGACGCTTTTTAAGAATTGTTGTAACAACAATCTTCTGCAATAACAAATAAAACTCACCCAAACAATCCCTTAAACCAATCCCAAAACCCTTCACCTTCAGGAGAAAGCCGCATCTCCTCTTTCTCAACAGAAACTCCGACACGTTGCTCAGATGCTGGTTCTCTTTGAGACGCTTCTCGTGGGACGCTTCCGTTGTCTTCCACCATATCTTTTTCACAACAATAATATCCAGGATAACCTTCATCAGCACATTCATCTCCAGAAGCCAATATCACATTACAATCATCCGGCAACATACAAACACCTCCTAACTCGCTACACGTCAAAGGCATTGTCCGAACACAACATTGATAATCTGAACCATATTCTTGCTCACACCAAACATCTCCTTCTGGAATAGGATCTTGACCGCAGCCGTCGCTGCGGCATTGGTGTTGTGGTTCGCACGGCACTAGCACATCGCATTCAAACACAGGATACTGCCCGTCTTCCTGGCACCAAACATTTTCAAAATCCCAATCAACATAAGTATCGGCAGGTCTTGGTACAGATGTCATCTCTTCTGTAGTTCTGCCTTCACCACCATCACTCCAGTCTGTTCCAGATGAATTAATATCCCAGTAAGATGAAACTACTTCTGTATCTGAATAACCAGCCTCAATGATTAAGCCACCACCAGAACCTACATCCCCTGTAGAGTATGAATTAATAATATCCCCTGGATTAAGTTCTCCAACCAATCCCCCACCATAAGAACTTGAAACTTCCACATTTGCATAAGAATTTAAAACCATTACACCTTCCCCGACTCCCACTAAACCTCCTACTGTGTCTCCCCCATCTATCGCACCATCCACAGATACTTGGGAAATAAACGTCCAAAAAGACCGCCCGACCAACCCTCCAGTTTCATCACCACCGACCAAATTAATATTCCTCATCTTAGTATTCTTAATAGTCCCGCCGTGAGACAAGCCAACCAAACCCCCCAACTCGTATACACCATTTGAAAAGTTAATATTTTCCAGCCAAACATTAGAGATAATGCCTCGGAACACATTCCCAAAAAAACCAACCCTCTCTCTATATCCATTAAAACTAACATTGGATATCTTAAACCCGTTACCATTATACGACCCCTTAAACCGAGAGTCCATAGCAATTGGCTCAAATTCCCCCCACCCAGATAAATCAATATCGCAAACCTGAACATAATGGTAATCCAGATTATTTCTCACGTTGTCAAGATCCTCGGCTGTACAAATTTCTATGTCTTCATAATCACATGATGAAGAACAACCATCTCTATCTAATACATTTCCATCATCACATTCCTCTCCTGTCTCTCTTTTTCCATTACCGCAAATCCTGAATTCTTCCCATGCTAACATTGGATAATCCCCATCAGACTGAAGCCAAACATTTTCAAAATCCCAACCAACATAAGTATTCTCAGGCCTTGGTACCGAAGTCATCTCTTCTGTTGTGCGACCTTCGCCACCAGCGCTCCAATCTGTTCCAGATGAATTGATATCCCAATAAGAGGATATTATTTCTAGCTCATAACCTTGCATGGACTTATTTTGTCCAATCAAACCGCGGCCCAAAATATTCCCATTTGTAATCCCAACAGAATATGAATTGTTAATTGTACCCGTCCCCGCTACAAGACCGCCAACTAACCCCCCCACATGTTCACCTGTAGAAAGTCTTACATCAGAATGAGAGTTCTCTATTTTACTGTCACAACCACAGGTACGACATAAATCACCAAAACTTTCCACTAAACCGCCCAAAAAAATACCCGGCCATTGTGTATTCACTTCTCCAACAGAATACGAACTCCTAATTATCCCATCGCACATATCTCCAACTAATCCTCCGGCATGGCCTTCAATCACAATGTCTGCAGCAGACTTTTCAATCGTACTCCTATAAGAATAACCTACTAATCCTCCAACAGTTATAACACCGCCACCTTCAATAAATCCAGATACAGAAACCCCACTGATGTTTGCATACATGGCTTCCCCTACCAATCCTCCCCTGAAATTTACATATTGTGCCTCTAATGTAATGTTTTCAAGTTTAAGGTTCTTAACTTCTCCATTTTTTATTAGTCCAAATAAACCACTATACCAATAAGAACTGCTCTGAAATAGATTTGATATTTTATGGCCTTGTCCATCGTATAAACCGGAAAAGTGAACAGGGCCTATGTCAACAGAACGTATCGGTTCAAATTCGCCCCATTCAGATAAATCAATATCACAAACTTGAATGTAATGGTAGTCCAAATTACTCCTCACATTATCAAGGTCCTCTGGTGTACAAATTTCTATTGGTGGGCGTAGTGTTAATAACACATGAACATCAATAACCTGGTCTTCAATAACTTCCTCAGTTATTATCTCATCAGAGTAAAATTTCCTTGTTAATTTAATCTCGCGCTCCCCTGTTTTCAGCCCAATAACTCTAGGTGTCTCCCCCCTGTAAACAAACTCCTGAGTAATTTCATCCTTAACATAAACTCCTGCTCCAGATGGTTCAGATGTGACATTCAAATATCCGATAGGATACATCAACAACCCGCAATTCTCAAAAATGCTTTCATTAGCGTCATCACAATCTCCAATAACACCATCACATGGTGGACAATTGTCTGGCTTCACACCAATACCCCAGTTACAATACCCATCTCCATCATTATCATTACATAACTTCTCTGGAGGATCCGACAAAAGAGGTTGCGGCTCTTCAACCGCATAAGCAAACCATGAATCAATACCAGAATCGCCCATTAAAATTTTAAAGTAGCCGTCCTCCCCCCAACCAGTTCCCCAGCTATTTTTCACAATCCAATACTCCATTCCATCATACATTCCCCAGCCAACAATAGTCACTGAATGATCTCCCTCCCGGCGGCCAGTTACATGAAAATAAATTCCTTCACTGTACACTAAAAAATCCTCATAAATTTCCATCCCAACATTGACAGGCCCGTATTCCATAATTGTCTGTTTTATTGCATCAACAGACAACGTCGGGTTGGCATAAGAAACTATTTTCCACGCTGTCTGCTGCCAATCAGCACATCTATTACTGCAATCACTATCAGTCGCTGTGTAAGGAAAACATTCTTCTGCTGACACACCGTTGTTTTGAAGATAATCACTAAATAGTTCTTCTATTTCATAAGTATAAGCACCATTACACCCATCCCCAAGATAACACGACACCAAGTCCTGTTCCGACATGTCAATGTCTAAATCAGGATTATTGTAATAAGCATTTGTACTTCCTTCAAGGGATGCGAGAGCACCAAATGCCCAACAGCTTCCACAAGCTGCTTGATCTTTTATTGAAGTAATATAATCTTCACCATGCTGCTCTCTCCAATCAAAAAAATCAGGCAACATTTCCGATCTCTCTCCAGAACCAACTTGTTCTTCTATCGGAGTTGTCGGAGGTTTAAGACCATACAAAGATTCTCGCTCTTCATCACTTAAAAGATATTTAGAAGTGAAATCTGCTTCCCACAATCCCCCCTTATCCTGGACCTCTTTCCTAATCTCCTTCAATTCATAATTTAATTCTGTCTGCCTTTCAGGAGACAAACTCTTTAGCCCCTCTTTTATCTCTAAAGGCAGAGAATTTATTTCCTCACTGTTAAAATCAATTGAATACTCGGATAACAAATTATCTTGCACCTCTCTTATATCACTATCACTGGACGTGATGGGCGGGGCACCTCTTCGCCCAGGACTCAACTCCAAATCATTTTCTAACAAAAAATACTCCGCTCCACTAAAAACCAAAACAAAAACCACAATCAAAACAATCCCAACAACCTCTTTCCTCATCCATCAATAAACTTTCAAAGATATATAAAATATTCCCTCCACTCAATCTCTCCGCACAAAAATAAACATCTCTAAATTGATTTTTTCAACAACGCCCAACCACAACAAACCTTTAAAATAACTCAATCTATCTAAAACCATGCACGAACATATAACTGAAAAAAGCGTTGAAGAACTTGACACAGAAATCGAATTCGAGAATTTAAAAAAAATAGAAGCGGCGCTCTTCCTTGCCGGCAGGTTCATGACAATCCCAGAGCTCATAACTTTAACAGACGTCAATCCAATTCTTCTAAAGAAAATGCTCTCTGACCTTCAAGACAAATATAAAGATTCAGGGATAAACATAATCCAACAGGAAAACTCCTGGAAAATGGACGTCTCTGAAGACCACATCTCAATGGTGAACAAACTCGCAACCGGCTCCAGCGAATTCACAAAAGCCGAGCAGGAAACCCTTGCCATCATCGCCTACAAACAGCCAATAAAACAGTCGGTAATCATCAAAATCCGCGGCAACAAGGCCTACGACCACATAAAACAATTCGTAGAAATGAACCTCCTAAACAAAAAGAAAACCGGCCACACCGCAGAGCTCACCCTCACCGAAAGGTTTTACGATTATTTTAGTTTGAATAGAGACCAAGGTGAAGGACTGAGAGGAGGGTAAGGTGCCAGATTTCATAACGACTGTTTATTTGGTCTTCATGTTCGTAGCCCTCTACTTTTTTTCTTTCTTTATCATTTTAACTATAAAAAACAAAGACAAGTTATTTGACTATCCAAAACCACGAAAAGATTTTTTCATCAGCGTTCTAACCCCAGCCTATAACGAAGAAGACACCATCCGAGACACTATAGAACACATTATGGAACTAGAATACCCAAAAAACAAAATAGAACTCATCGTTTTAAACGATTGCTCAACAGACAACACTTCTAAGATAATTAAAGAATTAATGAAAAAATACAAAAACCTAAAACTGATTGAAAACAAAACAAACCTCGGCAAAGCAAAATCTCTAAACATTGGGATTAAAAAAGCAAGGGGCGAATTAATTGCTGTTGTCGACTCTGATAGTTTCCCGAGCAAAAATTCTTTGCAAAAATTAACTGGGTTTTTTTCTGACCCAAAAATGGGCGCTGTCACCTCTTTTGTCAGAGTAAGAAACAAAGAAAAGAACCGCCTCGCAAAAATCCAGTCAATAGAATACTTAATAATGGGTTGGAGCAGAAAACTTTTAGATTTTATCGACTCTGTTTATGTTACAAATGGTCCGCTAAGCGTTTATAGGAAGTCCTACGTGAACAAAGTGGGAGGTTTTGATCCAACCACTGTAACAGAAGATATTGACATAACCTGGAACATGATGTATCATGGTTATAAAACCGGGATGTGTTTAGGCGCTGATGTGTCTACAGTTGCGCCATCTTCTTACAAACAATGGTTCAAACAAAGGATGCGGTGGGGAATGGGCGGATTGCAGGCAATCTCGAAATATAGAAAGATATTTTTCAAAAAAGGAATGTTCGGAGCTTTTGTTCTCCCGTTCGTCTCATTTAGCATTGTTATGAGCCTATTAACATTTATGTTTTCCATTTATTTGGTGCTCAAATTTTTCGCTACCCGTCTTTTAACGGCAGGATATTCTCTGTCTACAGATTCTGCGATTTTTAGTCTGCAAGATATTAACTTATATCCTTCTGTGATAATCTTCTTTTTCGTAGTGCTTTTCACACTCTCAACAGCATATGCATGGTATGTTCTAAATAAAACAGAATACGAGCAAAACATAAACACAAAAAAATTCTTCAACATACTTTTTTACACTGTTCTTTACCTATCAATTTATCCAGTAGTTTGGTTCGCTTCAATATATAAATTTGCGAGGAATGATTTGAGATGGTGAACTGGGCGCCGTTTATTTTTTCCCAGCCATTCCATTAATTATAGTTTCAATCGGCTGGATTTTTCAGCAGGTTTCGTTAACAATTCTCACATTCAATATCACACTCAAATCTCACAGGCTTAGAGCATTCAACTTCAAAAGAAAAATCAACCTCGCCATCCTGGGCTATCTGTCCAAGTTCTTCACTCCACTCTCCGCTGTCTCCATCTAAAGGCAGCAATGGGAAAATGCCGCGTCTGCAGTTCATAACAACCTCAACAGCATCAGCTCCTCCAGCATTCGAAACAGAACCCTCAACATAACATCTCCCACTTGCATAACTTGAGTCAAAGTAATCAAAAGACAAAATCGGAGCAGGAGAAGTCAAAACAGAATCCTGAGCAAAAATTATAGAAAAGACCAAAAACCCAGAATAACCAATCATTATCGCAAAGACAGCAGCCTTTAACGTTTCAACTTTCTCATTTTTCCTTTTCTTGGATTTTTCCATAGAGAAATAATTTCTCACTCTCCCAGAAAGATAAACAGAAACAAGAGTAACAGTAGACAATAAGAACAAACCATTAAACTTGTTCAATGAATAAATCTTCCAGTCGCCAAGGCAGGTCTCAATAAAAGCCTCGTGAAACAAAAACAAGAGCAAAGTATTCGCAGCAATGACGCTTAAAATCTTGGAAGACAGAAATTTCCATTTAAAGCTGAAGACCACAAAAAAGATAGCAAACGGAATAACCATCATTGGATCTATCAAAACAATCAGAAGAGAAATAAGAAGCGCTTCTACTTTCTTATTATAAGCAAAGGCTATCCCAAAACAAAATTCTCCAATAAAAAACAAAGGAGGAAAAGAAGCAAGTGTCAAATATTCGCCCCGAACCACACTCATTACCACAAAAACAAAAACAAGAAACCAAAGACTCTTCTTAGTAAACTTATTTAGATAAGGAAATAAAATATACAACCCAATTAAAGGGGGCAGAAACCATGCAGACCCAATGATGCTATACATTGTTTCGGGAGTAAGAAAATCCAAGAACAAAGCATGCAGCAGTAAATTCTTAAACAAACTACCCGAATAAACCTGTTTCGAAAACAAAAGGACAAATACAATCAACGCAAAATAATAAAGAGATGCAATTTTTATGTATCTCTTAAAGAACCATTTGAATGAAAATTCCTCAAGTCGAGAATAATGCTTGACCAAAACAAAACCGCTGACAATGAAAAAAAGAGACACTCCAACAAACCCAATAGGGCGAAGGGAGTTGTTATGAGTGAGAATAAATAACAAATGAAACACGATAACAAGCAAGATAGCCAAAACCCTGATAAGGTCAACAGAAATAATCCTCTTCTCTTTCTTCGCCATGCTTAATTCTGGCATGTAAACTATAAAAACATATTCTTCTTTTTTCTAAGATTAATTTACTTTGACCAGAGACGTACCGAGCGAGCGAATTTGGGACAGGATTAAGTTCTAAGATTTGTTTTTAAGATCGATTAATTTGTTATGTAATGTGTCGGCTGTGCCGACATATAAAACAGATTTCTGAATTACCTTTCCGTCTTTCTTAACTGATTTAGCAACAAACCAA
>JAHISS010000069.1 GCA_018817905.1 Nanobdellota archaeon
TGATTTGGGAAGAGGATACGAAACAGTTTGTCAAAACTTTGACAATCCAGAAATGCCTGAAAGTGTTGCAATAATGGAAGGAATAACAATAACAGAAAATCTTTTAGAACAAGCAATCAAACAAATTCAACCAGTTCCTGCTTGATATAACTGAGATGTATGGTTTGTTATTTTAAAAAAATATGTTTAAGCACCCTTATGATTATCTCATAAACAAACGACTATCGTGGCTGACTGTTTTCTATTATTGATGTTTAAATATTCAATTATAAAATCGGCGAATTAGACTTTACAGTTGCTGCTTGATAACTCTTAAATTTTCATCAAGAAAAAGTAGCAAGTCAAATTTAAATAAAATCCATGTATAAAAACTTTATGAATAAAAGAGAGGTGGCCCTGCTATTATCAATTTTTTTAATTGTGTTTGGTTCTGTTTTTGCTTCTGCCGTTGCCGACGTCGCATACATCTACCGAAAACAATTCAAAATCGACAACAACATTATTCAAGAATTCAGCAACGCCGGGCTGACAGTTGACCTTATCAACGAAAACCAGCTTCCAATGTCTTTCAGCCAATACAAACTGCTTTACGTTGGAGACGAAAATTTCCAAAGAGAAAATTACATTCCTGTAAACAGCTATCCTGTAATCGTAGCAAACTACTACCACGCAAGAAGCTGGGGATTGACAGACAATGAAGGCGTGAGCCAGCTCGCTGCAAGCCATCCTCTAAGCGTGATAAAAGACAGTCAGTTAATTCAAGTTCACACTTCTGCATCAGAAGGCATCGGAGGTCCAGCCCTGTCTTATTATTTCTTAGACATTTCAAACAAAGCTCCCGGCTTGCAAACAGTTGCCTTGACTGAAACAACGACATCTGGTTCAGATTCCGGAGACGTTATTTCTTACGCTGACGCTGGCACACCGTTGTTCGACGGAAAAACGCAAAACGCAAAACTCTGTTTCTTTGGAATAATTGAATCAGATTTCTGGACGCCTGCAGCTCACGACATGTTTCAGGAATGCCTAGGATTAGTAGCTGCAGAATGCCAAACAGGTAGTGATTGTCCTCCCCAAGAATTATCAGAACCATTTTGCCAAGACACCGACGTTTACCAAACAGAAACTTCTTACACCTGCGAAAACGGAGTGCTCGCACACTGCGTTGCAAACGAAACAACAGTTTTAGTTGAACAATGCTCCCACGATTGTTTTGACGGCGAATGCATCGGGCAATGCGAAACAAATTCTGACTGCGGGACAGACAGCCCAGTTGGAGAACTTTTCTGTTCAGACAAAAACGTCTCCCAACTGTTTGAAATATTCACCTGCATCAACCCCACAACTCCAGACAGCTCATGCTCTTCAGAAATTGTAGAACAAACAATTGAAACTTGCGAAGACATTTGCCTCAACGGAGTTTGCGTAGATGTTGAATGTTTTGTAAACTCTGACTGCGACGACGCCAATGAAAGCACACAAGACATTTGCCACAACCCAGGAACAGCGGAAAGTTTTTGCACCAACGGCGGAATCACCTGTTTTTCCAACGCTGACTGCGGAATAGACGGATTCATCGGACAACTTTTCTGTTCTGGCTTAGACGTCATGCAAACTTATCAAATTTTCACCTGCACTAACCCCGGAATCGAAGAAAGCTCATGTTCATCAAGCGAAGAAAACCAAACAATAACAACTTGCACGGACATCTGCATAGACGGAGAATGCCAAGACATTGAATGTTACTTTGATTCTGACTGCGACGATTTAAATCCATTAACATTTGACTCCTGCATCAACCCAGGAACAATTGTAAGCCAATGCACAAACGAAGTAATAAACTGCGCAGCAGACAACGACTGCGGTTTTACAGGTTATGTCGGAGATTTGTTCTGCACAGGAGACAATGTTTCTAAAAATTACCAAACAGCCCTTTGCATCAACCCAACCCAACCAGATTCTTACTGTGAGATAGAAGTTGTTTCAGACTTAATCAGTCAGTGCGACTTCGCATGCTTTGATGGAATTTGCATAATCTGCGACGAAAACTCAGACTGCGACGACCAAGACAGCCAAACCCAAGACATCTGTCACAACCTGGGAACTATCGAAAGTTTCTGCACAAACGAAGAAACTGAAATAATCTGCTCAGCTGACGACGAATGCGGAATACCAATCCCGTTAAGCCCGTTGTTCTGCTCAGGTATAGAAATCAGTCAGTTAATGCAAACCTGGACCTGCAATTATCCTGGAACAACGACAAGTTATTGCTCGTCGGGAATTGAAATAAATGTTCTCGAAACCTGCGCTGAGTTTTGCTCAGAAGGACAATGCGTAACAATTGAATGTTTTACCCACGACGACTGCGACGACTCAAATCCTTCAACACTTGACATTTGCAGCAACCCTGGAACTTCAGATTCATTCTGCACGAACAACCCGATAGAAATAACCTGCTCTTCAGACAGCGACTGCGGAACAGACGGATTCATCGGAGAAAATATCTGCCTTGAAAACAACGTCACGCGCTTGTTCCAGCAATTCACATGCAACGCCCCAGCCACGCAGCAAAGTTTCTGCTCAACAACAGTTTCCCAATTAACAATTGAAGAATGCGACTTTGTTTGTTCTGGCGGACAATGCATCCCATTAACAAGCGATTGCATTCCAGGAGAAATAAGAGACTGCGGAACAAATGTCGGAGAATGCAGCAAAGGCGTGGAGCTCTGCCTGACTGACGCATCTTGGTCTTCTGATTGCTTCGGAGAAATCTCCCCAACTGACGAAGTCTGCGACGGTCTTGACAACGACTGCGACGGCGAAACAGACGAAGGAGATGTTTGCGGTTCATCTTGCGAAGACCAATGCGCAGAAGGAGAAAGAAAGTGCTATGCCGGCGCAGATTACGAGGGCTATCACATTTGTTACGACTTCAACGGCGACGGTTGCACAGAATGGAGCAGTGTAACTTCCTGCTCGTTCTTTGAAACTTGCGAAGACGGATATTGCACATCATCAACTCTTCCATCTTGCGAAGACCAATGCGCAGAAGGAGAAAGAAAGTGCTATGCCGGAGACGATTACGAAGGATATCATATTTGTTATGATTTCAATGGAGACAGCTGCACAGAATGGAGCAGTGTAACTTCCTGCTCGTTCTTTGAAACCTGCAGTAACGGATGGTGCAATTAAACTTCGCTAAGTTCAATGAAAGTTAAAGTGTTTAAACAATCAAAAAATTATTAAAACTTATAACTAACATTAATATATGAATATTAAAGAAAAATTAGGGAATAATGAAATTTTAAGTATCTACCTAAGAGAGCATAACAATCGAAAGGGACCAGATTTTTATTTATTAAAAAGATTCTTAAGAAAAAAGAAGGAAAAATATATTCTTTCTTTAGATTCTCAAGAAATCGATAATATAATCATGCCCCATCACTTTTTTTGTGATTGCAATCATAGATTCAATCTTAAAGGGATTATTTGGAGGAGATTTGGAGGACTAAAATTGAGAGAGGTTTATTCAAAAATTGATTCTAAATATTCAATGAATAATCCGACATGTTGGGGTAAAATACAAACTCAGTTGTTCCTAGTCCATAAAAAGAAAAGCAATATTATTCTTTGTTTAGGAAGACCCGCTTACTTTAGTTCGAACTATTTTGCTTTGAAAAACAAAAAGGATAAATTATATCTCATTGACGGATTTCACCGATTAATTGCACTGAAATTGAATAAAAATAAAAAGCTAAGATTTATTCTTCTTAGATGATTTGAAATTCTATCCAGCAAATGTCTAAACACTTTTTAGTCATCCACCCCAAGTAGAAACAATTTCATTGTCTCCAATCACATAAAAATTTATAAACGAACACCAGCTCATCAAAAAATAAAATGAAATTCAAAACAGCCGGAAGGTTAGCAGCAGGAATTGCTTTGCCGTTTTTATTAAATGGATGTCCCCAACCCAAAGACGATTGCCCTCCACAAATACCAAGCATAACAGTTTATGATGGAGAAAGAGGCCTCCCGATGAATCTTTGGAGCGACCCAAATTTAGCAAGAGAAAATAGCTGGGATCACGCATATGTTCTAAACACTTGGAGGGAAGATGTAGAAAGTTGTAATTGGGGATTTTTAGTTGAAGCAAATAGTGAAACCCAGTGCTTATCACCAATAGATGTAAGTTTTTCTGCAATTCCTGGAAACAATATACAAGTTGAAATTAAAAAAAGTTACAACGAATCTGACTTTACCAGCTGGGATATGCAAGTCTGTGGCCACGACGTTTCATTGGGAGGGGCACCACTTTTTGAAGGAACTGTAACTAACGCTTACGGCCTAAGCAGCAAGATAGGAGTTGTAGCAATAGTCAACCCAGGATATCAATTTACTGCTGAACATGTTGAAAGGATTGGTAATTTAGAGCAAACAACAGGCGGCTTAGAACAAACAGTTGAACAGCACACAACTCAAATCGGAGTTTTAGAACAAACAGTCAACACAAGTCATGAACCAAGAATTGAAACTTTGGAAACAGTTGTTGGAGGTTCAGGCATACCACCAGTAGAACCTTGCGAGCCAGAACAAGGAATTATCTACGGCGATGGTGATTGCGGCGAGGGTGAAACATGGGAAACTTCTATTGATTGTGAAATTCCAGAAGGTGCCCTTATCTCCGGTGTGAGAATGCAATACACAGACCTAAATGGAGCTCCTGTAACAGAACTAACCAGCGACGTGCCTTACGAACACAGATTATACATTGCAACAAATTTGGATGACGCATTAGCAGTTCGCGGATTTACTGTCCAAGGCAGCTTAAGAGAAGAATACACTGGACCAGGTGATTGCTTTACAGGGTCTGCAAGTCCAACCCAGAGAAACGGAGAAGAATCAGGTGAAGCAATTTATGTAACACCTACTATTTTTACTCGTGTGCCAGGATGCACGCAAACAGTTGAAAAAGCTGAAATGTCATATTATTTCCAAGAACTTTTTGTTGATTCTGCTATGGTTTTTGCTGATTAAAATGTCATTTCAAAGAGCAATAGTAATCAGTTCACTTGCCTAAATACCTAAATTAGTAATCACCTATCCAACAAAATTGATTTTATAATAATTATTCAAAAAATATTTTTGCTGGGTTAAGGGCGGAATAATCTTGAAATTTTTTAAGTTAACAAAACAAATTAACAAACTTCAATTGCAGCCGTCGCCTAATTAATTGTATATAATTTTTGAAAAAATAGCTTAAGTTATAAGCCAACCCCTCATTAAATAATAAAATCAATCAGGATATGTTGATTAGATTTGTAGATAATCATTTGGTTGGTTAACATTCCAGCGGGTTGGGTAACTTGTTTTAGATTAACCCCTGTAACCTCACCCAGTAACTACAAACTTGTATCCTGCAAAACATATTTCCAAAAATACAACTATTTAAAAATGTCTTTACAGCACGTATTCTTGTAATCATTGGAGAATTACTACA
>JAHISS010000070.1 GCA_018817905.1 Nanobdellota archaeon
ACTCAGAGAGTTGTTTCGGAGGAGATAAGAAAATGTTTGGATGGAAAGTTAGACAGAAGAGGGTGGACAGAATTGATACTGCTCTTTTCTGTAGAGATATTTGGCATAACTTATTCAGGCTTTAATCCTGTCCCAAATTCTATCGCCGAACAAAATACAAATTATCATAGGCGATGTCATCGCCGTCCTGCGTATTCTCTAAAATTTCAATCCTAGCAATCCCGCCATCCTCAGAGATAAAACTCACAAACGTCCCTGGAGCTGGGTTTCCGAATGTTGACCTTGGCCATGGCGAAATCTCATGCAAAACACTCCCATCTTTGCCTAAGAAAGTTATACTCTCCCTTTCATCTGTTTCCCCTAAATCCAGCAAATAAATCCCTACGGCTTTTACTGGCTCGCTGAATATTATATTTAAGTCGTCGTGCGTATCACTTCCATCCTCATACGGCCCTAACCCTGGAGATAAACTCAATTTATCCAGGGGATTAAACGGTTGTAATGGCCCAAACACTTTCATATAATCTTCACTCGGCGCCTCAAACCTCACCCCTAAACTTTCCCACTCATCCCCGCTAACCCTATCTTCAGCCTCCAATACCCCTCCATCAGGCAAACTCTCAAAATCTATAAGTGTTACTCCGCCAATAGTTTCAGCTTTTATTAAAAATTCTTTTGCACCATCGCGATACTCCATAGATCCGTCAGACGAGGTACATCCAGCGTATACTTCACAACAGCTTTCACCAAATCCCTTACTATCAATACATCTTTGTTTGCCCTCTTCAGTTCCATCAAGTGCGATAGGATCACTTTGTATATTGCCTCCGCCACGCATACATTCTTTTGCTAGTACTTTATCTTCTTCGGTACAAAATACAAATGGTTTAGGATCATGAGGAACATCGCCTTCTGGAATATCACTAACATCAAGATCATTACGATATTTCTTAAGATAAGCACCTATTATTTCTTCTGGGAATAGCATATCAACATTTGGGTCAAAACCAGTTGCAAGAATGAAATCTTTATGCGTCCAAACTATTACTTTATCATTATTGCTTCTGTATACTTTTTCACCTTCATATTCTCCTGGAATAATTTCTCCCCTTGCTGACAACCCTTTAAGTGAATTCATTACATCCTCTCTATCATCATACGGACAAACAAGTGTCATTCCGCTGGGTTCATCTTGTTTTGAATATACGCCCATACAACATTTCACAGAGCCTATTTGTTCACCATCTTCTGAATATAAAGGTGTTTGTGCCTCTTTTCTGACCCCGTATCCAGATTCAGATTCCAAAAATCCATAATCCCCTATGTCTTTCTTAATTAACAACTTCTTGCAAATTTCCTTTCCAGATTCATCGTCTTCATCCTCATCACCTCCAGCTATTTTCTTCAGCCAATTAAGAACCTTATCCAACAAACCACGGCTCATACATTCTCCATCAATACACAAATTAGTTTTACATTTAAAATTATTTTCACAAGTTCCTTCTTCTAATTGCCCAACAAACTCATAATCCTCAGAGCAATAATTTCCGCCCTTTCTATAACCCATTGGATAACATTTTTCTTCAAGTTCACAACCACTGCAAGCGTAAAGCCCTCTGTCTTCTGGGATATCTTCTATCACATCATCATCCGGAACACAAACTCCGATTCCACAAACTTCTTCTGTGTCTCCTCCTTTTTTGATTTCAAGTTCTACAATATTTTCAACAGGACTACATCCCTTTATATTCGGCGCAGTAGTTACTTTAAACTTAAGCTTCCCCGGCGGTTGCTGGCCTTTTTCTATCCTGTTATTACTTATAAAAAACCCTGTAGAATCTGTCTCACCAGATTCCCCGGTATGCCAAAGCCCGTCACCAGAAGTAAAAATCCTGCTTCTAAAAGGATAACCAACAAGTCCGTTCCCTTCTGCATCAACAATCTCCACACTAAGCTCAGCATAGTCCCCGTAATAATAAACATTTTTATTAAGAGTTATTTTTATTTCAGCTGCGCATGTTTCAATTTCATATGGAGGTTCATCTGGTTCTTGTCCGCCCCCACCTCCGCCATTTCCATGGGGTTCTGGTGGTTCTGGCGGGGATTCTTCGCAAAAACTATTATAGACAACACTATAACCCTGCCCAACAGGAGGCATTCCATCTAGCAGTGGTGGACATTCACCCTCTGTCTTCCAACTATAAAACCTCAGCGGATCCGGGTCTGCAATCACAGGCCAGCTCTCACAACAAACTAATTCTTCTTCTGGTTCTTCTGGCGTTGTTTCACAGGAATCACAATCCCAAATAGTACACTCGTTTTCATCTGTTGTTTGTGGGCAAGGGGTTTCCTGGTCAGGACACAATTCCTCTTCTGAAATTTCTGGGCAGGTTGGTTCTGTTTCATTATCATCTTCTGTCTCATTAGATTCAGCACTTACAAAACTAAAAAGGGTTACTAATATTAAAATTACTAATAAAACTGTGACGTGGGTTGTTTTCATTAAATATACTAATCGAAAAGATTATAAAAAGGTTTCTTATTTCTTTTTCTTTTCTTTTTCTTGCTCGTCTTCGAGAATTGATTTTGCCATTTCGACGTCAGCTTCTTTTCTCATCTGCTCAAGTTCTGCTGCGTATTTCTTGTTGTGGTGATGTTTCATCCAGACGTAAATTTCTTCAAGGTGTTTTTCTTGTTCGAGGAAAACGCGGTGTTGGTTGTCTAAATGCAAGAGCGGGACGAAAGTTGCAATTTGTTCTTTGCTGTCGCTGTTTTTTCCGGTTAATTCTGAAAAGGAAACGCGTTCTTCTCTTCCGTCGGAGAAAAATTGTTTTAAATTTGAATAGACTTCTTTTATTCTGTCTTTGATGTTGATTCTGGCTTTTGGAATTGAGATTGCTGTTTCGATTTCCTGCTGGCGCGTGGTGATTATTTTTTTTATTCTTCGGTTTTCTGTGGTGATTGCTTTGCCTAGCGCAGACATTAATTCTTTGAGCGTGACTCTTCTTGCTCTTGGCAACGGAGTTCTCTGGAAAAGTTCAGGGACTTCGTCTTCGAGCTCTATTCTTTCCTGCGTGTACTTTCTTTCTTCTTTTTTTCCGAAAAGGATTTCGTCGAAACTCGGGAGATAATGGTTTAGGAGAATTTCAGATTTAAGCCTAAGAAGAAGAGATGCTGCGAACAGAACTTTGCTTGAGATGAAAAGGTTGGCTTCTTCCAGTTCGTGAATTTTTTCAAGATATTTTTGAGTGAGCAGGGAAAGGTCGATGTCCCACGGGTCGAGTTGTTCTGAATTGATAAGATCTTGGATGATGGACTGCCAGCTAAGCTGATTTCCGAATAGCAAACCGTGGATTTGTTCCTGGCCGACTTTGTTTTGTTGAGGATTTGTCATTACATCACCAGGAGGATACATGTTTTGAAACCGAGAAGGGAATCGCGCCCTCTAAATTTAATTGATTGATAATATAAAAAGAATTATATTTCTTGTTGTTTCCATGCCGCCGCTCCGCCCGAACATTATCACATAAACCAGAATTGGAAGGGATGATATGCGTTGTTGTTGATGGTGATTGTTTTTTAATTTTAGAAACCTCATAGCTTGCTGTTATTGGGAGTTTCACTTGGAATCCAGGATTAAATATTGAATCTCTTTTTTGTGGGCTGGTTTTTGGTAGCATTTTATTTATTGATACTTCGCCTTTTAGGGCTTGGTTGTCATCTCAGATAAAGAAAAGAAACGTTTAAATTAGTTTGTGACATCGAGATACCACTGAAAAAGACGAATGAATGCTGTTCTTATTAGAAAGTTACAACAAACCGAAAAGTTTAAATAGGTTTGTTGTTTTGTAAAAGCTCACCTCTTTTTGCCCGGGAGAGGACAGTAAATTCATCTGTTTAGCTTGAGTTTGCTCTCCTCTTCAAGGGTTATGATTTGTTTATAATTGTGAACAAATTAGCGAGAGAATATATTCCTAGGAAAAAGAGAGAAGAAAGTAATTCTTCAAGACTTTACAGAAAGTCCTTTGATATAAGGCAGTAGAGTATATCCGAATTAACTTTGGATTCTCTCTTCATACTTTTGAAATGGATGCCTGGGTGGTTTCTTAGACAACATTAAAAGGTGATGCCCTTTGATTTCCGAATTTTGTAGATCTTCTCCAAAGATTTAATCATTATCAGAAACTGTTAATTTGACTATCCCAAATCCATTATTCTCTTCATTTGATTCTTTTATCTTTAGCAATCCGTCGACAAACGCTGTTGCGCTGTAGCGCCCTTTTTCTAAATCTTCATAACTTGATTCTATGGTTGTTTCTTGGCCAGCGCTTATAGCTGGAGTAAAACAATTTCCAGAACTCAGGGGAAATGAATCGCTTGCAAAACTCACTCTTGTAACAGACTGGTTAGCATCAGCATCACCAATATTTTTCACAACGACAGAAACTGTAACTTCGTATAAAGTTACGTTTGTGGTTTCATTGGTTTCTTCGTCACTCACGGTCAAACTTATATTGCTTATTATTAAATCAGGAAGGACTTCTTCAAGTTGGCAATCTGAATCGGTGCTGCAATTATCATCTCCTGCGCCCTCAACTTCTACGCAAGAATTATTTGAACAGATTGCATGAGTTTCGTTTATTATTGAAGAGGAATCATTTAATTCGTTGTTATTCGAGCTTTCATTAATTTCATCTGGGAGTTCTTCATCTTCATCAGAAGTGTTCTCTTTTTCCATCAAAAAATAAACTATAAGAGAAACTCCAATTAAAGCTACAAAAATTAAAATTACTAAAACAGAACCTCTTTTGTCCATTTTATTATCAGCCAAACTCGCTTTTTATAATTTTCTTAAGGGATTTTTTAAGGATTTCTGATTTTGCCATAGTTAAGAGATTTTTTAAATAAAGAGTGATTAGATAGCAAGATGAAAAAGGAAAAATCAAGAAGATTACCTTGGTACGCATTATTGTTAATAATTCTGGGTATCTTATGGTTGGTTTTTGTTGTTGGGGCATATTTTATGACTTCCCATTTTTACACATCTTGTGGTTCTTAATTTAATGAACAATTCAAATCAGAAGTTGGGGCAAAGAATATTGAATTTTGTTATAATTATGATTCTGCTAAACTTCGGTCTGTTGAATGCCTGTCTGGAAAATGTTGTACAACTGGAATCGGAGCGCTTTCCAGAGGTTTTTTTGTCAATGATTGTTTGAGTATAATGACTATCCAGAATTCAGATCCTTCGATTTGTTTGTTAGACGGAGTTACAACTTGACATCGCCAGTTAAACTTAAATGCTGAATCTTTCAGTTGTGTTCAACAACTGAAAGGAGGCCTAGATTGAAATGAAAGGAAACGTAAGTTTTTCTTTTGGGCCTATTGCTTTGATAACTTGACCTCGCCACATA
>JAHISS010000071.1 GCA_018817905.1 Nanobdellota archaeon
GAGAAAGTCTTTTCGAATTTTTCTCAGGAAGTCAGAACAATTTTGGAGGATAAACCTCCAAATTCTTAATAAAGGAGCCAACTGTCAAAACTGTTTGAGTGACAGAATTAGTCGGATCTATGTGGCGAGGTCAAGTTAAAAGTATCAATAACCGATGTAAAATAAGGACTAAGGCCAACAATAGAGGGGCCATCTCTTAATATTTCATCTGTATATCCGGCAAGAGTTCTTCTTTTTCCATGAAATGCATCAAAACTAAAATCATGAGTTTTTGCACCAATGTCTTCATGTCCTAGCAAAGTTTCTAAATAACGTAATCCAACATGCTCAACTCCTAAAGCACTATCTGAGTTTATACCCTTATTTTCTGAGGAAGAGCTTCCATTCCTTGGAATCTTCCAGGGAAGACAAGCTAAAGCTACTTCTTGTGATTTCATTGTATAAATTCCTTCTTGGGGTTTACCCCGCAGCTTGCTGCGACTGGGTAGTTCATTTGAGCAAAAAAATAGATTATATTACTTTGTTGTAACCGAAAACAACAACTTTATAAATAAAGAATAATTAGTAAATTTATGGAAGAACTAAAAGAAAGATTAAAAGAAGTAGGATTGAGCAATAAGGAATCTGAAGTTTATTTATCTCTATTAAAAAACAGCCCTATTAGTGGGGGAGAACTTGCTAAATTGCTTAATATGGACAGGACACATACCTATAATTTAATAAACAATCTAATAAATAAAGGGTTAGCTAGTTATATTATAAAAAAGAATAAAAAATTATTCAGGGCAACTTCTCCAAATAATCTTCTTAATCAAGTGCAAAAAAAAGAAATTCTAATTAAATCAATACTCCCAAAATTATTAAAATTAGAACAAATCAAAAAAGAACCTTCTGTTGTAAAAATTTTAGAAGGTAAGGAAGGATTAAGATCTGTAGTAAGAATGCTTTTTGAATCTGAGTCTAAAGATATTTGTGTTTATGGTGGAACTGGAAAAAGTTATGAAATATTAAAGTATGAAATGCCACGTGTAGGAAAAGATACTAAAAAAGCTAAAATAATCGGAAGGATTATTACAGAAGAAAATTTGAGGGGCAAGTTATTTACTAAACTAAAAAATTTTCAGATAAAATATATTGGAGAGGCAACACCCTCCTCTACAATGATATTTGGAAATAAGGTTTCTATAAATGTTTTTGATGAAAAGATATTTGTTATCATTATTGAAAGCAAATCTGTAGCAGATAGTTACAGAAAATATTTTGAGCATTTGTGGAAAGTAGCAAAAGATTAAAGCTCAATTATCTGAGAGCTTATGTGGGGGATTACTAATTTTGGTTAGTTTGCTTCTGGTTGTGAGAGTTTTTGTGTAACACTTAGCTATTTCATCTCGACAATCCTTAAAAACTAAAGAGATCTAATAATAGCAACGACACATTATTGAGACTCAAGAAAAAAAGAGTCCCATGATTCTGGTCCAAAAGCTCTTTGCATTTCGTCTTCTCAAGAGAACAAAATGTAAACATTTCGTCTTTGCGTAAAGACAAAATGAAAAGGTTTAAATATTGTTAGAACCACTCTTTAGCGTGGAAGATTCGGTAATTGATAACATAATAATGAATAGCAAGAAGCAAATAGCATGGGCTAGGCAATTCAAGAAACATAGATATTTGTTTGAAGAAATTGGAAAGATAGACAAAGAGTATTTTGTTGGAGTAAAGGGGATGAGGGGAATTGGGAAAACCGTTATGATTTTGCAGGTGGCAGATGAGACAAAAGATGTTGTTTATTTTTCAGCAGATTCTACAGCTTTGAAATCTTATTCGTTGTATGAGATTATTAATGAACTTGTTAAGCGAGACTTTAAGAATATCTTTATTGACGAGATACATAGAAAGCCTGACTGGGATAAAGACATTAAAACAATTTATGATGAGCATACAGCAAGGATTGTTTTTACGGGGAGCTCGGCCTTGGATATTACAAGGACAAGTGCGGATTTGTCTAGAAGAGTTGTTTTAAAAGAATTGTTGCCTACTTCGTTTAGAGAATTTCTCAATATCAGAAAGGACAAATCAATAGAACCTGTTAAATTCAAAAATATATTGAAGGATAAAAATTCTCTTGTTAAAAAATATTCTGAGTTGTATGAATATTATGATGAGTTTTTAGAATATGGCGGAATGCTTTATCCTAAAAGTGGATTTTTTGACGCGCTGGCTAACTCGTTGCGAAAAGTAATTTTGCAGGATCTTTTGGCATTGAGAGATATAAATGTAAAATACGAGACAGATATTTACAAGTTATTGCATCTTATAGCTAAATCACCTCCATTTGAACTAAACTACTCCACAATTGCTAACAAACTTGATATTTCAAAGACACTTGCGATTCGGATAGTTAATGATTTAGAAAGTTCTGGTGTGATTAAGGTTGTTTTTCCTTGTATGAAAAAAGGTATTGACGTAAAAAAGGAGCCGAAGTTGTATCTCACTATTCCTTTGCGCAAGCTGTTTTCAAAAGAAGGAATTCCTGTGGAAAAAGGAGCGTTAAGAGAGGAATTTTTTGTGAATCATGTTCGGAATGTGTGTTATTTGAAAGGAGAAAGGGGAGAGAAAACTCCTGATTTTAGGTGTGAAGACGTTGTAATTGAAATTGGCGGAGAATCAAAGACAAAATATCAAGGTGCGGATTTTATTGCAGTTGATGGTTTGTCTACAGCAGATAATAAAGTTCCGTTGTTTCTGTTTGGTTTTGTTTACTAATTTTGTGAAAAGATATACTCCACCTCGACAATCTTTAAAAACTAAAAGGTCTCAATTACAGCGATGACACATTATTGAGACTCAAAGAAAAAGAGTCCCATGATTCTGGTCCAAAAGCTCATTGCTTCGGTAGGGGCATTAAGGAATTGAACAAAGCGAAATTCCATCCGAGGTGTTGCTGATAGGAAAAGGTAAAAATAGCACCACTATAGAATTGATACAATTAGGAAACTTTAAATATCTGTTTTGTTAAATAAGAACATGAAAAATAATAAAATAGAATTAAAGAATGATTCCATAATGCTTAATGACATTTTTATTGATGACCTAAACACCTATAAAATTCTCAAAGACATTAAAGAAGAGAATAGGGAAGATTTTATTAAAAAAGCAATAATAATCGGAGCAATAGGTCTAAGAAACCTTTACTTGACTGAAAATGTTGATTATATTGAAAAAGAGTTTAAAGAAGTCTTAAAAGGATTAGAAAGTCAGTCAAAGGATATTAAGAACAACCTTGAAAAAGAATTTAGAGATTTATTGAAGAGTTCTGAAGACCAATCAAAAGATATTAAGAATATGATTGAAAAAACTCTTGATGTTGATAGTAATTCAAGTTCTCTTGGGAAGATGAGAATCCTCTTTGAAGATTATTTTGATAAAAGAAAAGGTAAAATTAGCGATTTGTTGAGCCCATTTGAAGAGGGTTCACCTATTAAAAAATTGAAAGAAGAAATCTTCAAGAAAATACAAGATTTAAGGGACGAACTAATTAAAGAGAAGACAAAAGAAGAACTAATAGAAAAAACTACATTAAAAGGAGGGAATTTTGAGGAAATTGCCATTGAAACTGTTGAAGACTTTTGCTCTGAATATGAAGATAAAGTTTCTCCTGTTGGGGAAATTTCTGGCAAGAGGAATAAAATTGGAGATATTATTATAGACATTAATGGAGATGAAAATAAAAGGATTGTAATTGAATGCAAGGATAGCTCGGCATACTCTTATAAAAAAACAATTGATGAAATCCATGATGCGATTGAAAATAGAAATGCAAAATTTGGTATCTTTTTGTTTAAATCCCAATCTCAAATTCCTTCGGCTTTAACGCCTGTTAAAATAACAAATAACTACATAGTTACTTCATTTGACCAAGGGATTTATTTTGCTATTAGAGTAGCGAGATTATTTGTTGAAAGAAGTATGGAATCAAGACAAAAAGAAATCCCAATTGATGAAATTCAAAAAGAAGTAGAAAAAATAATGATTAAGTTGTCTGATTTTAAGAGCATCCATACAAAACTAACACAGATAGATAATGCTAGCGACTATATTAGAAAGAATATTGACAGATTGAAGAAAGATATCGAAGAGGGATTAAGTTCTGTAAAAGAACTTTTGAATGGTCATTGAAAGAAGTAAAAAATGAAAGAAAGAAAATTGATATTTCAGGGAAGTGCAGGGTGTTACTCTTTTGGTTATTATTTGTACCGCCAATAGGAGTTGTTTGGTTAATATTCAATATGAAAACTATGGAAATTAATACCGATAAAGAAGGCGAAATAAGAAGTTTCAAATATACGGATTAAAAAAATCTGGGGAAAGAACAAGAAATAACTTGAAAAGTAGATGAAGGCAACCCCCGCCTTGGGGCATTGATAAAAATTCGAATCCTCGCCCAGTCATTTTCTAAAAAAAGACAAATGACCGTCCAGGCCGGGGTATCTAAACAAAAACTTCTTAGAAAAATTAAACCTTAACTGATTCCATTAGTCTCTTCCTTTTTTTCCTTTCTTTTTCTGGAAGCTCTAAGAAGTTATCTTCTGATACAACACTTTCTCCTGTTTTTGATTCAAGTTCTTTCCTTGCGTTACCTGCTTACTTCTCCGCCCTGTATGGCTGCGATTTTATTTTCTTCAAATCCTTCAGCGTCTTTTGTTTTAGTAATTCTGGTTGTTGCAGCTTCTCCAAGCATGTTGAATATCAATTCATAGTATATGATTTTTGGAAAAATAGCCCTAATAATTTCCTCCGCCCCCAATTAATAATAAAATCAATCTGATGTCACATTAATTAAGTTTTGGATAATATCGAATTAGTTGGATTTGTGGTGGGTTGGGTAACTTGAGGTCATCCATGTGGTCTCTCAAGTTCTCTCTTTCGAGATTTTTGATTTTTTTATATTCTTCAATTGTTTTCCCGAATGCTGCTTTGCTTATTTCATTTGTTAAAATTGCAGACTCTATTTTTTCTTTTATTCCTCTATCTTTCCACTCATCTGTTAGTTCTTGTCTTATTGCGATACCTCGTAGTTTCTTCTCAATCCATTCTTTGGAATATCCTTTTTTTCATAAATGTCTTTCATTCTTTCCTGAGCTAGTTCTGGATTTTCTATTTCCTGAACCCTTTCATAGCCGACTTTTGCCAGCCATCTTTTGAATGGCTCTGCTTTCTTTGAAGGTATTGATTGTATTATTCTAAATATTCCTTCTGTGCCTGCACAATCTGTCTCGTACTCCTTGTCATCTCCGGATTTTAGTTTCAGTTGTACGATTTTATCGTACAACTGAAAACCTTCTTCTTTTAGTTTGATTTTTAGATCAGACCAGTATCTTTTAGGAATGGTGCTGTCTGTTAAAACTCCAACAACATCTACAACAGAGAAAAACCACTTGTCTTTCACAAGTTTTCTTCTTATTGTTTTCCCATTGAAGATTGCAATGTGAGTTTCGTTTTCTTCCTTCATACTTTCTTAAGTTCACCGAAGTTTAAAATAGTTTCTTTAGTCTTTTCCCATGCATGGGCACAGTTTCGACGGGCTTATAGGTGTGCAATCTTTTTTATGGGTGATAGAATAAGTTATACGGATAGGTTGGCGGCTGAAGGAGAAGAACACAAGATTTTTAACGCTTGAACCACACCAAGATTCATGAAGAAAGAGGTGCTGCTGCTTTTGATATTGCTTTTAGCGGTTTGGTTTTTTTTAGAAGCTGGATATCTTGGCACATTTGATGGACCTGGCGAAAAACCGTCGCTTAGTCCGAGCCAGGAGGATTTTGATGAAGCGTGTGTTTCTCTGTGCGAAGAGTGCGTGACCTATGAAGAGAGCGAATTGCCCGTAAGATTTTTGGGAAGAATTGCCAGGGCGGGTAGAACGGGTTTCACAGATTTAGATAATTATGGTGGGGTTGTCGACTCTCCGGGCGTTAGCGGTTCTGATAATCCGGGAATCTTTTACGACCGCGGAAAACTTTATGTAATCTTTGGAGACCCAAATCTGCTGGGCGGGGGTTGTTCAACTCCTAACAGTCAGTTAAGCGGGGCCATGGCCTTTACTGAGGAGATTGTGCCTCAAAAGGGTCTGAGTTTTGAACATTATAAAAATTGGATTACGAAGGAGATTGATTCACCGGAGTGGGATTGTGACTGGAATGGCTTTCCAGACGCCAAAGCGTTGTCTGAGTCAATTAGTGAAGGTGGCCATCTCTACTACCGGCCGAACAATGTAGGGGGCGTTGTGCTTGACTTGCCGGGGGGAGGCCAAAGAATTGTTTTTATGACTTATTTCAGGGAAAGCAGCGCTTCTGATGAAAATCGAGTTCAAGTGTTATACACTTGACCTCGCCACATAGATCCGACTAATTCTGTCACTCAAACAGTTTTGACAGTTGGCTCCTTTATTAAGAATTTGGAGGTTTATCCTCCAAAATTGTTCTGACTTCCTGAGAAAAATTCGAAAAGACTTTCTCTC
>JAHISS010000008.1 GCA_018817905.1 Nanobdellota archaeon
GAGAGAAAGTCTTTTCGAATTTTTCTCAGGAAGTCAGAACAATTTTGGAGGATAAACCTCCAAATTCTTAATAAAGGAGCCAACTGTCAAAACTGTTTGAGTGACAGAATTAGTCGGATCTATGTGGCGAGGTCAAGTAAAAAACTCATTATCTAATCGTCCTGGTTGATAGAATAATCTTCATGTGGGGTGGCGAGAAAATAGTTTTATTTTCTTTTTTCAATTATTTCATCAAAGTTTTCCTTATACCATCTGAAAGTTTTTTCAATTCCTTCTTCGATTGAGACTTTTGGTTCGTAGCCAAGGGCTTTTAGCGGCGAGATGTCAAGTTCAACTTCTTGTGGCTGCGCGATTTCTGGCGAGTGGAAGGATTTTTTTCCGCTGGTGTTTAGTTTTATGATTAAATCTGCTAAGTATTCGAGCTTCGTGCTTTTTCCAGAACCGATGTCAAATTCTTTATTTTTCTGCTCCATCGCTATTAGGAAAGCTTCGATAAAGTCGCCGATATAAGTGAAGTCAAGGGTTTTGTTTTTGTCGCCGTAAATTTTCAGTTCTTTATTTTGGAGAGCGTTGAGGATGAAGATGTCTACAAGTCTTTTTGTGAGGTCATTGAATGGTCCGTAAACTGTTGAGGGTCTGATTATCACGTATTCAATCCCGTAACTGTCTGCGTAACCTTTTACTAATTCTTCGCCGTAAATTTTTGAGGCAGTGTAGGGATTTTTTTCTTTGCTTAAAACTCTTGAAGAAGAAGTAAAGACAATTTTTGGTATTTTGTTTTTCCTGCAGAATTCCATTACCTTGTGGATGCCGAGGACGTTATTTTGCAGCGCGAGATCTGGGTTTTCGATTATTTTGTTTATTTTGCAGAACGACGCGAGGTGGATGAAGACGTCTACAGGTTGGGAAAGCGAATGATTTTCGATGTTGGCGATGTCTGTAATGGGGGCGGGATTTTCAAGGGATGGAGTTTCTCGTTTGTCTATTAATAAGATTGGTGCGTGGCCTTGTTCGGTAAGGCGTCTGAGTAGGAAGGTTCCGATTAGCCCCTTGTGTCCGGTTAGGATAAAATTCATATTTTTGAGAAGGGGAGGTGGTTTTTATAGTTTGGTTACTGAAAAATATGTTGTTTTGTAATAAAGTTAAAAAAAGAGCCTTATGCGTTCATTTTAATGGTTGGAAGGAAGGTTGCGATTGTTGGAGCTCATTGCATTGGCAAAACTGCATTGATTCATCCTTTGCTGTTAAGCCCTGGAGAGCAGAAAAAGTGTTTGCTTTGTGCAGTTTGGAATCAGATTGTGCTGACTTTGCCTTATCCTTTAGAATACGGTTTAGAAAATTTAATTTGGGGCAATACCCCTGTTTAGAGATTTCAGGTTGAGATTTATAACCCGAGATTTACATACGCTATAAGATTTTTACTCGGTAATTTAATTTAAACTGTTGTTGCTATAGCAGTAAGTTATTTTATTGTCTATCATGTTGTGAAAGCTTATCAAAAAAGAATGGAAAGCAAGGCGAGTTTAATTCACCCGAAAATCAATCTTGTCATTGGCAGAAACTATCAGGCTTACTTTTAATTTTTCTGTAAAACTTGTTATGTCATCAATAAGCTCTTTATTTGTTTTATTTTCAAGTTCAGTCAATCCTAAAATAACAAGGTCTGCGTGAGTTGAGTTTGAATTGATAATCTCTTTTATTTTCTTTTGCTTGCCTGAAATAATTTCCAGCTCAACATTTTCCATTCTTGATTGTTCTATCATACTTTCAAGATGCTTCTTATCGCTTTCACCTTCCTTATCATCATCAACATAAAACACTTTTACCACGGCGTTTTGTTCAAGCCATTGTTTAGAATGTGTAATCAGATAAGCTAATAGAAGCATTAAGTTTCCGTTCTTTTTTGAACTCCACCAAACATCTACTCTCTTAAAGTTGGTAAATCCAGTTTGGTTTCTCATTATGATAATATTCTTCTTCAAGGATTTCATACTATTAGCTAGTTCATTTATTTTCATTTTGTTATTAAAGTCAAACAAAACCGTGTTCAGCGGAAGATTGCCTAATGTTTCTGCCTGAGCGAGATTTTCAATTGTTTTTTGATAATTGTCTGTTAAAATTGTCCTTGGAAAAATCTCAAGTTTGTGTTCTTTGATATATTTAGAAAGATCTTCTTGGGGTTTTTTATTTTCTTCTATATCTTTTTTAAAGTCGCCTTTGCGTAAAAAGTATAGTTTTGTAACACTGCTCCTTGAACCAATCCAATTCAGAAGGTTAGCAATGGGATGATTGTTCAACTCATTTGTTGAAAAAGCCAAGATTGTTGGTCTCCAATTTTTCAGACTCTTCGCGCTTTTATCTATTCGTTTAAGCAATGCTCTTAAAAATTGAAAAGAGACTCCATGCCAGACCCCTTCTATCTTCATGGACTTTTTTGTCCTGTACAAAGAAAAGAATAATACCGCTTGGATTACAATCACAGAAACCATTATTTTTGGATTGAATAAATACATAACTGCGTAAGCAGCAAACATTCCATAGAATGAAATAATTAAAGGAGCATTGAATGTCGGCCTGTAGCTTGGATTATGTGAAACCTTCTCAAAAAAAGCTGCGCCGTTTATCCAACCATAAACACTCAAGAAAAACATAGCCACAACCTGTGATATAAGTTCTAAAGAACCTAAAAGAATTACCCCGAGCCCTATCAAAAGGGTTAGTGTAATCGCTGCTCTTGGCTCTGCATCTTTTTCACTTTTCTTTCCTAAAAAGCTAAGAGATTTTGGCAGGATTTTATCTTCAGTCATTGCGACTAAACATCTTGGAGCAGTCATTAGGCTGCTTAAGGCAGAGGAAGATGTTGCCATTAAAATACCGAGAAGAACCAGCGGGGCAAAAAGAGAGATTTGATGTATGATCTGGCTGTTAGAAAACAACTCATCAGGACTTGCAGAGACAGCAAACTTAATGACTAATGCGATATAAACAAGCATTGTAATTATGATTGCTGCAAATGTTCCCCTGACAAGGCTTTTCTTAGGATCTTTCAGATTGCCACTCATGCCGACTCCTGCGTCAATTCCAGTCACCGCGGGGAAAAACATTGCAAATGCTATCCAGAATGGCAAGGCAGTTGAGGAAAAGAAAGCTGTTGATAAGCTTCCAGTTTGAGGCCCCAAAAATATAGAAACAAGACTTAAAATTATTGCAGCAAAAATAGCATACTGAACTTTAATGATAAAATTAGCACCAATAAAAACCATCATCCCAAAAATAGCTAATGAAATTAGGGCTATATGCATTTCTGCAAGTGAAATTCCTAAGGAAGACAAAACAATCCCTGCACCCCTTGCAAATGCTATCGCATAAAAACTTGAGGCAATTGTCTGAGCAAGATAAAGTTGAACGCCAAGACTGCCTCCAAATTCAGAACCAAGGCTTCTCGAAATTAAGTAATACAAGCCACCGCCCTTAACTTTGATATTTGTAGAAATCGCAGAAATAGAAAATGCTGTTGCAAGAGTTACAGAATGTGCGATAAGAATTATGAGAAGAGTCTTTGCCAATCCTACTCCCCCGACAATCTGCGGAGCAATGAAATACATAACTGCTCCCAAAATAGTCAGCACAGAGGGCATGAAAACTCCGGCAAATGTTCCGAATTTCTTATTTTTAGAATTATTCTTTTTAGGTTTTTTCTCCTCTTCTTTCATTACTCAACAAATATTCTTAGATTTTTAAAGTTAATGAGGGGAACTTGTTACATTAGAAAGAAAGTTATAATAAGTTTAAGAATTTATCTCCAACTAAAGAAATCCTACCTGTGTTTCCTTCGCCAGTTTTTTATTATGTCCTCGGCGTGCGGCCTTAATCCAAGGCCGAAACCAATTGCGAAAGCAATCATCACTCCACAAAGTATGACAAGAATAATTGTTTCTGGGAAGGCAACATCTACTCCAATTTGTCTCAAGGAAATGCTTGCAAAAACAACTATTGTTGCAACATAAACTAATGTTGAGACCCATTTAATTCCTTTTAATTTTTTCGCATTTCCTGCTGCTGCTGCGAAAATATGGGCAAGAACAAGCCCAAATAGAATAACAATGACTGCAATTATCAGATTAGGAAACCATATTGCGAATTCTCCTAATATTGAAGATAGACCTCCTAGCTTGATTACATTTGCTGCTGGAACTAAAAACAGGATAAAAATCCACCATTTTACAAGTTTTCCAGTTACATTAGAAAGAGTTAAACCCCCGATGGCATTATGAAGTCCTTTTTTTATCATCCAGTTGTCTAATCTACTAACCCTAACAATGTGTTTTATCCCATGACTAACAATTAAAGCGATGATATATCCAATAACTAGAATTATAATTGCTGCGAGAATTCCTGGCAGTATGAAAACAACTGAATTCCATAAATTAACTAATGGATTAACAGCTTCTTGCCCCACATCTCTTAAAAAATCTAATGCCATTTTTATCTCTTCTTTATTGAAAAATTAGGTGTGGCGGGTTTAAATACTTTTTTGTTTACTTCTAAAGCTTAAGAATTCTCATAGGATTTCTCCGTATACTTTGAATTATGTTGATGTTCCTGCGGGGAGGAGCAGGTTGGTTTTGTGCTTGGGGCGTTAGAGAAGGGGGGCATTATCTCCAACTCACATCAACCTGATCTGTTCTTTCTCTTGGTTTTATTTCAACTTTATCCGGTTTGCAAGAGATTCCTGTGTTGAACATAATTTCTCCTGTGAATGCGATCATTGCGGCGTTGTCAACGAGAAGCGGGCGTTCGGGGCAGAAATATTTTGTTTTTTCTATTCGCTCTTTGCACATTATCTGGCACATTTCCTGTAAGCGGGAATTGCAGGCGACGCCGCCACCGAGGACGAGTTCCTTTTTTCCAGTGTGGGCGAGCGCGCGTTCTGCTGCCTCGACTAACATTGCAAAAGCTGTTTCTTGCAGCGAGAAAGCAAGGTCTTCGACCTTTTCGCCTTTGTCGTAAAGCTGTTGGAGTTTTGTCTGCATTCCTGAAAAGGAGACGTCCATTCCCTTGATTGAATATGCGAGCTCGCGGTATTTTCCTTTTTTGGCGAGCTTTTCTATTTCAGGGCCGCCGGGGAAACCCATGCCGAAATGTCTTGCGACTTTGTCTATGAAGTTTCCGATTCCTAAGTCCAATGTTTCCCCGAAAACGCGATATTTTCCTGCGGCGTAAGCGATGATTTGAGTGTTTGCCCCGCTTGCGTAAAGCAAGACTGGATCTTTTGCTCCGACGCTTCTGCCGATTTCAAGATGGGCGACGCAGTGGTTTACTGGGATGATTGGGACGTTAAGTTTTTTTGCTAATGCTTTTGCGAAATTGACGCCTTCGTGCAAACATGGTGCAAGACCTGGGGCGTTTGAGACGGCGATTGCTTTGATTTTGTCTTCGGAGATTTTTGCTTCTTCGAGGGCTTTTTTGTAGATTTCTGGCGCGACGCGTTTGTGGTGTTCTGCGCTTTCCATTGGGATTATTCCGCCGGATTCGGTTTTGTACATGTCTCTTACGTTGGAGAGAATTTTTTTGTTATGGACAAGACCGACTCCGAATGTATGTGCGGTTGATTCGATTCCTAGGATCATTTTTTCTTTCCCATTAAAGATTTAATTTCTTGGGAGCTTAAATATCCTCTTGAATGAATTTTTTCCAGTTTCTTTTTTGAAAATTTTTTCTCACGCGCTAATTCCAGATGCAGCAACTCCTTCCCGTAACCTTTCTTAATTGTTCTCAAATCTACTGCTCTTTCTACTCTTCTCGACAACTTTGTATCAAATCCCCAGCTTAGACCTTCATAAAGTAGCATAAACAATTCTTGCAAAAAACCACGTTTGATGGAATCTTCGACGTGACATAACTCATGTGCGAGCAAGGCCACTTGGGATACCTTATCCATTTTTTCAAAATTCTTGTTTATGAATATAAACCTTCCAAAAACAAATGCGGTTGCCCACCAAAACATCCATTTGGGTATGATAAAAACTCTAACGTTTTTGTCCTTTAGAGAACGAAAACTACTGATTAAATCATCGGCCATCTTTTGATATTCGTTAGAACTTTTCCCCATGGACAAATCAAGCATAACAGATTTTTAAATTTAATCAAAATAGAAATAAAACATAAAATAAAAAAACAAAAACTTTTAGAATTACTTCTTCTTTCTTTTTTTGGTGGTTTTCTTCTTGACAGCTTTTTTCTTTCTACCGCCTCTAGCCATTTTTGCTTCACATACATTTCCTGCACCGTCAATGTAGTACAAATGGCCTGGCTTTCTCGTTACCACCTTTTTAACAACAATTTTTCCCATTTTTACCTCCTTTCTTTATTGTATAAAATTAATCTACAATGTATTTAAATCTTTCCTTTGCCGACGAGTAAATTAAAAATCTTTTTGTTTTGGGAATTTTGCGGTAGTTCTATGAGCTTGTTTGATGGAATTTTAGAATTTGCTGCTGGGGTGAAAGGTTTTACTAACCTGAAATCCAGAACATTATTTTCTTTGTCAAGCCAGACTGCCAAAAAAGGAAAGAAAACAAAAAAAGAATGGATTGTTTTTACTTCTGAGTCGCTGAATTCAAATAAGAGATTCTCGGTTTTTGAAGAGCGGAACATTAGGCCGGTGAATTTTCCGAGGGTAGAAACTTTTCTTAGCTTGATTTCTAATTTTTTCCCGTTTATGTTTATTTTCATCTTTAGTGAAAGGTTTTTATATATAAAATATCTATTGTTACTGATGGCTTTAAACATTTCGATATTGCTGCTGCCGTGGCCGATTTTTTTGACAGTGCTGATTCTGATTGTATCTGCGATTATAGTTCTAACGCTTGTGAAACGCAAATTAGACGGCGAGGTTATTCTAAAACGAGAAGAAGAAGAAACTTATTTTCAGCGAAAACTTCAGTCTGTTCTGGCTCTTCGAGAAAACCCTTCAAAATTTCTTATTGCCATCGATGATGTTGCGCGGGAATTTTTTGGAGATAAATTTGATATAAGCGGCGTTAGATATTCTGATATTTTGGAGCAGATGAAACAAGAAGATAACGGGGCTGCTGTAAAATTTTGTGAAGTGATGCAAGAGGTGCTTTATTCTGGCACGGAATTGAGACGAGAAAGAATAGATTTTTTGTTTGAAAAGCTGCAGTATTTATTTAGAGAAACACAGAAAGAAAGAATTATGCAGATAAAAAATGAGCCACAGCATTTTAAATTGCTTGAAGGCGAGGCTAAACTTGGTGAGAAAATTAAGGTGGAGAGTCTTGTTGGGACTGGGAAAGAAAAACTTGTTGGGAGCGGAAAGATTGCTCCTGTTAAAGAAGAAAAAACATTGCCAGAACTTCCAAAGCTTGAGGAGAAAGAAGTTTCTGTAGTTGTGGAGGAGATTCCGCAGGTTAAGGTGGAGGAGGTTAGAGAAGAAGTCCCGGTTGTGGAAGTGGAAGTTCAAGAGGTTATGGCGGAAGAGCCGCAGGTTGTGGGAGAGATTAAAGTTCAGGAAGATTTCAGGCCTCGTCTTGTAAAACCGATTGCTAAGAAAGGTCTTTTCGGGGAATTTTTAGATTTGTTCAAGAAAGAAGAAAAACCTGGGAGATCTCTGGCTGTTCAAAGACCAGCTGAAAAAGTAAAGATGAACCTTGTGAAATATTTTTCTGAGGGGAAAAAGAGGGGACTTGATATGACAGTATTGGAAGAAAAATTGATTTCTAGAGGATTTGATAGATTACATATTGACGACGCTATTGCGAATGTTCGACAAGAAGAGGAAGTTCCTGAGAAACAAAAAGAAATGGCGCAAAAGAAAGAGGAGGTAACAAAACCTCTTCCAGAAGATGGGGGAAAGAAAATTATGGATAAATTTTTCCATCCGAAAAATTTGGATTTGGACAATATTAAAAGAGAAGTTGGGACCCTTAAATCTGGAAAATCTAAACTGGAAAAAATCCCAAGAGCGAAACCAATAGAAGTTATTCCTTATAAAAAAGAAAAAATAAAAGTTAAGGAAAAAAGTTATCCGGAAAAAGAACCTGAAAGTTATCATAACATTGAAAACATGGACAGCTTGGAAAGGTTAAAAGAGAAACTCAGGAAAAGGGAAGGAGAGCTGGGGTGGAATTAAGCGAAGAATTTATTTCCATCGCCGCCAAAACAAGTTAATGCCCTCCGGGCAGACCCAACTTCTTAGCAGATTTTTTCGATTATTGAATTTTAATTTCGAGGGCAGGAGATGGAGGCGGTCGAAATTCAAATTCGATGGGTGGGTGGGACGAATGTCGAAAAAATCTGCGTTTATACTTTGTATACAAATAATTATCTCATAAACCAGACGACTATCGCGGCTGACGGTTTATTGATGTTTGTATATTTAATCATAAAATCGGCGAATCAGACGTTATAGTTGCAATGTCTCAGCCCTTTGAAGAGAACTTTGAATAATTCGTTGTTTTCAAAGATTCTCTAAGGAAGAATCCTGAATCTTGTGCTGATTAAAATGTATTCTATTAGAAATAAAGTGATTGCTGCGAGAAGCAGATAGCTGGTGATGTCGGAGCTTACTTTTTTGAATTTTAGCTCAATTATCTGATTAAATGAATCTCTGAGGAGTTCTTTTGTGCCTGCCTGGAAGTATTTTCCTTCGGTGTTGTAGGCAAGAGATTTCAATGAATCTTCGTCTATTTTTGAAAGGCCATAACTTGTCACTCCACCTTCAAGGGTTCCTATTCCAATTGCATGAACTATTACATCATGGTTGTTTGCGTAATTGATTGCAGTTTCTATTGTTCCGACGTTAATTTTTCCGTCGCTCAGCAAAATGACTGCCTTTGCTTCTTCGCCTTCGAGCAGATTTGTCGAGGTTATCACGGCTTCGCTCAAATCCGTTCCCCCAATGGAGCTTAACGGGATTTCTTCTATTGCTCTTTTTATGAAATCCTTGTCGTCTGTCACGCTTTGCTCTATGAATGCGTTTCCTGAGAACGAAATAACTCCTGCTCTTGTTCCCGCTGGAAAAGAGTCTACAAAATCAAGAGCTGTTTCTTTAGCAGCTTCCAACCGGTTTGGTGAAAAATCTGCTGCCTCCATGCTGGTTGAAGAATCAACAGCAATAATGAACGAGAAGGAGCTGGAATAAAGCGTTCGCTGCATTTTTACTCCTGAAAGAGAAAGAACTAAGAGCAGAAAGATTAAAACTGACAGAATCAAGATAAAAATATTTTTAGACAGCAGGTCGACGCCTTTCACTTTTGCTATTGCTTCGAAATTTGCAAAGCGCAGGGCATGACTTCTTTTTCTTTTTAACATTAAAAAATGAAGGAAGATTACTATGGGGATTAGAACAAGAAGAAAAAGATACCCTGGTCTGATAAAACCAAAACTCATTTTATCCTCGGCAATTCAAAGTTTAATTGAAAAGAAATCTGCGGTTGGGTAAAAATATATTTTCTTGCGCCGCCCCGCCCGAAGGTTATCACATCCGATAATGCGTGTTGTTGATGGCGATTGAATCTAAAATAATTAAATATTAAATTTCTTTTTTGCGGTTTTGTTTTTGATAACATTTTATTTTTGATACTTTCTTTTGGGGAAGGACGAGTCATCTTAACCTCGTTTTTCGTTTAATTCTGCTTTTCAAGAAACCCGAAAGCGTTAAGACGAAAGGTTTGTCTGTCATCATTTCCAAAAGGTCAATGTTGTTTTCCATGCAAGTTTTCTTTATCAGCGTCTCCTGCTGAAGAGCGTAGTTTTCATAAGCTTGTTTTGCGACTTTTGGGTTTACCAATAATTGCTGTCCAGTTCTTGGGTCTTCTAAAACTATTTCTCCTTCAAAATCTGGAAAAGTGTTATCCAAAGGATCGCGAACCATTAAGAAAGTTGTTTCAAATTTGTTTGATATTAGGGCTGCGTCTTTTTTTAGCGGTTCGTTGAAAGAAACAAAATCTGAAACTATTATCACTGATTCTATTCCCTTGCTGACGTAGTTTAGAAGAAAGTCGAAACCGTTTTTTAGATTTGAACGTCCGTGGTAATTTTCCGCAGTGGTTAGATAGTCGGCGAGAATGCTGAAGTGTTTTGTTCCGCTTGAAGGTTTTATGTAGTCCTTTACGTCGTCGTTGAAGAAAACAAATCCTGGTTTGTCGCCTGTGGTGATTATGAGATGGGCAAACGCTGACACAACTTCTGCGGCGTATTCGCATTTTAATTTTTCTGTTGAACCGAAAACCATGTTTTCGCTCATGTCGATAAGAAACACGACTTTTAGATTTCTTTCGTCGCGGTATTGTTTTACTAAAAGGTTGTTTGACCTCATGCTTGCTTTCCAGTCAATTGAAGAAGCGTCGTCGTCTTGAGCATATCTTCGGTAAGATTCAAACTCCAGGCCTTTGCCTCTCAGCAAAATTTTATAGAGGCGGCGCTTTAATAAAAATTCTTTCATTGTTGCTTGAAATTCAGATATTGCCCCAGGGATGTCTGTGTTAAGGGATTTTTGTATTTGCATTGGCTCTTTTATGATGTTAGATGACAATGGAGATATAAAAATGTTTTTGGAGAGGTGGCTATGCTGAAAAAGTCTGAAGTTGCAGGTTTGACTATTTTGTTGGGGCTGGGAATTGGGTGAGGCAGGGAGGGTTTTTCCTCGCAGAGAAAATGTTAGTGGGAATTTGAAACTGCGCAAGAAAGATTTCCAACAAAGCCTGGCGAGGTTATCCGAATACTAAATAGAGAAACAGGAAAAAAGCCAGATTAGTAGAAGGAACCCGATAACTGCCAGGATACTGTCATCTTAGTGAATGATGCTCCTTTTTTGCAAAATATTTTATCAAACCCATTAGTCTATTTCTACCTATTTGCAAAATTATTTCTGCTTCTTCTGCCGGCGTCTTGCCTTTCAAGCTCTGATGTGGATTCACAA
>JAHISS010000072.1 GCA_018817905.1 Nanobdellota archaeon
ATTACGCTAACTTGTCCAGATGGTTACATCGCAACTTCAGACGCGATTGAAACACAAGAAGGAGCAGCAATTGTCCATTGCATTAGTTCAGGAACAGAATCTGATAAAACCTCACAAAGAACCCAAGACTCGACAACTGTAAGAATCTGTCCTGATTTAGTGGCAGGCACAAGAGAAGATACTTGCCCTGATGGGTGCTGCCCAACAACTTATTGCGAGGTTAGCATTCCCCTTGGTTCGAACGAATATTATGGTTTTACATTTGATAAAGAAAACTGCGAAATCACCGAAGGCAATAACGGAAACCCTATTACAGATTTAGATATTGATAAAATTGGAAGAGATTTTGTTGAAGATTGTGGGGGAGAGGAAGAAAACAACACAGAATCAGAATTGACGATTAAACGTGTAACTTTAGATCTTGACTTTCAAGAGTACAGTTACTTAAACCATCTTCGAAATAACGATGTAATCGTTAATCCCATAACAGACGAAAATAAAGTTCCATACTTAACTAAAACTCCCTATGGAAATACAGAGTATCTTGTTATTACTGAAAATGCAGGATTTGATTCAGCAAGAGGAAATGGATTAGTGTGCCATGTAGAATTTGAAGGTAATGCAGATACCCAAATTCTAACGCAATTAGAATTTAATTTATTCAAAGGTGAAACTCTGCAGTTAGCTGTGCATAACATGCCTATCTCTCTTGGGCAGCCTGATGATTGCTCAGATGATGGGTTCCATTGTATAAAGAAGATTCCCAAAGAAACTCTAAAACGTGGCGAATTAGTTCTGTGCTCTGTAACGATGCAGGGCAGCAATATCGAACGAGTAGCTGAAGAACCTTTAGTAGTGGCCAAATATATTTTTCCAGTAATCAAAGCAGAGACTCCTTTTTTCTTTGGCTTCAAAGAGCAATTTGAATTTTTAAGAAAAGTAAGTGAAATTGACAGCAGCATATCACAGTCATCAAAAATTATCTTTATTGACCGGAAAGAAGATTTATACGATAAAATGCCGGATGATGGATGGAGGCATATGTTTACTGTCGCAAATAGTATTATTCCAGTTTTTCCAGAAAAAAAAGATAGAGTTATTGTTATGACAAAAAGCCCGTATATTTATTCAAATGGTCAAGCAAATCCAGCAGTGCCTGGGGTTATTATGTTAAAAATTCGTACAGGTTTACTAACAGAGTCAAATAGTGCATTAGCTCATGAGTTAGGTCATTCATATGACTTGCTTTGTGATGAATATTCGTATAATAAATGGGCAGCATCCCAAGAGATTTATGGGTCATGCCCAAATCCTTTCCCAGAATGTTGTAAATTTACATTTGATTGTGATGAGTGCCGTGAAATTGGCCTCGGATGTTTACCAGTAGATGATTTAGGTGACAGATTTTATTGTAGTAACGGAGATACATTAATTACAAGCTGTGGTTTTTTAAAGTCATGTCAGGGCATGCCCTACGTTGATAAAAGAACACCTTCACCAACCGACGCGTCTAACGCAAAATTCTATTCAGTTATGTCCAACTATGATACTGAAAATCAAGTATATCCAAATGGAGCTACTTGTCCTCTGAAGAACTGTTAGTTTTCCAAGTACTGATTTTTATATTTTCTATAACAGCATAACAAATCTCATATACTATTTTTCTAACTAAATCTTAAGTTATCAGTGTTATTACCATCTGTAAAAAAGAGGTAGGCAAATTGAAGTGCATGGTCTTAGTTGGAATTTATGCTTTAGTTAGATTTCACAAGGAAGATTTAAAGAAAATATTTATATAACTCTAATCCTTCTTCTTTGCATGAAACGAGGCCGCTTCCTAATATTATTTATTTTGTTCTCAATTGTTTTGTTTTACACACCAAAGCAAGATAATCCAGAAATAACTTATCTCGGTTGTGAAGGAAAACCAGCCCCGAATGCTACATCTGATACTTCTCAAGGACAAAACCAAGATTCAACCAGTTCACAGGACGACTCCAATATCAATCTCGTCCAAGACGAAAAACTAATCAACTCTGGAGAATGCGGAGAAGACTACGAAAAGAAAGGAGAATTCATCGACAATTCAGGAGCCACATTCAAACACTGCGTAAAATCAACAGACGCTTTTGTCCAAGGCGATACCTATGTAACAAATTCTTATCTTGAAGTTTACGA
>JAHISS010000009.1 GCA_018817905.1 Nanobdellota archaeon
TTTTAAGAGAGTTTTTGGAATTGTAACAAAATTAAAATTGAATGCAAAGTTTGTGCAGGTTTGTGCGCGAATAATTTTACACAATCACAAACGATTGAGTTATTTTAATCTGATTGAGAATTAGTTTATACGCAAAGCCTCAGACATGCAAAACTATAAATAATCGTGTAACTCAATTATAAGTTAATTCAGGTTAGCTATGGAATTTTGCGAAAAGTGCGGCAGTGTGATTCTTGTTAAGGACGGAAAAGCAGTTTGTGCTGGCTGTGGCCATAAGCAAAAGAAGAAGCCGAAGATTAAGGCGTCTGAAAAAATTGAAAAGCCAGATGCTGTGGCGGTTGTGAACGCTGACCAGGACGATATTCATCCACAGGTTGATATGAAATGTTCGAAGTGCAAAAATAAGAAAGCGTATTCTTGGGCGATGCAAACAAGGGCTGGCGACGAGTCAGAGACGAAGTTTTACAAGTGCGTGAAATGCAAGCACACTTGGAGGGTTTACAGATAAATTGATAATTGAGAAGAAAGCTTGGCCAGAACTTTTCGAAGAAGTTTTGGAAGGGACCAAAAATTTTGACTTGCGGTTGGCGGATTTTGATTGTAAGGAAGGCGATGTTTTAGTTTTGAAAGAATGGAATCCTGCGACAAAAGAATTTACAGGAAGAGAAGTTTAGAGTTAATTTCTTCTAATCGTTGCGGGCCTTACCGAGAATATGACGAGGGAGCTATTAAACAAAATGATGTGCCAAGGATATTGGATTATGCAAGGCAGATTTATGCTCATGTTTTATGCAGCAGGAAAGAGGAGAACTAAGAGATGGCCCCGACGGCAATTGAGCAATTGGCGTCTATCTGTAGCCATCTTTTTTAGGTGACCACAAAACAGGAATATTTATAAGTGTGGGCACCTTTAGTTTACTATGTATATTGAAAAAAGAAAGTCCATAAACATTGTGAAGTATTATTTGGTTCATTCTTATCGCGATGAAGACAGAGTAGAAAAGATAAGAAAATATTTAGGGAAAAATCTCTCAAGAAAAGAACTAGAACAAGCTAAGAAGAAGGCGAAGGAAAGGATTTTGGAATTGCTGGATGAAATTAACACAAATGTTTTCAAGTTTTCATTAACTAAAAACCAGATAGAATCTTTAAACAGATATAATGACAAAATAGAAGTTGTTCATCTGAGTAAAAATGAATGGAAGAATTTTATAGAAGACTTCGTTTACAATACTAATGCCATTGAAGGCTCCACAGTAACAGAAGAGGAAGTACCTGAGATACTGCGTAAGAAAAAAGTAGAAAACGCGGAAGAGATTGAAACCAAAGGGGTTGCAAAAGCTGTTGCATATATTAGAAAGACAAAAGAAGATGTTTCCTCAAATCTATTATTGAAATTACATGATTTATGTTTTAAGGGATCAAAACATTTTTCTGGGAAGTTCAGGAATATGAATGTGGTAGTTAGAAATTCACTAGGGGAAATTATTCATTCAGGAGTTCCTAAGGAAGAACTAAAAGATTATCTGGAAGATTTCGTCGTTTGGTACAAAGAAAACAAAAATAAATTCAAGCCCCTAATATTGGCTGCAATAATGCATAATCAATTTGAACACATTCATCCCTTCCAGGACGGAAATGGAAGAGTTGGAAGGTTACTTTTTAATTTTATTCTCTTAAAAAATAATTATCCCCCGATAAATATAATGCTTGAAGACAGAAGAGAGTACTATCAAACACTTCAGGAATATTCAAAGAGGGATGATCTCAAACCCACCTTGAGATTCCTTATTAAACAATACAAAAAGACATTAAAAGAGGTGTCTACAAAAAAGAAGAAATGATAATTTTGTGGTCACCTTTAATTTTTATTCGAAATGAGGCACTGCACCCCTATCTAATTTAGATAAGTTATAATTTAAAAAGTTTTTCTTGCCTCTTAAAACATATATTCCTCATGACCCCGACGGGATCCGAAGCCTAAACTTTTTAGAAAAAAGTTTTGGCGCATCAAAAACTACAATAGTCCTGCAGGCTTGCAGGAAGTTCACAAGTCCCCAGGACTTGTTGAGATTCTACGAATCTCATAATGGCCCCGACGGGATTTGAACCCGCGACACCTGGATCACTCCGATTGCTTTGCATTCGCATAAGAGTCCAGTGCTCTAACCAGGCTGAGCTACGGGGCCTAACTTAAGAAGCAATGTTGATTTTTTAAAACTTGCCCAGAAGTTAATCTTGTTGAAAATTTTGTTTTTATTTAGTTAATCGTCTCGGCTCTCACCCCACCACCAAACCTTTTCCGAATAACCATTAACAAATAAATCTTGTCAGCAGAGCGATTACAAATTGAACTATTGTTTGGTTGTATCTAAAAATTAAACAGGCGAACTAATTTTTGTATACTACAATGAAATTTAGGAATAGCAAGATTTTTAACCCATTCATCCTTTGGTAAATCATGGAATTCAACGTAATTATCGAGAAAGGAGAAGATGGCTATTTGATATCAGAAGTTGTGGAGCTTCCTGGGTGTCATACGCAGGGTAAGACAATGGACGAGCTTCTTGAAAATACAGCGGAAGCGATTTCTCTTTATTTGAAGGCTACTGGCCAAGAAAGTGTGAAAGAGACGTTTATTGGCATACAAAAAATAAGGGTTTAAATGGCCAGACTTCCTCAGTTAACTGCTGTTGAATTGATTAAGGTCCTTGAAAAGATTGGATTTAAATCTTTAAGGCAAGAAGGAAGCCATATTTTTTTACGACATGAAGATGGAAGAACAACTGTTGTGCCGAGTCATCCTGGAAGGAAGTTGGATAGATGGCTTTTGTTAAAGATTTTAAAGAAAGATGTTCAGGTATCTAGAGAAGATTTCGAAAAGTTACTATGAAATTCAATCCTGAAAGAGCTTGTTAAAACATCTCCAATCATATTCTTTTTTGCCCACTACGTTTGTTAATAATCCTCCCACGACCATTAAATCAAAGAAATCAGCAACTCCATCGTTTCGAAGTATAATGTTTTGGATTCTTATATCTATGTCTCCTAAGTCTAATTTGTGTGCTTTGTTTACAACTCTTTCTAGTCTAGGACGATGTGTTTCATCTAGTTTCCATCTTTCTTCTTTTTTCCAGGTTTTGCCTGCCACATAAGGTCTTACTAAAACAGGATGTTCTTCAAAGAGTCCCCTTGGGAAGTAAGCGTGTTTTGGAACTAGCCCTTCTGTAGGGCCCATTGCTTCCAGAAATTCATTTTCCCGAGTTATCACGCTCGGGTCTGATATTGAACTGGGCAGTTTTACAACTACATCTTTTTCTGAAGATCTCTCGGTGGCGCGATACACCACGGTGGAAGAAGGTTCAAGGAGACATTGTGGTGTAAAGCCCAAGGATTCTACAGTAGCAGCGTATTTTTTTAGCATGTCAAATACTTTTCTACCTGTTTCTTCGAAGGATTCTATGGCCTTGGAGTTTACTGTAGGTTTAAATATGTTTCTTCTTTTGATTTCATATGAAATTCAATCCGAAACTGAAGAATGATGTTGAGAAGTTTAAGGATTACGCGATTCTTGTAGAGGGAAAGAAAGATGTTTCTGCGTTGAAGAACGCTGGGTTTGATAAGGTTTATGCGATTCATGTGACAGGCGTGGGTTTGAGGGAGAGAATTGAGCAGATTGCCGAGGGGATTGAGGACAGGAAGAAGACGAAGGTTTGTATTCTTACGGATTTGGACAGGCAAGGCAAGAAACTTTATATGTTGATTAAACCGATTTTGATTGAGTTGGGCGTGAAGGTTGATTCTACGCTCAGGGGGATTTTGATAAAGGCAAGGCTGTCGCACATGGAAGGTTTTGAAAAGTTTATGGACAAGGTCGAGGAGATTTGATTAATTCCACCACCTCAAAGGTTAATTCCAATCCAACCTTACGGGATTTATGAGATAATTATTTGTATATAACTTGACATCGCCAGTTAAACTTAAATGCTGAATCTTTCAGTTGTGTTCAACAACTGAAAGGAGGCCTAGATTGAAATGAAAGGAAACGTAAGTTTTTCTTTTGGGCCTATTGCTTTGATAAATAAGATAGATAAAAA
>JAHISS010000010.1 GCA_018817905.1 Nanobdellota archaeon
GAAGGTTTTTTCAAATTTTTCTAAAGAAGTCAGAGCAATTTTGGAGGATAAACCTCCAAATTCCTAATAAAAAAGCCAACTGTCAAAACTGGTTGAGTGATAGAATTAGTTGGAGCTAGATGGCGAAGTCAAGTATCAAATCAATATTAAAGGACACATATTATCAACAACACACACAATCCCATCGATTTTGGTTTATGAGATAATCATTTGTAGGGGCTGGGTGCTTAAACATATTTTTATCAAATCAACCTTCTGAAAATAAATTAATCTACCCCATGAACCTAACACTCACCTCCCATCTACTCCGAACGAGATTGTTGAGATAATCTTCAGGCGGGGCGGCGCTCAAACATTTTTTGCAAAATAAAAGAAACCCCAGAAACCTTTAAATAAAACCTTCTCTAGATTGGTGGATGAAAAAGAGGCAAACAGTTTTTCTAATTATTGTTATTGTTGTTTTGGCTGCTGTTGGTTATTTTTATTATTCTTTAGATGATATTCAGGCGTCTCCTGGGGGTGAGAGTTTTAGAAGTTGGCTTCCGAGGGAGCTGACTAGAGCGTTTACTACTACTGAATTATCTTGGATTCAAGAGCAGAAGTTGGTTGCTTCTGATGCTTACGGTGGGCAGATGCTAGGCAGTTCAGCAGCGATTGATGGTGACGTGGCGATTCTCGGAGCCCCGTACGATCCTACTTTTTCTGGTTCAGACCCCGGCTCAGCTTATATTTACAGGTTTGATGGCTATGAATGGATCGAAGAGCAAAAGCTTTTAGCGTCTGATGGGGTTGATGATGATCAGTTTGGTTATTCTGTTTCTGTTTCAGGAGATGTTGCGGTTGTAGCGTCTCCTTATGATGATGACTTGGGTTCAGATTCCGGCTCTGTGTATGTTTACAGATTCAATGGCGTCAATTGGGTTGAGGAGCAAAAGCTGCTCGCATCCGATGGCGCGGCCAGCGATAAGTTCGGACGATCAATTTCAGTTTCTGATGATGTCATTGTGATCGGAGCCTCAAGTGATGACTGGGCACCGTGTGGGAATAACTGCGGTGCAGCCTATGTGTTTCGCTTTGATGGCTTGTCTTGGGTGGAAGAGCAGAAGCTTTTGGCCTCTGATGGAGCTTCGGCTGATTCCTTCGGTTATTCCGTTTCTGTCTCCGGCAATGTCGCTTTCGTTGGAGCATTGGGGGTTGATGACTTTGGTTCAATGTCTGGAGCAACTTATGTATTCCGTTACGATGGAAATCAATGGATTGAAAAGCAAAAGTTAACTCCAATCGACGCTGAGCAGTGGATACAGTTTGGTTATTTTGTGGACGTATCAGGTGATGTCGCAGTAATCGGTGCCAACCGCGATAATGATCATGGTTCGGATTCTGGCTCTGCGTATGTGTTCCGGTTTAATGGTGTGGATTGGGTTGAGGAAAGCAAGCTGCTCGCTTCAGACGGTGCGGTTGGTGATGATTTCGGTAGTGCAGTCTCTGTATCAGGCAACACGGCAGTTATCGGTGCTCATTTGAATGGCGAGCTGGGCTGGAAAGCTGGTGCAACCTATGTATACAGATTTGACGGCTTGACTTGGGTTGAAGAAGTTAAGCTCCTAGCCTCGGATGGGTATTCTCTTGATGAATTCGGAAGTGCAGTTGCTGTTTGTGATGATGTTATTGTGGTCGGTGCAAAGGGTGAGGACTCCTTATACATGAGCACCGGAGCTGCATACATTTTCCGCAGTACAGAGAATGAAATCAGAAATATTTAGTGGAGTAAAGTTAAAATGAAAAAAATCAGAGTAAACGTGACAGTAGATGAGAAATTGTTGAAGCAGGCGAAGAAGAAGTTAGATTTATTTGGCGGGAAACTTTCAACTTTGTTCAATGCTTATCTGACTGATTTTGTCAAGTCGATGGATGACAGAGTTGGAGGGAAGCACTCTGAAGTTTTGGATGAGATTAAGGAGTTGAGAAAGAGGGTTGAGAGGTTGGAGAGGAAATGATTAAGGGGATTAGTGTAATTCCGAACTAACTAAACTCAATATTGTCATTTAACTCTCTAAATAGCCAAGAATAGCACTTTCGGTTTGCATACAATGTCTGAATATCAATAAACAGAAAAGGCTAAATTTTTGTGCATAATCTTTAAAAAAATAACTTCAATTGCAGCCAGCCCCACCCAATTAATAATAAAATCAATCAGGAGCATAGACTTGATTGGATTTGTGGATAATTATCTGTTAGTTAGAGTTGGGGTGGGTTGGGTAACTTGTTGCTGTTAAGCTCTGTGAAGTATATTTGGTTTTGATGTTGATTTTTGGTTTGTTAATGCATCAATCACCTTGTTAATTAGTCAATTATCTTCCTAATCTCTTCGTTAAATCTTTTTGCTCTTTCTAAGGATGTTTGTGCTTTATTTTGCATTACAATTGCACCCATTTCGTAAGTGAATTTTCCTCGTTTGTCTTTTTCGTGGAAGTAATCTTCTATAAGGCCCTTTGCCTTTTCTTTACCAAGTATTTCATTTGCTTCTTCTTCTGCCTCATTGAACTCTTCTATGATGCTTTTTTCTATTTTTCCAGTTAGGTAGAAATAGCAAACTAATGCGTCAAAAACAATGCTATGGACTGAGAGTTCTGTTTTTATTTTTATCCCTGCGTTTTCTAACAAAGCTCTTGCCATGTAAAACATAGAATAGTAGCTTGCGTTTATTGTCCACAAAAACCCATTGAAACCGGGGATGCCCATGAGAGCTTTGAGTTCTGCTTTTGTTGAAACATTGAGGAGAAGTTTAGCGGACTCGAGAGAATCTCTGGAATTTTTCAAGAAGAATTCTGTAAATCTTCCTTTGTCTTCTTTTACTCTGATGATTAATTCTTCTTTGATTAATCTTTCAACATTTTTCTTTATTATTTCAATTCTTTTTTCATCTAACATTTTTTAAAATTCTGTAGTAGTTCTCTGCTCCAAAAAGTATGATGTGCTTATTTAATGTTTCATTCATTACATTAATATCGTCTCTCTTTGCTAACATCTCGTATGCGCTTTCTATTGAAATGACCTTGATGTCAAACTTTTTGCTGAAATTAGATGCCAGATTGTTCAGGAGCTTTTCAAATTCGTTGATTCTGTCTTTATTATCAATGATAAACAATACGTCTATATCTGAAGGATTTTTTAATTTTATTGAAGAGCCGAATATAATCAGGATGAAGAAGTCTAAATTTATTTTTTTCAGAGCATCTATTGTGAATAAATTAATTGTTTTGTTTTTTTCCAGAAAACCTCTCTTTCTCTGCGATTCTATGTATGCTATCTCTGCGTTGTTTTCTTTATAGTTTAGTGAAATCAAATTGTTCTCATCTTTCGTTAAGAAATGATTGCTGATTAGAAGTTTGATTGACCTATGAACCAGAGGATATGGTTTTTCTATTATCTGGGAGATTTGTCTAATGCTAAATTTTTTGTTTATTTCTGAAACAAATATTTCCATAACCTTGATTTGGGTTTTTGTGAACATTGTAACCTTTGGGGTATAACATTGTATCTTTTTAGTTATATAAGGTTTTTGGTTTGTGTTGAATGGGGTGGAGGAGTGGGAAATGAAATGATTAATAATTAACTAATCTCTGGAGTCTCTGGAGTCTCTGGAGTCTCTGGAGTCTCAGCAGGCTGAGCGTAGGTCATTACTAAACTGTCCATCTTTTTTATTACTTCCATTCGTTTTTCTTCTGGCAAGGCCATAACAATTTCTCCCCATGCGTTGGCGTGTGAGTCATACAATCCGCACCAACCCCTGTATTTTTCGTCCCTTGCTCTTACTAACGCTCTTTCTAATTCAGATGCAGAGGCATTTTCTGCCCTACTAGGATCTGATCCAAAAAATTCTGGAACATAGCCCCTTACAAAAGACAGGGTGGGTGGTTTTCCTAACATGTCGTATATCCGTGCCAATGCCTTTCTTGCGATTCCGCCCCCACTAAGCGTCCTTGTAATTGTTGAGGGGTCCAAATCAAGTGATGTTGCTATATCCTTGCGCTTTATTCCTTTTCTTTTGATTTCACGGTTGAGGTCTTCTAATTCTTGACGTTTTAGACTAACGTAGGATGGCTTCTTTCTTGGTTTTTTTAGACTCATGTTTAATCATTACATGGCATTGTTTAAAAGAATTTGTTTTGTGAAATATGCATCTTTATTGAATGGATTTTATGTTACGCCAGAAAGAATTAAAAACCTTATTCATTTAGAGAAGTCATGGTATTTTGGCTGAGCGGTTGGGGATATTTGTTGTATTTTGTTATAGCTGTGCTTCTCTTTGGGTTGAAAATTGTCAAGGAATATGAGCGGGGAGTTAAGTTTACGCTTGGAAAGTTTGGCGGGATGATGTCTCCGGGGCTGCGGTTGGTGATTCCGATTTTGCAGGCGTGGCAGAGAGTTGACATTCGGGTGAAGGCGATTGATGTTCCGGACCAGGATGCGATTACGAAAGATAATGTTTCGCTTAAGGTTAACGCGGTTTTGTATTATAAGGTTTCAGATTCGAAGAGGGCGGTGATTGAAGTTGAGGACTTTGGTTATGCGACTTCGCAGATTGCGCAGACTACGATGAGGGACGTTGTTGGAGAAGTTACGCTTGACGAGCTTTTGTCGAAGAGGGATTCTATTTCGAAGAGGATTCGGGAAATTGTTGACAAGGCGACAGACCCTTGGGGGATAAAAGTTGATAGCGTTGAGTTGAAGCATATCGAACTTCCTGAACAGCTGAAGAGAACGATTGGAAAGGAAGCTGAGGCGGAGAGGGAAAAGCGAGCTGTTATTATCAAGGCTTCGGGAGAAGTTGAGGCGGCGTCTAATCTGAAGAAGGCTGCGAATACTTTAGCTGAAGGACCTGGCGCTTTACATTTGAGGACGTTACAGACATTGAATGATTTGAGCTCTGATAAAAGCAACACTGTTGTTCTTGGCGTGCCGTTAGAAATCTTGAGGGCTTTTGAAGGTGGGGGCGGTGGTTCTGGCGGCGGTAAAAAGAAAAAGTGATTTGGTGGGGAGTTCTGGTGGGTGGAAGAAAGGGAAGAAGTAGTTGTTTGGCTTCGCCGAAATTTTAATTTTTTGATTTTTCCTGTCGGTCGGATAAAAGGTTTGCTGTCGCGCTCCCAAATATTTTTCTTGTTCTTTGTTGGGGCACTTTTTTAAAATTAGTAAGCAACTTTTCTTATATTTTTTATTCCTGCGGCTTTAGCAGATTTCATTCCTACTTCTGAATCCTCAAAAACAATACAATTCTCTGGAGCAACATTTAATTCTTTTAGTGCCTTGATGTACGGGGCAGGATCAGGTTTTTGGTATTTTACATCTTCGCAAGTGATAATAATCTCAAAATATTTTGAAAGACCTGTCTTGGTTAGGATTTGCCTTGTCAATTGCTTGTTATTTGCAGTAACCAAAGCAACCAATGGACTTAAACCTAATTTAAGGTATCTCAGTAATTCATTATTAACCTCAATTTGAATATTTTTCAAAACTAGTTTATATTGAGAAATAAAATCGTTCTTTACTTTCTTTTGTAATTTTTTATCCTGAGTAACTTTTGAAATATAATCTTCTAAAGAATGTCCTCTAAATTTTTCATCTGATTTTAGCCCATATGATTTTAACACTTTTTTCAAAAGTTTTCCATCAAATTTTTCTGTATTTACTAATGTTCCATCTAAGTCAAAAAGGAGTGCAGTCGTGGTTATTCCTTTTGGGATATAATCAATTTTAAATTCTTCCACAACCATTACAGATTCATACGCCTTTATTAAATTAGGGAATTTGTCCTGTAATTCTTTTTTTATTTCAATCAGTTCATCAGTTAATTTAATGTGTAAATCCAACATTAAATTATAATCTCCTATTGTTGAGGTTACATAATAAGTATTTTTATGATATCTACAAAAGTCTATTAATTTTTTTCTTTCTTCTTCATTTACAAAATCTGTTTTAATCAATAATAAATGCCACTGGTAACCCAATTTATTGATATTTAATTTTGGCTTAAAGCCTTCTATAATTCCACTTTTGATTAACTTCTTCATTCTATAATTTAATATATGCAGAGGCATCTTGATTTTTTTTGACAAGTTAATAGAATCAATCCTCGCATTTTGAGATAAAATTCTTAATATTCTTTCATCAGTAACATCTAATTTTAGAGATTTATCTCTTTCTCCCTGATAAAGGGGCTTATAATTCTTAGAGCCAAGAAATTTATAGCCTATATGTTCTGCTTCTGAAAGTATAGTGAATTTGTGGTCATACAAATTCGGCTCACAAATTTTTATTATTTGGTTTAATGTTTTTTCAAAGTTCAAGACAGAACTTTCATTTACATTTAAGATAATATCCCATTTTCCAATACAAGAGATTAACCAACCAACTTTATCAAGAGAATTAATTTTTTTAATTATGTTCTCTTCTTTTTCTTTTGTTACCTTTTCTAATTGTATAAATACATAATACGTTGTTAATCCTAAATTTCCAACATTAACAACCGTGTAAAAATTATTAATTATTCCTAATTTCCTCATTTGCTGTATCCTATAATTTGTAACTTGTTTAGAAAGTCTTATTTTTTTGGCTATACTTGAATCTGTTTGCCTAGCATCTTTTTCAAGCTCCCTTAATATCTTTTTATCCCTTTCGTCAATTACTCCACTTTTCTTTGGCATCTTACTTTTATCATAGAATCATAATATTTAAAGGTTGTTATTTTGACAAAGATAAAAGTGGTTATCTTTTAATATGTAACAATGCCTTTAAAATTAAGAAAATGGGACTAGAAGATAAATTAAAGCAAGTTGGAAAAGGAATTTCTGAAGTTACTTGGAAAGGTCTTGGATATAGGAATTTGGGACAGGATTAAGTTCTAAGATTTGTTTTTAAGATCGATTAATTTGTTATGTAATGTGTCGGCTGTGCCGACATATAAAACAGATTTCTGAATTACCTTTCCGTCTTTCTTAACTGATTTAGCAACAAACCAATATCTTTTCTTTCCACGCTTAAATGATCTTAAATGCATGGTTTATTTTATACGTTACCCTATATAACTTTTTCCGTGTTTTATCATATATAACGCATCACAGAAAAATGGAAATTTTCTATACGCTATCCAAAAGCAAGAGGTGATAAGATGGCTCAGTTGCGAGAAAAACATATTCATAATAAATTGAAGGAACTTGAGGAGTTCCTTTTAGAACGATACAAAAAACAAGTTAAACAAAAGGAGAAAAATTATGCTGAATACGAAAAAGAGTTCAAGAAAAGATTTAGGAAAGCCATGGAAAACTTAAACCCATTAATTGAAAAAGCTACAAGGACGTTGAGGTTTTATCGAGGGAAAGGAGATAAACCTGCATTGAGAATAGAACAGAAGCTGAGGCTTTTGTTGTTAAGTCAGTTAGCGGGAAAGAGCAATCGAATGATGGCTTACATGACAAGACTTTTTTCTTTGATAACTGGAATTGATAGAAGTTACAAAACTATCGAGAGACTTTATTCTGATAAAGAAGTTGAAGCGGCTCTCTTCAACTTATGGATATTAATTTTAAAGAAGAAAAATATTAATGAAGTGGATACCTGCGGCGATGCCACAGGTTTTGGATTATTTATCAGCAAACATTATTCTTCCTATGTTAAGAAACTTAAAGATAAAGCAAAAGATTCTGAGAACACAAAAAAATCTTTTGCTTACAAATTTTCATTATTGGATCTTAAAACTAAGATGTATGTTTGTTTTGGAACAAGTCTAATCAGCGAAGCTAAAGCATTTCACAAAGCTATGGAAATGCTCAAGGAAATAGATATAAAAATTAAGTCTGTTAGACTTGATAGATATTACAGCTTTCCTTGTTATTCAAAATTATTCCCAGGAGCCAAGTTTTATGTGATACCAAGAAAAGATTCAACACCAGGGGGAGGAACTGAATGGTTATATGCGATGAGAAGTTTTGTTTGGGATACGATGAATCATCTTGAAGAATATTTTAAGAGAAACAACTCAGAGAGTTGTTTCGGAGGAGATAAGAAAATGTTTGGATGGAAAGTTAGACAGAAGAGGGTGGACAGAATTGATACTGCTCTTTTCTGTAGAGATATTTGGCATAACTTATTCAGGCTTTAATCCTGTCCCAAATTCAAGTTTCTCGATAGATTTAAATATTGTTTTTCAAAAAAATTATCATGAGAAGAGTAAATAATTTCGACGAACTGGTAACTGGAGAAGGATTTGTAGATTGCTATACTTCAACAGATGTAGCTGAGGTGAAGGAAATGCTTAAAAAAATTGGTTTTTGGGAAACTGAGTTGAGGTTGAAAGAGGTGAGCAAAGATAGACGAGCATGGGGCTCAGAATTTTTAGATAATTATCAAGAGGAATCTGGAGCTAAATTAATTAGGGATAGGGATTGTATGAGAATAGAATGTGTTGATATTCCTGCAGACGAAGCCCAAAGACAAACTCAAAATATTGGATTTCCTCCGATGTCAAAGATGCGGATTTATGTAAACGGGAGAAACCCATCAGAAGTTTTGTTGCCAATTATGAAATGTCTTGATGGTGAGTGGCAGGACTCTGCTTTTGTTGGTCCATCTTACAGTAAAGCGGTTGTAAAAACTTGGTCAAGGTAATTGTTAAGTTGTTTTGAGAAATTAATTCGCTTGTCTAAATAGCCCAATTTGTAATCGCTGCGCTCACAAAATTAATTTAATAATGATTATTCAGAAAATGTTTTGATGTAGGTGGGTAATCTTGCAATTTTATGTTGCAACAAAAATGATTAATTGAATGGAAGATATTTTAGAGTAATTATAATCAGTCTTCTACGTTAGATCTACTAAGCTTTTAGAAGAAACCTCAAAATGAACCTCACCGGGAAACTCAATATCTGTTTTATCTCCTTGAACCCTAATCGCTCTTACGCGTACAGTTTTTGATCCTTCATCTACATATCCTTTTGGAACATGTGGGCTAGCTTGGACAACCCTTCCATCTTCGTAGATATCAAATTCGCAGACGCGCTCACCTGAGAATGCTCCAGGAGTTATGCTTTTACATCTTAATTCACATGTCTTTGTCGAATACATAAATCTGGGACGTGTGTTGACTATAAAAACATTTCTGGGGTTTATTACAATCTTTCTCATGGCAAGCCCACTTGGCATAAATGATATTTTAGGCGAATTAAAATGATGAAATTAAAATTAAATAATCACCGAAGGGTTAATGTCAATTCTGTCTTTGTCTTCTTCTAAATCTGCGACAAGGCCTTCTGTTGTCAGGACGAGGGCTGAGATGCTTGAGGCGGTTTGGAGCGCGTTGCGGACGACTTTTGTTGGGTCGATGACTCCTTGTTCGAACAAGTTTTCGTAAGCGTCGGTTTGCGCGTTGTATCCAATGTTTTGTTCTTTTCCGTTTAAGTTTGCCAAGACTTCAGAACCGTCTTTGCCAGCGTTTGCTGCGATTTGTCTTATTGGTCCTTCAAGAGCTTTTTTTACAATTTTTACTCCGACTGCCTGCTCTCCCGGGAGGTTTAGAAAATTAAGTTCTTTAATTGCGTGGAGCAATGCCAGCCCGCCGCCTGCAACAACGCCTTCTTCAACTGCGGCTTTTGTCGCCTGCAGAGCGTCGTCGATTCTCATTTTCTTTTCTTTTAATTCTGTTTCTGTTGCTGCACCGACGTTAATTACTGCAACTCCGCCGGAAAGTTTTGCTAGGCGTTTCTTCAAATCTTCTTTTGAAAATTCTGAAGTTTCCTGCGCAATTCTTGTTTCAATTGACCTGATGCGTTTTCTGAGCTCTTCTTTGTTGCCCCTGCCTTCGATTAAAAGTGTTTCGTCTTTTGTTACTTTAATTTTTGCTGCAGTTCCAAAATCAGCTGTTGTGACGTCTTCGAGTTTTTCCTCGCGTTCTTTGCTGATGACTTTTCCGCCGGTTAGGATTGCGATGTCTTCTAAAAGCTCTCGCTTTTCGTCGCCAAAACCCGGGGATTTTACTGCACAGACTTTGATTGCGCCGCGGAGCAAATTAATCACTAAAGTTGTAAGGGCTTCGCCTTCAACATCTTCTGCAATTATCAATAGGGGTTTTGATTCATTTGAGGCAGCCTCTAAAGCAGGGACAAGTTCTTTGACTGAAGAGATTGACCTGTCTGTCAGCAAGATGTATGGCTCTTCGAAAGATGTTTCCATTTTCTCTTGGTCAGCAGCCATGTAGGGTGAAAGGTAGCCTTTATCAATCTGCATTCCTTCGACTAACTCCAATGTTGTTTCAATTGATTTTGCTTCTTCAACTGTGATGACTCCGTTAGCTCCGACTTTTTCCATTGCATCAGCAATCAATGCTCCGGTTTTCTCGTCGTTGTTCGCAGAGATTGTAGCGACTTGGGAAATTTGGTCTTTTGAGTTTACCTTGACTGATTTTTCTTTCAGAAATGCTACTACTTTTTCGGTTGCAGATTCAATTCCTTTTTTTATTTCAATTGGGTTGCTTCCTGCTGTGATGTTTTTCAGTCCTTCGGTAACCATTAACTGTGTGAGCAAAACAGCTGTTGTTGTTCCGTCGCCGGCCTTGTCCTGGGTTTGCGAGGCGACTTCTTTGACAAGCTTTGCCCCGATGTTTTCGAATTTGTCCTTGAGCTCGATTTCTTTTGCAATTGTCACTCCGTCGTTTGTTATTAATGGTGAAGAATGTTTGTCAAGAATTATGTTTCTACCTTTTGGGCCAAGCGTTACCTTTACTGTGTTTGCAACTTTGTCGATTCCTCTCAATACCGCCCGCCTTGCGTTTTCGTCAAAGATTATTTGTTTTGTCATTTTACTGTTCAGCCCTCTCCACGATATATTTAACAAGTGTAAATTCTTGATCATGAAAATTGTAAACTTTTACTTCAGGTTCTCCCCGCACATCAGGTAAGAATACAACTCCTCTATCACTATCTATTTCTATCTCTTCTGGCGGATACCTACAAATATAAGCTCCAGACTCAATCCCCAAATTTGTTAAATGAACAAAAACTTTTTCTAACCTTGCAGTTTCACCTACATAAACCTGGGTAACACCTAAAGATTTTGGAAAAATTGAATCTCCCTCTCTAAGTTCATCCATGTTGCTTATCGCGATGTTCCCGCCCGCTCGTCTGATTTCTACTGGTTTCATTTATTCAAATCCTCCGAAATTTCTTTCTGTTGGTCTTTCCTGCGAATCTTCAATCCTGGCAAGAACATCTTTGTAGTCAACTATTAAAAGTTTTTGATTTTCAAATTCAAATTCTTCTGAGCTGTAGCCGCCGTAGATAATCTTGTCGCCTTTTTTTAGGGGAATTAGTGAGCCGTCCTTGAGCGTGCCGACTTCGACAACTTCGCCCTGCTTTTTTTCTTCAGAAGATTTTGGCAGATAAATTCCTGACTTTGTTTTTTCTTCTGGTTCAATTGTTTTGATAACTATGCGTTCTCCTAAAGGAATAAGTTTCATGAAATCCCTGACGAAATTGTGTTTATAAGTTTTGTCGTGTTTGAGAAGTGATTGTTAGAACTAGAAGAAGTGGGATTATTATTGGGAAAGGTCAGGGGTTGGTTGAGAAACCGTTTAGTCATGACACATCAAACTTAACAACTATTAAGTTACCCAACCCACCACAAACCTAACTAACCCAAACGTTATCCCAAAATTCGACCAGCATTATAATCCTGATTGATTTTGTTATTAACTGGGGTGGGTCCCTTTCATTTGCTACTCAACCATTAAGAATTAGAAATTATGAAATAGCAAGATTATTTACTTCTAATCTGCCAAATTTTTTGAATAATTGATTATCCTAACTTCTCTTGTGAGCGCAGCGATTACAAATTGGGCTATTGTTCAGTTGTATGCTTGTTGATTATTTCTTGTCAATAGATTTTTTCTTCCACAATTTGTAAATTTCTCCGAACCATAAAGTTGAAGAAGAAAGTGCGAAGATTGTCAAGAGTTCTGTTAGAGAAAGGGCTGTGAACTGGAATACGTTCTGCAAGAAGGGCAGATAAACTACGACCAACATGGCTGCAGCAGACACGACGAAAGCTCCGATAATGTATTTGTTGCTGAAAACTTTGATTTTGAAAAGCGATTTGTTGAGAGAACGGAAGTTGAACATTGCAAAAAGCTGGGTGAAAGACATTGCTGCAAATGCTGCTGTTCTTGCTTTTGTCTGGTCAGGGAGGTGGTAATAAAAAAAGACTAAAGTGAGTGCGAGCATTGTTAAAGTTACAATGACTAAGTGTGGCAAGAGGTCTTTGTTCAGGATGTTTTCTTTTTTATTGCGCGGTTTTTCGTTCAAGACGTCGTGGTGACTTTGTTCTGTCGCAAGCGCCATGTCTGTAACTCCGCCGGTTACGAGATTAAGCCATAAAATCTGTGTCGGCAAAAGCGGAAGCGGCAGTCCAAGAGTCATGGTTGAAATTATTGTTGTGTATTCTGCAATGCTTGTTGCAACAAGGAAGAGAGAGGTTTGTTTTGTGTTTACAAAGACTGTTCTGCCCTCTTCAATTGCGCTGATGATTGAGGCGAAATTATCGTCTGCTAAAATCATTTCGCTTGACTCGCGGGCGACGTCAGTTCCGATTATGCCCATTGAAACGCCGACGTCTGCCTGTTTAAGCGCTGGAGCGTCGTTAACGCCGTCGCCGGTCATTGCGACAATGTCTCCTTTCTTTTGCAAGGTTTTTGCAATCTTTAATTTTATTTCTGGACTCAGGCGGGCAAAAACAGAAACATTGTTTACGGCTTTTTCAAAATCCCCTGAAGACATTTGCTCTAATTCTTCCCCGGTTAGAGCAAGAGGGTAATCTTTATTTTGGGACTTAATGAGTCCGATTTCTTTTGCTATTGCAATTGCTGTGTTTTTGTGGTCGCCGGTCGCCATGATAACTCTGATGCCTGCTTTTTCTGCTTTTGCAATTGCGCCTTTTACTTCTTCGCGCGGCGGGTCAAGCATGCCGACAATTCCGACGAAAATCAGTTCCTTGGTGTGCTCTTCTTTTAGTTCTGTCAGGTCTTGAGAAACTTCCCTGTAAGCTACGCCAAGAACGCGCATTGCTTTGTCTGTTAAGGCGTTTATGTTTTTTGTTATAGCCGCTATGTCTGCTTCTGTTAATTTTGCCTTTCTGTTGTTTTTCAAAACATAAGTTGAATGCTGAAGAACTGATTCTGGAGCCCCGACAACGTAAACTTGTTTTTCTTTGTTTTGTTCGGTGAGGACAGAAAGCGAGGCGTGATATTTTAGTTTGGGATTAAAAGGCAGGTCATCGAGCCGCTTTTCTTTTTCAGACATTGAAACTTTTTTCAAGCCGGCTTTTTCTGCTAAAACAGTCAGCGCTGCCTCAGTTGGGTCGCCGATGATTTTGTAGGATTCTTCATTGTTTTGTTCCTTGAATAACTTTGAATTGTTGCAAGAATAGACTACTTGAATGAGCTTTTCTAAATGTTTGTTTTGCAAAGGCTCGATCTGTTTTTCATTCTGGAAAAATTCTCCTTTCGGCGTCCAGCCAGCTCCTGTGACTGAAATCTCTTTTTGTCCGGGCAATAAAATTTTTTGCACAGTCATTGTGTTTTCTGTTATTGTCCCTGTTTTGTCTGTGATTATTGTGTTTATAATCCCAAGACTTTCTGTAGCGTACTTGCTGCGGATGATTGCTTTTCGTTTTGCCATCCTGAATGCTCCGATTGCCAAGACAACTGCCAGAACTACGGGCAAACCCTCGGGGATTCCTGAAACCAGCGAGGCAATTGTGAAAAGGAAAATTTCTGAAAATTCCAAATCTCTGAAGAAAAATCCGACGAGGAAAGTTAGCGCAGCCCCGGCGAATGCAATAATTGCGAGATGTTTTGCCAGCGTGTCTGTTTTTTCCTTAAAGTGGCTTTTTTTTGGTTCTATTTTTTCTATTGATTCTGCAAGTTTTCCGATTGCGGTGTTTGCTCCCGTCGCTACAACGATTGCCTTTGCCTTTCCTGAAGCGACGAAAGTTCCTAACCAGACCATATTTTTCTGATCTGAAAGAGATGTTTTTTCAGGAACGATTTTTAGAGATTTTTCAACTGGGAGTGATTCGCCAGTTAAGGAAGATTCAACTGTCTTGAAATTTTTAATTTCTAAAAGGCGGGCGTCGGCAGGAATCTTGTCTCCTTCTTCTAAAATAATTATATCTCCTGGGACAAGCTCTTTTGCTGGGATTTGCACCAAATCGTTGGAGCGATATAATCTTGCGAGCGGCACAATCATTTTTTTCAGGGCTTTGATTGCGTTCTCTGCTTTGTTTTCCTGTGAAAAACCTATTACAGAATTAATTAAAATTACTCCGACGATTACATAGACGTCAATCATTCTTTCGAGGAAAAATGAAATAACTCCGGCGACGAGAAGCACGTAGACCATTAAACTTTTGAACTGTCTTAAGAAAATCAGAATTTTTGAAGATGGTTTTTTCTCGGGAATTTTGTTTAAGCCGTATTTTAGCTGTCTTGTTTTGGCTTGCTCTTTTGTTAAACCGCTAAGAGTTGAGTCTAATTCTTTTAGAACTTGTTCAGAAGTTTTCGCGTGGAAGTTTTCTTCCTCTTTTTTCATTGTAAGGGAACGAGGATTGGGTTAAAAAAGATTTTGTATGAGTGGGAAATGATAATATTAGAGATACAACTGAACAATAGCCCAATTCGTAATCGCTGCGCTCACAAAATAAACTGATAATGATTATTAAAAAATATTTTTTTGGAGGAAATGGGATTGTGGGAAAATAATTTTGCTATTTTTTAAGTTGTAACAAAAACAAATTTAATAATCTAGAAAAAATAAAAAAGAAACATATATAAACAAAAATATCCTTTGAATTGCACGAAAAGGAGGTTTAAATGGCAAAAAAGAGGAAAGGAAATTTGCTTGGAAGCTGGTCGTTTTTGATTGGTGTAATCCTTGCATTGGTGTTCGGGCTTTTTGTTGGGATGGATTCAAGGATAACTTACGTTCTTGTAGTGCTTGGAATTATCGTCGGACTTTTGAACATTAATGACGAAGAAGCAGGACCATTTTTGATGGCTGGAACTGTTCTTGTAATTGTGTCAGCATTAGGTCAAGTCGTTGTAGCAATGGTTCCACCATTCCAAGTGACTTTGCAAGCGTTGGCAGTGTTATTTGTTCCTGCAACAATCATTGTTGCTCTCAAACACGTGTTCAGCTTAGCACGCGGATAAGTTTTATTTTTTTATTTTTTTATTTCTTGTTTTATTTTTTAGCTTTTGTAGATTGTTTAGAAGTTTGTTTGTAGTTGGAGAAATGATTGTGAAACATTAGAAAACCGGAGAGCGAAATCTTTTCGTTCAAGATTGATTTTTGATTAAAGCACCCCGCCCCTAAATGATTATCTCATAAACCAGATAGCATTATTATCGTAACTGGAAGGTTTTTTAGACAGCAACAGAAAAAATTGGAATTAGAAAGATTTAAATAGGAGAAAACTTGCGGAAAAATATGAAAACAACAATAGTATCAGTGACATATTTTATTGAAGGTAGAGATGAAACTGGATTAATTCCAGAGGGAACTGATGTAGTACTTGTTGATCGTGATGAAGATGGTAGAACAAGTCTTTTCTACAATTTTAAAGGCCCTATTGCTCGGGGAGATTATTCTCAACGACTTAAAGAAACTGAAGAATTGAACGCATTACAACCAAAAACACCTGAAGGAATTGAAAAGGTCGTTAAACTTCTTGAGGACTCCTCTAGATAATTTTAGTTCTAAAATCAACAGAAGCTGCCCTGAAGAATTTTACTTCGAAGTTTATTTATAGACTTAATTCTAAATTGGTTTATGGAAATTGTACGTGCGGAAGGAATTGATGAAGAAAATCTCATTGAAAAAATAAAGCAGGGAAAATATTTGTTTATCCGACAGATACGATTTATGGGCTTGGGTGTAATGCTTTGCTTGGGGAAAGTGTTGAGAAAATTAGAGAGCTAAAGAAAAGAGATGGAAAGCCGTTTTCTGTTATTGCTCCTTCGAAAGAATGGGTGTGGGAAAATTGCGTTGATGATGAAAAAGTTGAGGCGTGGCTTTCAAAGTTGCCTGGGCCTTATACTTTTATTCTTGAGTTGAAGAATAAGAATTGCGTTGCTGGGGAGGTTAATTGTTTTGGCGAAAGTTTGGGCGTTAGGATTCCTGATCATTTTATTTCAAAGATTGTTGAAAAGGCGGGCGTGGCTTTTGTTACAACTTCTGTAAATGTTTCTGGCGAGAAGCCGGTGACAGAGATTGATGAGATTGCTGATGAAATGCGGGGCAAGATAGATATTGCAATTAATCAAGGCGAGCTGAAAGGAGAGCCGAGCAAGGTCGTCTTTCTTGTGAAAGGTGAAGAGAAAGTTTTAAGAGAACTTTGAATAGTTCGTTGTTTTCAAAGACTCTCATAAGAAAACTTTGCTGTTTTAGTGCGCTTGGTCTATTCTGCAAAGTTCTCTTAAGGTGATTTTGAAAATAACAAAAAGAAAAAATAAATTAAGGTTGTTTATGTAAAGGCTGCTTTTACGCTTTTACTGAACAATAGGTATCCTCCGATGACTGCTTGTACAACAAAGTTGAGGACGTTTCCTACGATGTTCCCCTGGACCATTCCTATTATTGCCATGAGAAGTCCGAGTATTGCAAAGATAATTGCGACAATTCTTGCCCAGTTTCTTGCTTTCCATAGGCCACGGCCGACGAAAAATCCGAGGACTCCGAAGGCTATCATTATTATTCCTGCTACGATGAAAAGTCCTGCGCCGAGAAATTCTATGAATGGAATTTGCTCTGCTACCGAGCCTATGAAACCTGCTCCTACAATAAAGAGGATTCCGAAGATAATTCCGAAAACTGCGCCGATGTAATAAAGAACAGAAATTATCTTTACTCCGACTGGGACTTGCTTTCCCTGGACTGGCTGCGCCTGTGTTTGATTAACTTGAGGTTGCACCTGCGTTTGATTAACTTGAGGTTGTGCCTGTGTTTGATTAGCTTTAGGTTGTGCTGCTGGCATTGTTTCACCCCCTTTCATTTATTTCTTTAACAATCAGTTTATTTAAAATTATCTTATTCCACTTTTTCCAAGGATTCTTCGTTCATCGGCACGTAGGCGATTGTTTTGCCAGTTTTTTCTTCGACGATTTCAACGTGGTATTCTCCGTTTGGAAGGAGGACATTTATTTTTCCAACCATGCCTTTGGTGATTGGAGGTTTTTCTTCGTCAAAAGCTGGATCGTATTCGATGTAGTCTATATCTGGCGCAGCAAGCAGGCGAACTTTTTCGTGGCGTTTGAATTTTGTTTGCATGGGATTGAAAGGAAAGGTTTATTTATTAATGTTGTTGTGGGAAATCATGGGAGAAGGTTATGTTTGCCCGAGAAATAGTGCAATAACAGGAGACGCAATAGATGAATTTTTTCGGTATGCTGCTGCTTCTGATGGGCAGAGGCAGAAATATGACGAAAATGAAGAAGTGCAGAGATTAAGCGGCTTTAGACCTTCAATGACTCCTGAAATTGCAAGTCATGTTAGTAATTGCAAATCTTGTCATGAACATTCTCAGAAAACTGTGGCTATATATTCTGCCATTTATCATGCAGTGGGGAGGCGAGGATTTGAAAAGGGAAGTCCGTTAAGACAAAGGGTTTTAGAATTTATTTCTTCACAGAGGGGAAGTTAACATCCAAATACTTTTATACTTCTGAGATTTTTATACCTCATGGGAAAATTCAGATATTTTGATTATAATCCTGAAACGAGGGCTTTGAACGTAGAGGGAGCTAAAGACATCTACGGAGTGATCATTGGAGGACAACATTGGATATTTGATATTAACGAACTTGGAGAGGATGGGCTGCCGGATAGGGTCTACAAGGTGATTCACATTCCTGAAGATGGTCTTACACAAACAATAGAGATTGAGAGAGAAGAATCAAGAAAGGCAGTTATGGAAGCTTTCGATATATAAGATATTGGGAGCGACAAATTATTTATACTTCCTCCTTTTTTACCTCGCATGGTGGAACTTTATTCGCATTCGCGACTTTGTTTGTATGAGAATTGTCCAGAGGCATACAAGGCGAAGTACATTGACCGGGTGTTTCCTGACATTCCTCGGTCGATTCAGCTTTTTTTGGGAAGCCTGGCTCATGAGAGTTTGGAATGGTTGTATAAAGAAATTAAAGGAGGCAGGAGTGTTGAGCTGGATGAGTTAGTAAAACATTTTGCGAACAATTGGCATGCGCAGTTTTCTCCAGATATTCGAATCAACTCTGGAGAGGTGGGAGATTATTTTAACAAGGGAGTTAAGTTTTTGGTTGATTATTACCAGCGCAATAAACCGTTTAATGAGAACACGATTGAAGTAGAAAGAAAAATAATTTTTTCGCTTGACGAAGATTACGGAATTATGGGTTATGTTGACAGAATTGTTTTGAACAAGGACGGCGAGTATGAAGTTCATGATTACAAGACGAACGAGATGATGAAAACGCAGGAAGAACTTGACGCAGACAGACAGTTGGCTCTTTATCATCTTGGGCTGCGTGAGATTTTTGGCAAGGACATAAATGTTAAACTTGTCTGGCATTTTCTTGCGCACAACAGAAGAATGGAATCAGCGAGGACGCCTGAGGAACTTGGGAAGTTGAGGGCTGAGACTTTGGATTTGATTGAGAAGATTAGGAATACTACAGAGTGGCCGGCGTGCGGAAAGCAGTGGTGTGATTGGTGCGCTTGGAAAAAGTCACAAGAGTTGGATAAGAAAGTTTTCACGAGAAAGGGGAATTTGAGTTCTTGGTCTTAAGATTAATTATTTCTTCCAGTTGGGAATAAAATATTTCTTTCCCGTCAGTATTTAATGTGTGTTAAAATGTGATACTGTCATCTTAGTGAATGATGCTCCTTTTTTGCAAAATATTTTATCAAACCCATTAGTCTATTTCTACCTATTTGCAAAATTATTTCTGCTTCTTCTGCCGGCGTCTTGCCTTTCAAGCTCTGATGTGGATTCACAA